>NZ_CP104007.1:892500-1192500 GCF_029201545.1 Devosia sp. FJ2-5-3 | reverse complement strand
GATCGCCCGATCGTCGGCTCCCGGTTCACCGACCATTCGGCAAGCTTGACGTTGAAAACAGGCGGAATATCGGAGGCCAGCGGGATCTTGTAGGTCGAGGGTGCGTGGGTCCTGAGCTGCCCCTTGCCGTCCCACACCAGCTCCTCGGTCGTCAGCCACCCCATGCCCTGGATGAACCCACCCTCGATCTGCCCGATATCGATGGCCGGGTTCAGCGATTTGCCGACATCGTGCAGAATATCCACCCGATCGACGCTATATTCCCCCGTCAGAATATCGATGGTCACTTCGCTGACCGAAGCCCCATAGGCGAAATAATAGAACGGATGCCCGCGCCCGGTCGCCCGGTCCCAATGGATTTTCGGCGTCTTGTAGAACCCAGCCGCCGAAAGCTGCACGCGGTTGAGATAGGCCGAGGCACAAAGCTCGGCAAAGGGCACGAATGTGCGCCCCACATTGATCCCGCCCTGCGCCCAGTGGCAGTCGGCCTCATCGGCCTCGTAAATCCTGGCCGCATGGGCCAGCAACCGCGTCTTGATCTGCTCGCAGGCATCCCAGGCCGCCATGCCGTTGAGATCGGTGCCCGACGAAGCTGCCGTCGCCGACGTGTTCGGCACCTTGCCCGTCGTCGTCGCCATGATCTTCACGCTGTCGAGGCCCACCCCGAAAGCGTCGGCCACCACCTGCGCCACCTTGATATAGAGCCCCTGCCCCATTTCGGTGCCGCCATGGCTCAAATGGATCGAGCCATCTTTGTAGACATGCACCAGCGCCCCGGCCTGATTGTACCAGGTCGCCGTAAACGAGATGCCGAATTTGACCGGGGTCAGCGCAATGCCCTTTTTGAGCACGGAACTGGTCCGGTTGAACGCGATCACCGCCTGCCGCCGCGCCTGATAATCGGACGACGCCTCAAGCTCCTCCACCACGCGATGGACGACATTGTCCTCCACAGTCTGGTGATAGGGCGTCACATTATCAGTATGCGTGCCGTAGAAATTGGCCTTGCGGATCTCCAGCGGATCCTTGCCGAGATCATAGGCAATGTCCTCGATCCAGCGCTCCGCCGCCATCATCCCCTGCGGCCCGCCAAAGCCACGGAAGGCCGTATTCGACACCGTATTGGTATAAAGCGGCTCCGAGCGCACCCGCACCGCCGGATACCAATAGGCATTGTCGGCGTGGAACAGCGCCCGGTCGGTCACCGGCCCGGAGAGATCGGACGAAAAGCCCGCCCGTGCGCCATAAACGGCGTCGACCGCGTGAATTTTCCCGCTCTCGTCATAGCCGACGTCATAATCGACCACGAAGTCGTGCCGCTTGCCAGTCGCCTGCATGTCGTCGTCGCGATCGGGGCGGATCTTGCAGGCGCGGTTCCACTTCTTGGCCGCCAATGCGGCCACCGCCGCAAAGAGATTGCCCTGGGTTTCCTTGCCGCCAAAGCCGCCACCCATGCGCCGCACCTGCACGGTCACCGCATGGTGCCGGATCGCCAGCACCTGCGCCACCATCAGCTGCACTTCGCTCGGATGCTGGGTGGACGAATAAACGGTCACGTCCTCGTCTTCGCCGGGAACGGCAAAGGCAATCTGCCCTTCGAGATAGAAATGGTCCTGCCCGCCAATGGCAATGCTGCCCTTGGCCCGGCGCGGCGCCGCCGCAAACCCGGCCTCGAGATCACCGCGCTCGAGCTTGAGCGGATCGGTCACCAGCGCGCCTCCGGCCGCCTGCGCCGCGCGCACATCGAGCGCAAAGGGCAGATCCCTGTAGTCGACCTTGACCAGATGCGCCGCCCGCCGCGCCGCATCGCGCGTTTCGGCGACCACGGCGAACATGGGCTGGCCCCAGAAATGCACCTTGCCCTGGGCAAAGATCGGCTCGTCATGCTTATGGCTGGGCGACACGTCGTTCTCGCCCGGAATATCCCCGGCCGTCAGCACGCCGATCACCCCCGGCGCCGCCTTCACCGCCGAAAAATCGATCGAAGCGATCTCGGCATGGGCCCGCGTCGACAGCCCCAGATAGGCATGCATCGTGCCCACGGGCTCGATCATGTCGTCGATATATTCGGCGGTCCCGGTGACATGCTTGGGCCCACTATCGTGCCGCGTCGCACTGTGCAGGCTCGCCAACGCAATCGGGGCTTCGTGCTTATTCATAGGCTGCACTCCCATTTCCCCCCGCTGTCATTCCCGCGCAAGCGGGAACCCCTGTCAAACGGAGGTCCCCGCTTGCGCGGGGATGACCCGGTGACGACAAAGCCATCGCGGCCTCTCTACACCCTCCCCCTTGAGGGGAGGGCAAGCGCAGCTTGGGCCCAACGGGCCCTAGCGCAGCTCGGAAGGGGGTGTCTCTGCCCTTGCTCCACCCTCTCCCCAAGCGCGATCTGTTCCCTCGCCCCTCCGGGGAGAGGGCTAGGGTGAGGGGGCCCTTGGTGAGGGGCCCTTCGACGCACAAACCACCCATCACGCCACCTCCCGCTTCAGCCGCTCACCCTGCCCCTGCGTTTCGAGATAAAACCGCTTGAGCAGATTCTGCGCCGCGAGCAGCCGATATTCCTTGCTGGCGCGCATATCGGTGATGGGCTGGAAATCCTCGGCAAAGGCCTCCAGCGCCGCCTCGATCGTCTCCATAGTCCACGGCTTGCCATCCAGTGCCGCCTCGACCGCCTTGGCGCGCTTGGGAATTGCCGCCATGCCGCCAAAGGCGATGCGCACCATGCCGACCTGCCCGACATCGTTGACGAACACCCGGAACGCTCCGCACAGGGCCGAAATATCTTCCTCGCGGCGCTTGGAGATTTTGTAGGTGGCAAATTTCTCCCCAGCCGGCAGCAGCGGCAGCGTCACGCTTTCCACGAACTCGCCGGGCCGGCGGTCCTGCTTGCCATAGTCGATGAAAAAGTCTTCGAGCTTGATCTCGCGCCTGTGGCTGCCCTGGCGCAGATGCAGTTTCGCACCCAGCGCGATGAAGGGCGGCGGGGTATCGCCGATGGGAGAGCCATTGGCGATATTGCCGCCGATCGTGCCCATATTGCGCACCTGCTCGCCCGCGAACCGGTTCCACAATTCCGTCAATTGCGGGAAATTTGCCGTGATCACCGGCAGGGCTTCCGAATAGGTCACCCCGGCATAGAGGCGCACTTCGCTATTGTTCTCGGCAATGCGCTTCAATTCCTGCAAATGCCCGGTAAAGATCACCGGACCGATGGCTCGCATGAATTTCGTGACCCAGAGCCCCACATCGGTAGAGCCCGCCACGATCCGCGCCTCGGGATTGGCGGCATAGATTTCGGCGAAATCATCGAGATTTGCCGGAATGTAAATCTTCGTCGCGCCCGCGCCGATTTCGACGCGACGGCCATCCAGAAGGCCCTTGATCTTGTCCTTGACCGCGATGCGCTCGGCCCACAGCACATCGCCCTGCGGCGCGCCATAGCTCGACATTGCCTCGGCCGCGCGGATGATCGGCGCATAGCCCGTGCAGCGACAAAGATTGCCCTGCAATGCCTTTTCGATCGCCGGACGCGATGGCTGCGGATCACGCATCCAGAGCCCGTAAAGGCTCATGACGAAGCCCGGCGTGCAGAAGCCACACTGGCTACCATGATAATCGACCAGCGCCTGCTGCACCGGATGCAGATCGCCGTTCTCGCCGCGCAAATGCTCGACAGTCACCACATGGGTGCCATGAAGGCTCGCAACAAACCGGATGCAGGCCGTCACCGAGTCATAGATGATCTCCTCGCCCGCCACGCGGCCGACCAGCACCGTACAGGCCCCGCAATCGCCCTCGGCGCACCCTTCCTTGGAGCCGCGCAACCGCCGCTCCAGCCGCAGCCAGTCCAGCAGCGTCACATCCGGCGCCACATCCGTCAGCGCAATCTCTTCCCCATTCAGCAGGAACCGGATCGTATTGGAAATCTCAACCATTGATCAGCTCCTTGCTTCCCCTCTCCCCTTGAGGGAGAGGGTGGATCGCGCAAAGCGCGAGACGGGTGAGGGGTTCTGCTTCAAATTTGGCGCCGCACTCGCCCCCATCGTCCCCTCGCCCCTCCGGGGAGAGGGTCAGGGTGAGGGGCCTCTCAACCAGCGCCAGAACCATCATCAGCTCCCCCGATACGTCGAATAAGAGAACGGGGTACACACCAGCGGCACGTGATAGGGCTTGTCCTCGGAGATCAGGAACCGGATCGGCACCACATTGAGGAAGGGCGTCTCGGTCTCGACGCCCAGCCGCTCGAAATACTGCCCCACATGGAAGCGGATTTCGAACTCCCCCTGCTGAAACTGGTCGTCGGCAAGCAGCGGCTGATCCACGCGCCCATCGGCATTGGTATAGCTATCGACCAGATGATGGGTGTGGTCCCCATGCACGAAATGCAGCTCGATCCGCATGCCGCGAGCCGGCTTGCCATGCATCGTGTCCAGCACATGGGTGGTTAGCTTTCCGCCCGCCATTCTTTTTGCTCCTCATACACCCCCCGGACCAGTGCGTCGGTCACGGGCGATGCGTTTCTTTAAACTTCACCATAGAGCCGCACTATTGCTCTTGATACTCTCAATTTGGGAGCAGTATGCTGCCAAAACGGCAACAAGGGAAGCGCTCGATGGACAAGGGCGGAACATCAGAGCGGCCACGCGAGCATGCCCTTTCGGCAAGCCTGCTAAGCCGGGTCTTTCACCAGCCGTCCCTCCTCTATTTCAACGCCGTCGCCACCCATCTCTCCATCCGCGAAGCCGCCCGCCGGCTCAACGTTGCCTCTTCCGCCGTCACCCGGCAGGTCGCCCAGCTCGAAGACGCCCTGGGCATAGCCCTCTTCCTGCGCGACAAGCGCCGCATGCGCCTCTCCCCGGCCGGCGAAATCCTCTTCCGCCATTCCCGCCGCCTCGCCGCTCCCATGGAAGCGGCCGTTTCCGAAATCGAAATGCTGCGCGGGGTCCGTGCCGGTTCGGTCCGCATCGCTGCCGCCGAAAGCGTCGGTCATTCCTTCCTGCCCCGTCTCATCAGCGAATTCGGCGCCCGCTATCCGCGCCTCACCATCGACCTCTCTATCGTTTCCTCCGGCGAAGTCATCGACCGGCTGGTCGAGGAGCGGGTCGATATCGGCTTCGGCTTCATTGCCCGCACACCCAGGCAGATCAATGTCGCCTTCCGCCGCGACGTGCGCATCGGCGCCGTCATGGTCCCCACCCATCCCCTCGCCGGTGTCGAACACCTCACCATGGACATGTGCCTCGATCACGCCCTCGCCGTCGCGCGGCCGGAAATCTCCATCCGCGAGGTCATCGAGCCCTTCCTCAGGCGCTCCTCCTCCATCCTGCCCCCCATGGTCGAGGTCAATTCCATCCGCATGCTGGCCGAGCTCGCCCTGGGCGGCCACTACCTCTCCATCATGACCCCCATCGGCGCCCAAAACGAGATCGCCGCGGGCCAGCTTATCTTCAAGCCGCTTGAGGATGGCGGCCTGCCTACCAACCGGTTCGGCATCCTCGTCCGGTCCGGCAGCGCCCTGCATCTGGCGCCCGCCATCTTCTTCGATCACGCCAAATCCTATTTCGAGGGGGTCGAGCTTCCGGGCGCTATTGCGTGAACGCACGCTTTCACCGAATCTCGCTCTCAACGCTAACATTTTGCTAACCAAATCGGGACCAATGATGAACCGCTACCCTCGCGACATGCACGGCTACGGCCCCAATCCACCCAACGCCAATTGGCCCGGTGGCGCCCATGTCGCGGTGCAATTTGTCCTGAATTATGAAGAGGGTGGCGAGAACAACATCCTCCACGGCGACGCCGCCTCCGAGGCTTTCCTCGTCGACGTCCTCGGCGCCGCCCCCTGGCCCGGCCAGCGCCACGCCAATGTCGAATCTATGTACGAATATGGCTCCCGCGCCGGCTTCTGGCGGCTCCATCGCCTGTTCACCGAAACCAAAATTCCCGTTACAATATATGGGGTTGCGACGGCCCTGATGCGCGCGCCAGCCCAGCTCGCGGCCATGCAGGACGCCGGTTGGGAGATCGCCAGCCACGGCCTAAAATGGGTCCAGCACAAGGACATGCCACCCGAGGAAGAGCGCGCCCAGATCGCCGAAGCTGTCCGCCTCCACACGATCGCCACCGGCTCACGCCCGCTCGGCTGGTACACCGGCCGCTCCTCGCTCAACACCGTCGACCTCGTCGCCGACTATGGCGGTTTCGCTTACATCTCAGACACTTACGATGACGACCTGCCCTATTGGAAGCTCATCCACGGCCGCCCGCAGCTCATCATCCCCTATTCGCTCTCGACCAATGACATGCGTTTCGTCACCGGTCCGGGCTTCGACAATGGCGAGGAATATTTCACCTTCCTCAAGGACACATTTGACTGCCTCTACGCCGAAGGCCAGGCCGGCAGCCCGAAAATGATGTCGCTGGGCCTGCATTGCCGCCTCGTCGGCCAGCCCGGCCGCTTCCAGGGGCTCAAGAAATTCGTTGAATATATCAAGGGCTTCGACAAGGTCTGGATCCCGACCCGCCTCGACATCGCCCGCCACTGGGCCGAGCACCACCCCTATTCCGCCCCTGACGCGATCCCATCCGAAATGGAGCGCGAGGACTTCGTCACCCGCTATGGCTCGATCTTCGAGCACTCCCACTGGATCGCCGACCGGGCCTGGGAAACCGAACTTTCCCCCGCCAATGACACCGCCATCGGCCTCCACTTCGCCCTGCGCAACCAGTTCCGCATGGCCACTCCGGAAGAGCGCCTTGCCGTGCTCCGCGCCCACCCCGACCTTGCCGGAAAACTGGCCGCTGCCAAGCGTTTAACAGCTGATTCCACCGCCGAACAGGCCTCTGCTGGCCTCGATGCGCTGACCGATGCCGAGCGCGAGCGCTTCACCGCGCTCAACACCGCCTATGTGGAAAAATTCGGCTTCCCCTTCATCATCGCCGTGCGCGACAATACCAAGGCTACCATCCTCGGAGCCTTCGAAAAACGCATCAATAACAGTGCTGAAGAAGAATTCGCCACCGCCTGCGCCCAGGTCGAACGGATCGCCCTGCTGCGGCTCGAGGCCATCCTGCCCTAAGAAAAGCTCAGCCGTTCCGGTCGTTCAGGGATGACCCGACATGGGGCTCGCCATCATCGAGCCCCATCACGCGCGCCAGCATCGCCAGCCAGGGCAGGTGATGCTGCAGGCAATTGTGCGGCGCCATGCCGAATATCGCGGCCAGTGTGCTCATGACGACGATCATCGCAGCGATAGGTTGAAATTCGGTAACCCTAACGAGATGTTGCCGCAACTTTACTTGTAGAAGCCCTCGCGCAGATTAATTCCGTGCTCCACGAATACTTTGAGGGCACAGACCATCCCCGTCCAACCTTCGCAATTGCCATAGGATGCCTTCTGCCCGGCTTCGCTGTCACGCCACCCCGCCTCATGGATGGAAACCAGCGTGCGCCCATCCTCGAGCGGCGAAAAGCTCATGGTTACCGTGGTTTGATAATTCCCTGCAGCATCCTCGTCCGGCGGCGCATCCCAGCGCAGCACGATCTTCCGGTCAGGGTCGACCTCCACCACATGCACTGGAAAAGCCCCAGGAAAATCATGGAAATCCCATGTCACCACCGCGCCCGTCTCGAGCCGTCCGACTGCCCCGCCGGTCGTAAAATACCCTGAGAGCTTGGCGGGATCGGCCACCGCCTCGAAGACGTCGTGGACCGGCCGCGCAATGCGCCCGCTGACTGTAAATTCATAGGCCATGGCTTCCTCCATCCTTGACCCGTAAGACGGTATGTTATAAAAATATAACATGTCAAGCGACGACCAGGACGACCTCATCTTCAAGGCTCTGGCCCATTCGGTGCGCCGTCGCCTGCTCGATCTGCTCAAGATAGAGCCGCGCACCACCGGCATGCTTTGCGACCTCACCCCCGACCTCGATCGCTGCACCGTTATGCAGCATCTGAAGGTTCTGGAGCAGGCCGGGCTCCTCATCAGCGAAAAGCGCGGACGCGAGCGTTGGAACCACCTCGATGCCCTCCCCATCCAGGCCATCCACGAGCGCTTCATCGGACCATACGCTGCCTACGCCGCCGCCATGTTGAGCCGGCTGGACAAACAGGTTGAGTTGGCTGGGAAAATCGAAGCTTAGGGTCTTGGACTTGCTGCCGGGATGGCTCTACTCTCTGGCGACGCATTTCAGTGAACCCAGACATGTCCGCTTCTTACGCCACCCCGATCGCCGGCCTGCCCGCCCAGATGGCCCTTCACACGGGCCGAGCAACCTTCAACGAAGCCTACGCGCTCATCCCGCGCGGGGTGATGCGCGACATCGTCACCTCCTACCTCCCCCATTGGCGGGACACCCGCCTCTGGATCATCGCTCGCCCCATGTCCGGCTTTGCCGAGACCTTTTCCCAATACATCGTGGAAGTGGCGCCGGGCGGCGGCAGCGAGCGCCCCGAGCAGAACCCGGAAGCCGAAGGCGTGATCTTCGTGGTCGAAGGCGACCTCGTCCTGACGCTTGAGGGCATTGTTCACCAGCTCAAACCCGGCGGCTACGCCTTCCTGCCCCCCGGCGCAAACTGGAGCCTCGTCAATCGAAGCCCCGAACCCGCCCGCTTTCATTGGGTACGCAAGCGCTACGAAAAGGTGGACGGCATCGACATGCCAAGCGCCTTTGTCACAAATGAACAGGACGAGCCCATCCGCTGGATGCCTGACACCAATGAACGCTGGGGCACCACGCGCTTTGTCGAGCCCACCGATTTGCGCCACGACATGCACGTCAATATCGTCACCCTGGAACCCGGCGCCGTCATCCCCTTCGAGGAAACCCACGTCATGGAGCATGGGCTTTATGTGCTTGAGGGAAAAGCGGTCTACCGGCTCAATCGCGACTGGGTGGAGGTCGAGCCCGGCGATTTCATGTGGCTGCGCGCCTTCTGCCCCCAGGCCTGCTATGCCGGTCCCGAGCGGTTTCGCTATCTGCTCTACAAGGACGTCAACCGCCATGCAAAGCTGCCGTTCTGAGCCATGAACGACCGTAACCTCACCATAGAGCCGCTCACCGCCGAGTCCTTTGCGCCCTTCGGTCAGGTCATCGAACGCGAAGGCGCCCACCATTACCCGATCAATTCGGGCATGACCGAGCGCTTCCATGATCTGGCCAAAGTCGAGTTGGGGGGCGTGCATGCGCGACCGCTCATCTCGATTTTTCGGGGCCGCCCCTATGCCCTGCCGCTCAGTCTGAGCCTGGTCGAGCGACACCCCTTGGGAAGCCAGGCCTTTTACCCCATCTCTGCCGCGTCCTGGCTGGTCATCGTCGCCGAAGACGACAGCGGCACGCCAACCCGGCTGCGCGCTTTCCGTCCGTCTCCCGGGCAAGGCGTCAATATCGCCATGAACACATGGCACGGCGTACTCACCCCCCTGGAGCGCGAGAGCGAGTTTCTCGTGGTGGACCGAGGCGGCGACGGCAACAATCTCGAGGAATATGTGTTTGATCTCCCCTGGATCATCGGCGTCGGTTCGTAACCCTAAAAAAGTCCTTTGCTCGCATGTGCCGGCGGCATGGTTTAGGCTGGGAGCACATCTTTATTTCGCTGGTGCCTTTGCCCGCCTGTCACGGACAGCCAGTCGAGACGGGAGGAAGCCATGTTTGCCAGGCTGATAAGCATTATCGCGGCCCTGTTGGTTCTAGCTGTCCCTGCCCTCGCGGCGCCACTGACCCTTACAGGCGAGGTGTTTTACCGCGAACGCATGGCCCTGCCGTCCGGCGCCAGCCTCCACATCGAGCTTGTTCGCCTGCACGATGGCGGCCCCGTCGTCGGCGCGGAGGGTTACATTGCCCCGTCCGGTCAGGTCCCGCTCACCTTCAACCTCAACATTCGCACCAACCCCGACCCAAAACGCGACTATGGCCTCCGCGCTGAAATCCGCGCCAATGGGCAGGTGCTTTTTTCCAGTCCGTCGCCAGTCCAGGTCGATCTCGCCAATCCAGCGCCAATATCGATCCTCGTCACCCGCCAAAAGCCCCAGCCCATCGCCGCGGCCCCAACCCTGCCCGAGCCGACGCTGCTCGATACGCGCTGGCGCGTCACCAGTATTGGCGGCAAGCCGGTCACCGGCACGCGGCCGATCATCCTTGCCATCGCCGCCGATCTGCGGGCGACCGGCAATGGCGGCTGCAACAGCTATGTTTCGGAATTGACGCTTCTGGCCAGCAAGTTGGTGTTCGGTCCCGCTGCGGCCACCCGAATGGCCTGCGCCGAAGACATCATGGCCCAGGAGGCCGCCTATTTCGCAGCGCTCGCCGCCGTCGGTGGCTTCGAACGCGACGACAAGGGCCTGCGCCTGCTCGATCCTGCCGGCATTCCGCTTGTCGGCCTCGTCCCCTCTGAGGAGTAAGTCTTGGACACCGCATCCTTCGTTTCCCGCCTGCTCGACGTCATCGAACAGGACATCGTGCCCAAGACTGCCCAGGGCGTCACCCACGGCAACAAGCTCTTCGGCGCCGCCATCCTGCGCAAGTCCGATCTGTCCGTGGTGATTGCGGAAACCAATAACGAGACGGAAAATCCGCTCTGGCATGGCGAGATGCACGCCATCAAGCGCTTCTACGAATTGCCTGCCGGGGCGCGTCCTGACCCCAAGGATTGCATCTTCGTCACCACGCACGAGCCCTGCTCGCTCTGCCTCTCGGGCATCACGTGGTCAGGCTTTGACAATTTCTATTTTCTTTTCAGCCATGAAGACAGTCGGGACAGCTTCGCGATCCCCTACGATATCCAGATCCTGCAGGCGATCTATGCCGTGCCCGATCCCGGTGCGGAAACGGTTCCCGCGGATCGCCCGCTCTACAACCGCCACAACGCCTTCTTCAAGAGCTACGCCATTCAGGGCCTGATTGCCGGTCTGGAGCGGACGCAGAAGGAAGAACTGCTTGCCCGGGTCGACAATCTGGTCGGCGCCTATGCGGATCTGTCGGCCGTCTACCAGCGCGACAAGGGCAACAAGGGCATACCCCTCGCCTGATCACCGTGGGTTTTTGCGCGTCGACTTTAATGGGCCTCGAATGGGGGATCCGGCTGGGCTGGGGGCCGGCCCCGGCGGCAGGCGTCTCCAGCCCCATAACAGCAGTTGCGCGCCAAGCCCGCCCGATTGTGCGCTACTGGAACTGGCCATTGGAGATCTCCACGGCGTCCGTCTCGGGCGGCATTTCAGCAAAGCTTGCTGCCAGGGCAATGAAACTCATGGCCATGGTGAACAGCATGGTGAGAAGCAGTTTCTGGGGCGCGATATTCAGCATGATCTTCGCTTTTCTATTGTCTGGTCGAAGCTTGAGGCATCACCGTACAGTGATCTCTGGCTGCGGACTTAACGCGGTTAGATGCAATAACGCTCCCGTCATGAACTGCTCACGAATGCGTTATTAAGAATTTGTTCATTTTTGGCCCCGGGCCCGGCACCGCGCCGCCGAACCATTTGGCTTCACTAGCGTTTCCCTTGTTGAACCAATATCAACCAAAGGGGCTATCATGGCCGAGCCGAGCCTTTTCGCGGGCGAAAACCTGCCTCTTCTTGCCGTCTTTACAGATTTCGACGGGACACTTGTCGAGATCGCCGAAACCCCGGAAAGCATTGCTGTCCCCCCCGAATTGCCCGGGCAGCTGGACAGGATCCTCACCGAGTTCGATCATGCATTCGCCGTGATCACCGGGCGGGAAATTTCCGATATCGATCGTTTTTTGTCGCCACTGCAACTTCCCATCGCGGGGGCGCACGGCTCGCAGCGCCGACGTGCTGATGGCACGGTCGAACAGATGGATGAGCATCTCGTCGAGGCCGCTCAGGAAATCGCCCGGACACTGGAAGGGCTGGTGGTCGACAACCCAGGTCTTTTGCTCGAACCCAAGGAAGGGGCCGTCGCCCTTCACTTCCGGCAGGCGCCAGAGATGGCCGATGAGTGCCACCGCGCTATGCAGGAAGCGGTTCGCGATTATCCCGACTTTACCCTCGTGGCCGGAAAAATGGTCATCGAGGCCCGTCCCACTGCGTTCGACAAAGGCGCCGCATTGCGCGCCTTCATGCAGGAACAGCCCTTTCTTGGCCGCGTCCCGATCTTCATCGGCGACGACCGCACCGACGAGGACGCCTTTCGAGTGGCCCAGGAACTGGGCGGCGTGGGCATCAAGCTCGGGCCAGGCGAAACGATCGCCCGCATGCGCATAGCCGACGTGACCTCGGTCCATGCGCTGCTGCGGGGGTTGAGCGAGTTGATCCACCGCGACCGGCCCGACCATGCTGACCGGCAGCAAGGCGGGACAGAGGACGGTCTGGCCCACTAGGGCCCATCGAAACTTCCGGCGGGACGTTTTCGCCCCGCCATCAAACACGAAAAAAGGGGCAGAGTAACCATGAGTCGCATCGTCGTCGTTTCCAACCGCACACCCGGCAAGGGTCCGACCGCCGGAGGCCTGGCCGTGGCCCTGCGAAAAGTGCTGATGGAGCGCGAAGGCTTCTGGTTCGGGTGGTCGGGAAAGCTGACGGAACAGCCGAGCGAGACGGCCCGGCTCGAAGATATCGAGGGCGTAACCGTCGCCCAGATCGATCTCACCCGGGACGACCACCACGCCTATTACGCAGGCTTCTCAAATTCGATCCTTTGGCCGAGCTTTCATCTGCGGCTCGACCTCGCGACCATAGAAAGCCACTGGTACGAAGGCTATCGCCGGGTCAACGCCCAGTTCGCGCGGGCGCTGCTGCCCCTGCTCAGGCCCGACGACGTCATCTGGGTGCATGACTATCACCTCATTCCCCTGGCCGCGGAATTGCGGCGCCTCGGCGCGCGAAATCGCATCGGCTTTTACCTGCACATCCCCTTCCCCACCCCGGATGCGCTCTATGCCATTCCCAACCATGCCGAGCTGATGCGCGATCTCTCGCGCTATGATCTCGTGGGCATGCAGGCCCGGCGCGACGTTGCCGCCTTTACCGAATTCGCCGAGCATCAGTCTCCCTCCACCTTTGTCGGCGACAATCAGGATCATATCGACTTCAGCCGCACCGAGATCGATGCCTGCCCGATCGGTTCGGAGCCGGACGCCTTCGCCAGCCTGTCCACCAGCCCCGCTGCCACCAAAATGGTAAAGCGCATGGAGCGATCCCTGGGCGGACAGCGCCTCATCCTTGGCGTCGACCGCCTCGATTATTCCAAGGGATTGCCGCAACGCGTTGAGGCCTACGAAAAGCTGCTCGCCAACAATGCGCGCTTCAGGCGCCATGTTCACATGCTCCAGGTGGCGCCGCCTTCGCGCGATACGATCAAGGAATATCAGGAGACCAGCGACACGCTCGACGCCATCTGCGGCCGTGTCATGGGTCATTTCGCCGAGCCCGACTGGCAACCGCTGACCTATGTCAAACGCGCCTATGGCCAGCCCAGCCTTGCAGGGCTTTACCGTCTCGCCCGCGTCGGTCTCGTGACCCCGCTCCGCGACGGCATGAACCTCGTGGCCCACGAATATGTCGGCTCCCAAAACCCGAAAGACCCGGGCGTCCTGGTGCTTTCGCGCTTTGCCGGTGCGGCGGAGATTTTCCCCGAAGCGCTATTGGTCAATCCGTTCGACACGGACGAAACCGCCGAGGCCCTGCGCATCGCCCTCGACATGCCCTTGGAAGAACGGCTCGAGCGCTGGCAGGCCCTGATGGCGGCCGCCCGCAAGCACAATGTGGTGGATTGGGCCGTCAGCTTTCTCGACCGCCTGGCACCCCGGGGCACCGCATCGAGCGCCACGCGCGACATTCTCTACCTTGCCTCGGTCGCCTAACGCCCTGGTTACGAAAGCTTCACGCACCTTTCTGTCTCTTCACGACCAATCTCGACCCCTTCGGGATATTCATGTGCAGATAGCCAAGGGAAAAACCATGCCAAAGCTTACTCGCCGCGATGCCTTCCGCGCCCTCGCCGTCACTGCCAGTGGCGGCGTCCTCATGACCCGCACCGCTTTCGCCCAGGAAGCGGGTGCCAGCGCTGGCCAGACGGCGGCCCTGCTTCAGGGCGCCGATGTCTGCACCATCGTCCCCGAGGTCACGGAAGGCCCCTATTATTTCGATCCTGATCTTGAGCGAGCGGACATCACCGAGGGGCGCCCGGGTATTCCCCTGCGGGTCCGCCTTCAGATCGTCGATGCCGGCTGTGTGGTGATCCAAGGCGCCCGCGTCGACATCTGGCATTGCGATGCAACTGGAGCCTATTCCGGATATGCGGGCCAGGGCGATGACGGCGCCGTCGACACCTCTGGCGAAACCTTCATGCGGGGCACACAATTCACCGATGAAAACGGCATAGCCGAGTTCGAAACAATCTATCCCAGTTGGTATCGCGGCCGCACGACGCACATCCATTTCAAGATCTTCATCGCCGAGAACGTCGTGCTGACCGGGCAGATGTTCTTCCCCGACGCGCTCTCCGAATACATCTATCTCAATGTCGCGCCCTATAATGAACGGTCCGGAATGCGCGACACGCTCAACGCCAATGACGGCATAGCGACCCAGTCCACCCGCGCGGCCTATGCCTTCCTCAAGGAAACCGACGAGGACTATCTCGCCGCCATGATCATCGGCATTGACCCCAATGCGCAGCCAGGCACGGGGTTCGGGCGCCCCGGCGGCGGCATGCGCCCCCCTCCGCCGGCCAGCAATGGCGGCCCGCCGCCCGGTGATGCTGGCGGCCCCGAGGGGCGCGCCGACCGGAGCAGGATGACCCCGCCCTCGCGCGGTCAGTAAACAAAAAAGGCGGCCCGAGAGCCGCCTTTTCTAGATCATTTAGCCTTCGCGGCGGCTGCGCGCTGCAGTCTTCTTGGCCGCCGTGGTCCAGCGCTGCTTGGTCTTGAGACCGTCTGCGCGGGGCGGCTTGGTGGACTTGGCCGGAGCCAGTGCATTGTTCGGATCGCGCGCGATGGCTTCACGCGCTACGCCGCCCTTGCCGCGTTCGCCACCCGGACGAGGGGTGTTGAAACGCCGATTGCTGTTCGGCTTGGGGTTGCGTGCCGTACGAACGCCTGCGGGTGCACCCGCATTGTTGCGCGGCGCGCGCGGGGCAGAGCTTTCGACTTCCGTCAGCAGCTTCTCGTCGCCCGAAACCGGCAGCGTCCGGCGGATGAGACGCTCCACATCGCGCAGCTTGCCGCGCTCGGTGCCGTCACACAGCGTGATGGCAATGCCGGTGGCGCCATTACGGCCGGTGCGGCCGATGCGGTGCACATAGTTTTCCGGATCGTCCGGCAGATCGTAATTGACCACGTGGGTGATGCCCGGCACGTCGATGCCGCGCGCCGCGATGTCGGTCGCAACGAGAATGCGGACCGAACCCGAAGAAAAGCCCTTGAGTGCGGCCTGACGGGCGTTCTGGCTCTTATTGCCGTGGATGGCGGCGGCGTCGTGACCGTCAATCGCCAGATTTTTGGTGACGCGGTCGGCACCATGCTTGGTGCGTGCGAACACGATCACCCGCTCCATGGCTTCCGCCTCGTCGCTCAGCAGATCGTTGAGCACGTTCCGCTTGGCCTTGGAGTTGGAGAGGATCACGCGCTGGTCGATCTTGACCACGGTCGAGCCCTGCACCGAAGCCTCGACCTTGATCGGCTCCTTGAGGAGGCTCTTGGTCAAATCTTCGATTTCCGGCGCCATGGTGGCCGAGAACAGCATGGTCTGGCGACGAAGGCCGATGGCCTTGGCGATTGCCTTGACCGGGGCAATAAAGCCCATGTCGAGCATGCGGTCGGCCTCGTCCAGCACCAGCCAGCGCGTTTCATTGAGGCGGATCTTGTTGTCGTCCAGGAGATCCTTGAGACGCCCCGGCGTGGCGACGACGATGTCGACGCCCTTTGCGATCTTCTGGACCTGATGGTAGCGCGAGACGCCGCCCAGGACGAGCACGGTATCGA
The DNA here is from genome assembly GCF_029201545.1 of Devosia sp. FJ2-5-3. Taxonomy (NCBI): domain Bacteria; kingdom Pseudomonadati; phylum Pseudomonadota; class Alphaproteobacteria; order Hyphomicrobiales; family Devosiaceae; genus Devosia; species Devosia sp. FJ2-5-3. The sequence continues at coordinate 1,176,557 of NZ_CP104007.1, read as the reverse complement.
GCTTCATCTTGGAGCCGGCGAATTTGCGGATATTTTCCTCGATCTGGACGGCGAGCTCACGCGTCGGCGCCAGGATCAGCGCGCGCGTGGTCATCGGGCGCGGACGCCCTGTCACGGTGAGGAGGCCAGCCAGGATCGGCAGGCCGAAAGCAGCGGTCTTACCCGAACCGGTCTGGGCGATACCCAGCATGTCCCGACCTTCGAGCAGCTTGGGAATAGCCTGGCTCTGGATCTTGGTGGGCACGGTATAACCACCCGCAGTCAGGCTATCGGTAAGGACTGTGGGAAGGCCGAGCGAAACGAAATCGGTCAAGTTTGGTCTTTCTGCGCCAATGCGGCGCTGATGTGCACGCAGCCATGCTGCGCGCCTATCGCCAGTCGCGGCGCGACAGGCGGTTCAACAGGTGCAATCGGGCGATAAAGGGAAAGTATCGCGCGGGTGCTGGCTCACCTCCGGACCAATTCGTGGTATCCGAAGTGACTTCGCCGCTCACCGCTTGAGTAAGAAGAGAAGTCCATTCGCGGCGCTCTGGCCGCGATGTCCGTCCCATATGGGCCAATTTTCCGTCAATGGCAAGACGATCGCGTGCATGGGCGGCCTGCGTGCAGCGTCAGATGCCGCCGTACCAGTCATATCCATTGTCTTCCCAATAGCCGCCCTTGCCGCCCCCGAACGGCCGCAGATCGTCCACGAGTTCGATCGTGTGCAGGTATTTGGGCTGCTTGTAGCCCAGTGCCCGCTCGATCCGGAGCCGAACCGGCGCCCCATTGCTCACCGGCAACACCTGATCGTTGAGCCCGTAGGAAAGGATCGTCTGCGGATGATAGGCGTCGACCAGGTCCGAGCTCGTATAGTAGAGAATGTCGCCCGACAGCGTTTTCTGGATGTTGTCGAAGCAATGGTAGACGCAGAACCGTGCCTCCGGCTTCACACCCGCCATGTCGAGCAGCGGCCCCAGCGCGGTCCCCGTCCACTTCGCGATGCAGCTCCAGCCCTCGACGCAGTCATGCCGCGTGATCTGGCTGCGCGCCGGCATGTTGCGCAGCTCGTCGAGCGAGAAACTGACTTCCTTCTCCACCATGCCCTTGATGGTCAGTTTATAGGGCGCGAAATTCTGCGCCTTGAGGAACATATATTCCGGCGTCGTCGGCTCGGTAGAGCCATTGGGCTTCATGCCCTGGCGGATTTCGCTCGCCGCATATTCGCGCGCCATTACCTGCTCGCCGATCAGCGCCCGCTGCGCCCGATAGGTCAGCACATTGGCCTGCTCGATGGCGCTCCGGATCGGATTGCCCCGCTGGCCAAGGAAATCGAACTGGTCGCAGCCCGAGAGCGCCAGCCCAGAGCCCAGCGCCGCAGAACCCATGATGAACCGCCGGCGATTGAGGATCAGATTGCTCATGGCCGGTCACCCTCCCGGGCAATAGTGCCCCTGCCCGTCCGATACCAGCCGGTGATCATCGAACGCATCTCATTGAACGGCCCCGCCAGCACCACCATCACCAGATGGACGATGAAGAACAGCACCAGCAGCGCCATGACGATGAAATGGATGGTCCGCGCCGTCTGACGACCGCCAAAAACATCGAGCAGCCATGGCCAGGCCGCATCCATCCCCGGGCTCATCGTCAGCCCCGTAAGGACGATCAGCGGAAACAGCACGAAGAAGACGATGAAATAGCTCAGCTTCTGCACCGGGCCATAGCTGCGCCCATGATGCAGGCGCAAGCGCGCATGGTTGAGCGCGTCCGCGGGCAGCGCCTTCAAATCCGCGCCCTTGGGCACGATATCGCGGCGCAGATGTCCGTTTATGGCGCTTGCCAGAAACCAGATGAACAGCGCCGCCACCAGCAGCCAGCCGAAGAAGAAATGCACCACTCGCCCCGTCGCCAGATCGCGAAACGAGGGAATGGTCACCGCGCCCGGAAAGCCGACATATTGCGGGCGCTCGGCGCTGCCGCTCATGCCCAACACACCCGTGGTGTCGAAATTATTGCCCAGTATGGTCGTCTGCCCGCGCGGGCCCTCCGGCGTGTTGATCGCACCGATCCGAAAAACGGTGTTGTCATACTCGAACCCCGACTCATTGCCGAGATAGAGCGCCGGATGGGCATTGAAGATCTGCAGGCCTGAGAGCAGCAGGAAAAACAGGCATATCGCCCAGACCCAGTGCGTTATCCGGGTCCAGATCGACTGGCGGTAAACCAAAGGTCCGCTTTTTGGCGCGTCCGATCCGGCGTCGTGGCTCATCCCGCTCTCCTTGCTGGAGGAGATACGAAGCCAAAACGACGTCAGTTTCAACTCACCATCATGGGACGGCGAAACGAAGAGCGATATTATTCGTCCCGCGCAGCCCAGTTGATGCCCCGGCGCAGGATCGTCGCCATATTGGTGTTTTCGAATTCCTTGGCGCGGTGCCCGAGGGTGGAGTGGAAAATCCGCCCTGCCCCGTGCATGCGCTTCCACACCACCGGCATCACCACGCCCTCGACCCAAGGCGCATGCTCGCCCGAAAAAGTGGTCGTCGCCAACACCTCGTTGGAGGGGTCGACATGCATATAATATTGCTCGGAGGTGTAGGGGAACGACTTGATGCCGGCCATGATCGGATCGTCCGGTTTGGTCACGTCGACGCTGTAATCGATGATGTTCCCCGGATGGGCCACCCACTGTCCGCCGACCATGAACTGGTAGTCCACGCTGTCGCGGAAGGCGTCGCTCATGCCGCCATGATGGCCGGCCAGCCCCACCCCATTCTGAACTGCCCTGGTCAGGTTCTCGACCTCCTCCTTGGCAATCTTGCTCATGGTGAAGATCGGGATGATCAAATTGAGATCATGGATGGACGGGTCGGCAAAGGCACTCGTTTCGGTCGCCATGCGAACGGAGAAACCGTCTTCGTGCAACCACCGCCGATAGATGGCGGCACACTCTTCCGGGTCGTGACCTTCCCAGCCGCCGTAGACGATCAAAGCACTTCGCATTGGAGATTACCCCGCAAATCAAACGGCGCGGAGATTACCCTACTCTCCCCGCTTTGAAACCCTTTGCCCCTTCGTTTCCACCACAGGGCCCTGCCAGCGCAGTAGATTTGACCAACAGGTCCACTTTCCACTGTCATAAATTGCTGATTAACTGCTCTTCGATGCCGTCGGCCAGTTCCCAGGGGAGCACGTTCGGAATCTGGTCCCGCAGCCTCAATTGCCAAGCAAAACAAGGGACAACAGGGATGAAGAAGTTACTGCTGGGCGCCACCGCGCTCACCCTCTGCGCCGGCTTTTCCAGCGCGGCGTATGCCGAATTCACGCTCAACATCCTGCATATCAACGATTTTCATTCGCGGTTCGACCCCATAACGGGCACTGATTCCAATTGTGATGAAGAGACTGATGCCAAGGGAGAGTGCTTCGGCGGCATCGCGCGGCTCAAGACGATCATCGACGACACCCGCGCGAAATATGACGGCGCCAATTCCCTGCTTCTCTCCGCTGGCGACAATTTCCAGGGCTCGCTCTATTACACGACCTACAAGAGCAAGGTCGTCTCCGACTTCTTCAACCAGATGGGCTTCGACGTCGTCGCCACCGGCAACCACGAATTCGACGACGGCCCCGAAGAATTCATGAAATTCATCGACGCCGCCGAGTTTCCGATCATCGGCGGCAATTTCGACGTCACCCGGGATCCGCACCTGGCGGGCAAGATCAAGGGCTCCTACGTCATCGAGATCGGCGGAGAAAAGATCGGCATTATCGGCGCGACCGCCGAGGACACCCCCGAGATCGCCTCTACCGAGGACATCGAGTTTTATGACGTCATCCAATATGTCCGGGGCGCCTCCGAAGCGCTCGACGCGGCCGGGGTCAACAAGATCATCCTCTTGAGCCATATCGGCTACACGGTCGACCTCGAAGTCGCCGGCGCCCTGCCGCTGGTCGACGTTATCGTCGGCGGCCACAGCCATTCGCTCCTTGGCTCGATGGAAGGCGCCGTCGGCCCCTACCCCACCATGGTCACCAACCCCGATGGCGTGGAAGTTCCTGTCGTCCAGGCCAACCAGTACGGCAAATATCTCGGCGACATCGCCATCACCTGGGACGATAATGGCGTCGTAACCAAGGCCGAAGGCCAGCCCTTCCTCATCGATGCCTCTGTCACGGCCAATGCCGAATTCGCCGGACAGCTCAAGGAGCTTCTCGGCCCGATCGAGGAGCTGACCAGCACCGTCATCGGCACGACCACCGACAAGCTCGAAGGCTCGCGCGAGATCTGCCGCGTCCAGGAATGCTCCATGGGCAATCTCCTGGCCGACGCCATCCTTGATCGCGTCGCCGATCAGGGCGCAACGATCGCCTTCCAGAATGGTGGCGGCATCCGTGCCTCCATCGACGCCGGTGAAATCACCGTCGGCGACGTGCTGACCGTCCTGCCCTTCTCCAACACGCTCGCCACCGTCCAGATCAGCGGCGCCGACGTTATCGAAGCGCTCGAAAACGGTGTCAGCGACATCGAGAACGGCGCCGGGCGCTTTGCCCAGGTCGCTGGCCTCAAGTACAGCTACACCCTGGCCAATCCTGCCGGCGAGCGCGTCAGCGACGTGATGGTCAAGGGAGAAGGCGATGCCTGGGTCCCGATCGACGAAGACGCCACCTACACCATCGTCACCAATAATTATGTCCGCGGTGGCGGCGACGGCTACGGCACCTTTGCCGAAGGCGACAACCCTTATGATTTCGGCCCGCCGCTGGAACAGGTGGTCGCCGACTACATCGCCAAGCTCGGCGGTGAATACACCCCCTACACCGATGGTCGCATCACCATCATCGAATAGGTCGGGTTAGCTGCAAAACAGAAAGGGCGCCCCAACCGGCGCCCTTTCTTCTACCCGATCGTGGGAGCCGGATGACCGCTCCTAGACCCGATGCTCGGTCCGGTCGCGATCCGTGATCGAACCCAGATCGAGCACTTTCTGAATATTGGCCGCATGCCGGAAGCTCGGCTCCAGATTGCGTCCGGCGCGCACGGCTTCGGCAAATCGCATGTAATTGGTCGGCACCGGGTCTACCTGCACCTCGGTCCAGGTCCCGGTCTCGATATCATCCCCGAGGCACGTGAACAGCTTCGACCAGTCATGCCGATGCTGTACTTCCACCGACCCCTTGTCGCCATAGATACGCAGGCGCAGCTCGTTGAAATGGCCCGTTGCCCAGCGCGTGGCGTGGATGACCCCCAGCGCGCCGTTCTCGAGCTGCGCGGTCATGGCGAAGCTGTCATTGGCATCGAGCTGATATTCGCCGATCTGGTTGTTCTCGGCCTTCTCGAAGGTTTCCAGCCGGCAGAACACGCGGGAAAAATCGCTGCCCGCGCCATAGGCCGCAAAATCGAGGATATGAACGCCGATATCGCCGAGCACGCCGTTCGAACCGTGCTTCTTGCTGAGGCGCCACAGCCATTGACTCTCCGTGCGCCAATCGCCCCAGGCCTTCGACACCAGCCAGCTCTGCAGATAGCTGGCTTCAAAATGCTTGACCGTACCGACCAGCCCCGACTGCACGATTTCGCGCGCTTTCTGCAGCTGGGCGACATTGCGATAGGTGAGGTTGACCATGTTGACGAGACCAAGCCGTTCGGCCGTCTCGGTCATTTCCATCGCCTTTGCATAGTCGGTGGCCAGCGGCTTTTCGCAGAACACGTGCTTGCCCGCATTGAGCGCAGCCATGGTCGTCGGATGGTGGATACTGTCCGGCGTGACATTGGCGATGGCGTCGAACTCGCCCCAGGCGAGAGCCGCATCGAGCGAACCGAAGCCGCGCTCGATCCCGTGCGCGGCATTGAACGCCTCGACACGGGCCGGGTCCACATCGACGCCGCCTGCGAGCGTTACGCCCTCGATGGCCGCAAAGTGCTTGGCATGCTGGTTCGCCATGCCACCAGTACCCAGGATAAGGATACGCATAGTTTTATTCCTTGGGCGCCTTAGCCCGATTGCAATTTACACGGGGGTCATTCCCGCGAAAGCGGGAACCACTGTTTTTCTCAACGGAGGCTCCCGCTTTCACGGGAATGACTCCACTGCAATGGGCTAGGCCTTCACTTCACCGGCGTGGTCGGCAGAGCTGAGCTTGGGGCCGCGCTCTTCAATCTTTTCAATGGCCTCGCCGACGGGAACATTGGGCGCCTTCATCAGGCGGGCATAACGATCGCCGTTATGAGCCCAGTTGACGGCATTCCGCAGCACCTGGCCGACAGTGGCATCGTGATAGGTCGGATAGGTCTCGTGACCCGGGCGGAAATAGAAGATGTTTCCGGCGCCGCGCCGATAGGTCAGGCCAGAGCGGAAAATCTCCCCACCCTGGAACCAGGAGACGAATACCGTCTCCAGCGGCTCCGGCACGGTGAAGGGCTCGCCATACATCTCTTCGTTTTCAAGCTCGAAATAGGCCGGCAGGCCCTTGGCGATCGGATGGCCTGGATTGACTACCCACAGGCGCTCGCGTTCGCCCGCCTCGCGCCAGTTGAGGTTGGCAGGCGCGCCCATCAACCCCTTGAAGACCTTGGAATGGTGGCCCGAATGCAGCACGATCAGGCCCATGCCCTGCCAGACATGCTCCATGACGCGCTTGACGACGGCGTCATCGACCTTGTCATGGGCCGCATGACCCCACCAGATCAGCACATCGGTCTGGCTCAGCGCCTCCTCGGTGCAGCCGTGCTCCGGCTCCTGCAGCGTCGTCGTCTTCACCGACAGATTGGGATCGGAGGACAGCAGCTTGGCGATCTGGCCATGCATCCCCTGGGGATAGATCTCCGCCACTGTCTTGTTCTTTTGCTCGTGGACATTCTCGCCCCAGACGAGGGTACGGATCGTCATCGATAGTCTCCTGATTTGACTTGGCCGGTGGGGAGACACCGGCCTGCGTGTATTCTCTGTGCCGTCGGCGCAAACTGCGTTCGCCTCAAGATCATTGGAGGTGAACGCACCACGGCCCGACAAGTTGTGGCGTGGCGAAAAGACGACGATGTGGCCGCCCCGCCGATTGTGATCTCCCTAGGCGACAGGCTTGCCCGCCGCGTCGAAACGATGGATGCGGTCCGTCATCGGCGAGAGCTGGACGACATCGCCGCTCTTGTAGTCATTGGCCCCGTCGAGCCGAACCACCACTGGTTCCTCCGTACCCATCTCGAGATAGACATAGGAGTCGGCGCCAAGGTTCTCGGTATGGATCACCTTGCCGTTCCACACCCCGTTTTCAGGCACGATGGTAATGTGCTCGCCGCGAATACCCAGCGTATCGCAACCATAGGCCTGGGCCTTCTCGCCACCGATGAAGTTCATCTTCGGCGAGCCGATAAACCCGGCAACGAACACCGAATTGGGCCGTTCATAGAGCTCCATGGGCGTACCCACCTGCTCCACCAGCCCGTCGCGCAGCACGCAGATGCGGTCTGCCAGCGTCATCGCTTCCACCTGGTCGTGGGTCACATAGATCATTGTGACATTGTCCATTTCCTCGTGCAGCTTGGCGATCTCGATGCGGGTCGCCACGCGCAGCGCCGCATCCAGATTGGACAGCGGCTCGTCGAACAGGAACACCTTTGGGTCCCGCGTAATAGCGCGACCGATGGCGACGCGCTGGCGCTGGCCACCCGAGAGCTGCTTGGGCAGGCGATCCAGATATTGGCGGATCTGCAGCATGTCGGCGGCCTTCTCGACGCGCTTGCGGATCTCTTCCTTGTCCTTGCCCTTTTCGAGCGTCAGACCGAAGGCCATGTTTTCGTAGACCGTCATATGCGGATAGAGCGCATAGGACTGGAACACCATGGCGATGCCGCGTTTGGAGGGCGCGAGGTGGTTCACCACCTGCCCGTCAAACAGCATCTCGCCGGAGGTGATATCCTCAAGGCCCGAGATCAGGCGCAAAAGCGTGGACTTGCCGCAACCGGACGGGCCCACGAAAACCATGAACTCGCCCTTGAAGACCTCCAGATCCACGCCCTTGATCACGTCGACCATGCCGAAGGACTTGCGGACATTGCGCAGTTCGATTGAAGCCATCTTTTCTCTCCCTAGCCTTTCACGCCGCCAGCGGTCAGGCCGGACACAATTTTGCGCTGGAAAATCAGAACCAGAACGACGAGCGGAACGGTGACGATCACCGATGCCGCCATGATCCGGCCCCATGGGATTTCGTATTGCGTGCTGCCCGACAGCAGCGCGATCGCCACCGGTACAGTTCGGGTGTCATTGTTCGCGGTGAAGGTCAGCGCGAAGAGGAACTCGTTCCAGGCCCCGATAAAGGCCAGAAGACCCGTCGTCACCAGTGCCGGCCACATCAGCGGCAGGAACACGCGGGTGATGATCACCCATGGCGTCGCCCCGTCCACAATCGCCGCTTCCTCGATTTCCACCGGCAGGTCGCGCATGAAGGTGGTCAGCACCCAGACTGTGAAGGGCAGGGTGAAGATCGTGTAGGAGAAGATCAGCGCCCAGGGCGTGTTGTAGATGCCCATGAAGCGGATCAGCTCGAAGAGACCCGCAAGGACGGCCATCTGCGGAAACATCGAGACCGCAAGGATGGTCAGCAGCAACAGCCCCCTGCCCCGGAACCGCACGCGGCTCAGCGCGAAGGACGCCGTCACCGCCAGGAACAGCGCCAGCAGCACCGTCATGGCCGAGATGAAGATCGAGTTGAGCAGATTGCGCGGGAAGCTCCCGGTGCTCAGCACGGCGGTATAATTGTCCAGCGAGAACGAGGTCGGCCAGTAGTCGATCTGAAACAACGCCGTGCCGGATTTGAAGCTGGTGATGATGGCGTAGTAGAATGGGAAGACGCTCACCACCACGATGAAGGTCACCAACAGGTAGAACAGCGCCCATTTGGTGAATTTCCAGAGGTCGAAGGTCGCAGTCATCAGCGGTCTCCCCCGTCAAATCGGACCTGCCCGAGCCAGATATAGATTATGGTGAGGAAGGCGATGATCAGGAACAGGAGCGTCGACATCGCCGAGCCATAGGCGAACTTGTCGAAGTCGAAGAGATTTTCGCGCGCCAGCACGCTCATCGTCTTGGTCGCGGCACTGTTCGGCGTCAGCACATAGATCAGGTCGAAAATGCGCAGCGCGTCGAGCAGGCGGAAGATGATCGCCACCATCAGCGCCGGCCGCACCAGCGGCAGGGTGATCTTGAAGAACTGCTTGACCGGATGCACGCCGTCGATTTCAGCGGCCTCATAGATGTCCTTGGGGATCATCTGGAGGCCCGCCAGCGTCAGGAGCGCCATGAAGGGCGTCGTTTTCCAGATGTCGACAATCAGCACCGCAGTCATCGCCGTTTCTGACGTCGCGGTCCAGGCAACCTTCTGGCTGAGAAGACCAAGCCGCATGCCCAGATCATTGAGAATGCCGAACTGGTCGTTGAGCATCCAGCTCCACATGCGGGCCGAAACGATGGTGGGGATAGCCCACGGGATCAGGATGGCAGCGCGGACAAGGCCGCGGCCACGGAACTCGGCATTCAGCACCAGTGCCACGATCATGCCGAGCACGGCTTCGAAGGCCACCGAAGTGAACGCAAACCGAACCGTGTTCCACACGGCATTCCACCAGGCCGGATCGGCCAAAAGGCCCCGCCAGCGCACGGCTCCGCTGTCGAGCACCTGCCAGCGCAAATAATTGCCGAAGCCGATGAACTGGGCACCCTCGAGATTGCTGAGGGACGCGTCGGTGAAGGAGAAATAGATCGATCGAAGCAGCGGCCACCCGGCCACGATAGCCAGTGCGATCAGCATCGGCAGGAGGAACCAGCGAGCGGCCCGCACACGCTGCTGCGTTAGTTCCGACTTTATCTTGGGTGCTGGCCGGACCCCGGCCGTTACCATCGTTTCCGTCGCCATCTTGGTCTCCTCCCTCGATGCGATGCACCACCATCAGAAAGGGCGGACGGTGAACTGGTCACCGTCCGCCTCATGTTCGACTGCCGGGGAGGTCTTACCAGCCGTCGCCCTTGAGCTCTTCGAGATCGGCTTCGAGAACTTCGAGGTTCTCGGCGGCCGTACCATTGCCCGAAAGCGTGGAGTGGACGGCGCTCCAGAACAGCGAAGAGACCTCGTTGTAATTGCCCTGGGTCGGCGCGGACGGACGCGGCACCGCGTTCTGGAAGATTTCCTTCCAGGCCGGGATGATCGGCTGGCCGGCGGCGATATCGGCGTCGTCATAGAGCGCTTCGATCGTCGGCAGGTTGGACTGCATCAGGGCGCGTTCCTTCTGCACTTCGGACGAGCTCAGATAGAGCGCCAGTTCGATGGCGGCATCCGGATCGGGCGAATACTTGGAAACGGCGACGTTCCAGCCACCCAGCGTTGCAGCCGATCGGGCATCGGGGCCGTCGCCTGCCGGCAGCGGCGCCACGTCGAACTTGCCGGCAATCGGCGAGTCGCCGCCATTGCCGAGCGAATAGGCATAGGGCCAGTTGCGATGGAACACGGCATTGCCGAGCTGCCAGACGCCGCGGCTTTCTTCTTCCATATAGGCCAGATTGCCTTCCGGAGAGATGGTGCCGATCCAGCTTGCCGCCATGTCGATGGCCTTGGCAGCCTGTTCGTTGTTGATCGAGATCGTGCCGTCGGCCTCGACGATCTGGCCGCCGCCATAGGACTTGACCCACTCGAGGGCATCGCAGGTCAGGCCTTCATAGGCATTGCCCTGGAACACGAAGCCCCACATTTCCGAATTGCCCTCGGCGCGCTCCGCATCCATGATTTCCTGGGCGGTCGTGGTCAGTTCGGCCCAGGTGGTCGGAACGGTCTTGCCGTGCTTTTCGAGCAGATCCTTGCGGTAGTAGAGCGCCGGAGCGTCGGTGAAGGCCGGCATGGCGACGAGCTTGCCGTTGACCGTCTGCGACTCGATGATGGAGGGGAAGTGGTCACCCACCACATCCTTGGCGGCTTCGGTGAGGTCGAGGAACTGATCGGCCAGTTGCGGTGCCCAGATCACGTCTGTCTGGTAGACGTCGATGTCGGTATTGCCGGCCGCAAGCCACAGCTTGTACTGGCCGAACTGGTCCGTCGTCGAGGACGGCATGGGCACGATGGTGACCTTATGGCCCGTATTCGCCTCGAATTTGTCGAGCTGGGTCCGCAGGAATTCGAGGCCATTGCCGGTATCGCCGGACACAATGGACAGCTCGGCGGCCTGGGCGGCGCCTGCCACCAGCGTCACGCTCGCCATCATGCCGATGAGCAGTTTCTTCAATGTCATTGGATTTCCTCCCGATAAACCATTGCGCATGTGGGGAGGATCAGGCGCAAGCGCTGGCGCGCCCGCCATTTTCCTCCCGAAAGACGCTTTGCCGACTTATTGCGTCAGGCTTTTTCAAAGCGCTTTGGATGAAAAAGAACCAGAGCGGCGCAATACTGTCAAGCTCCGCCAATCGTGATTTTAAGAACTCGGCCAGCAGAATTCATTTTTATCATTATTTCTCAACTACTTAAAGGTAAGCAGCCGGGGAATTGGTAAACTTGGACCATTCGCAGTCTGATGTACGCACCTCAGGATAGCGCGCAGCGCGCACCCACTTGCATCAAAAATTGAAATCGCTTTGAATAGTTTTCGGAGGAGATGGCAGACCACCCTTGTTCAATGGGTCCTGCCTGCCCTATTGGCGTGTGACGGACGGCTTTTCGGTCAACGAACCGACCGCCCCTGGCAAACCATTAGGGCCATACGCCACTATGAGACTAAAGGACCTTGCCGAACATCTTGGCCTGTCGCAGACCACCGTCAGCCGCGCGCTGAACGGCTATCCCGAGGTCAAGGAAGCCACGCGGCTCCGCGTGGCGGAGGCCGCCGATCAATTGGGATATCGGCCCAATGCCAGCGCTTTGCGGCTGGCCACCGGTCGCGCCGGCGCCATTGGGCTTGTCCTGCGCGGGGCGGACGAGCTTGGCCCACACATGTCCGAATTCCTCTCCGGGCTTGGCGCGCGCATGGCCAGCCAGGACATCGACATCCTGGTCACAACCGTTGCCAGCCAGGAGGAAGAACTCACCGCCTATCGGCGCCTCGCCGCCAGCCAGAAGGTCGATGCGATGATCCTGCATTCGCCCACGCTCACCGACGAGCGGGCCGAATTGCTGATCGAGCTCGGCATTCCCTTCGTGCTCCATGGCCGCACCAATATCAGCACGCCCGTGGCTTGGCTCGACATCGACAATACCAGCGCGCTGGAGCGGGCCACCGGCCATCTGCTCGATCTCGGCCACCGCCGTATTGCCCTGCTCAACGGCCTCAAGGGGCGCACTTTTGCCGAGCACAGGGAGCTCGGCTACCTCGCCGCCCTCTCTGCCCGGGGCGTATCCTTTGATCCCGCCTTGATGAGCAATTCCCCGTTCACCGACGAAGTGGCCTTCCGCACGGCGCAGGCCATGCTGGAATTGCGCCCCCGCCCCACCGCTTTCCTCGCCGGCTCGATGATGACCGCGCTTGGCGTCTTCCGCGCCATCCGCCAGGCGGGCATGGAACTGGGCACAGACGTTTCCATGATCGCCCATGACGACGTCTTCCCCTATCTCAACGCCGACAACATGTATCCGAGCATGTCCACCACCCGATCCTCGATCCGGCAGGCCGGCATGCGGATCGGCGATCTCGTCCTCCAGGTGCTGGGCGGCAAGCCCTCCGACGCGGTGCATGAGCTCTGGCCGGTCGAACTGGTCCTGCGCGAAAGCTCGGGCCCGGCGCCATTATTTTGACCATCTGGACGAAACTGTCACAATTGGGCAATGTCCCCCTACGGCTGGGAGGAGCCAAAGACAGGAGCCTGATGAGGCGAGCGACGGATTGCGGGCGGTGGCCCGGCCTCTTGGAAAGGCCGGATATCCCCAGGAACGACCCGTCATCGCTCTGTCATCGGCGCCATCTACTCCCTCGCCCGTTCGCTGGGCCAAGCCTCCGCGACAGCTTTTCAGGGAGTTTCAAATGACGTTCAAGTCTGCGCTCACCGCCTCCGTTTCAGTACTGACGGTACTCAGTCTCTCCGCTCCTGCCTTCGCCCAGGCCGACCTTGAAGCGCTCTATGAAGCGGCCAAGGCCGAGGGCCAGCTGACGACCATCGCCCTTCCCCATTCCTGGTGCAATTATGGCGGCATGATCGAGGGTTTTAAGGCCAAATATCCCGGCATCACGGTCAACGAGCTCAATCCGGACGCCGGCTCGGCCGACGAGCTCGAGGCTGTCCGCGCCAATAAAGGCAATACCGGCCCGCAGGCGCCAGACGTGCTCGATATCGGCCTCGCCTTCGGCCCCCAGGCCAAGGATGAAGGCCTGCTCCAGGCCTATAAGGTCTCCACCTGGGAAGAAATCCCCGACGACGCCAAGGACGCTGACGGCTTCTGGTATGGCGACTATTACGGCGTGCTCGCCTTCGGCATCAACAAGGACATCATCGACGGCGACAATCCCGCCTCCTGGGCCGATCTGATGAAGGACGACTACGCCAATTCGGTCGCCCTCGCCGGCGATCCCCGCACCGCCAACAACGCCATCATGTCGGTGTTTGCGGCAGGCCTCTCCACCGGCGCCGCACAGGATGCCGCCGCCCAGGCCGGTCTCGAATATTTCAAGGCTCTGAACGACAAGGGCAATTTCGTTCCCGTCGATGCCGAGGCCGCCGCCATTGCCCAGGGCACGACGCCCATCGCCGTCAACTGGGACTACAATCTCCTCGCGGCGCGCGACAATCTCAACGGCAACCCGCCGATCGACGTCGTCGTGCCCTCCGATGGCGTTGTGGCCGGCGTCTATGTCCAGGCCATCTCCGCCTTTGCGCCCCACCCCAACGCTGCCAAGCTCTGGATGGAATATCTCTATTCCGACGAAGGCCAGCTGCACTGGCTTGCAGGCTATTGCCACCCGATCCGCTTCAACGCGCTCGCGGACCAGGGCAAGCTGCCTGACGATCTGATGGCCAAGCTCCCGGCGGCCGAAAATTACGCCAAGGCTGTCTTCCCCTCCATCGAAGAGCAGAACGCCAACAAGGCCACCATCACCACCGGCTGGGACACCACCGTCGGCGCCAGCGTGCAGTAACTTCGACCCGTCCCGAAAGGGCAGATCGCTCCAGTGGAGCGATCTGAGGCGAGAAGCCATGAGGGCTATGCCCGAATGGCGCGCATCAGCTCCCTCACCCCACCCCTCTCCCCGGAGGGGCGAGGGAGCACATCAGTGATTGTGGCACCATATCGCCACAACCCAGGAGCGGTCCCCTCGCCCCTCCGGGGAGAGGGTTAGGGTGAGGGGCTTGGACGCTGGCCAACATAATTATGACTGACATTGCCGCACCGCCAAAACCCCGCCGCCGCATTCCCTGGGACGCGCTGGCCGTCGCGCCCTTCATCATCTTTGCGGTGATGTTCCTCTTCCTGCCCACCCTGTCGCTGGCGGTCACCGCCTTCACCGACCGGGCCGGCAATTTCACCCTCGACAATTTCGCCGGTCTCTTCTCCGACCAGATCATCGCCGCCTACTGGATTTCGATCCGCATTTCCGGCGCCTCGGCCATCATCGGCGCCGTGGTCGGCCTGGCCATAACCCTCGCCATCATTCGGGGTCGCCTGCCCTCGGGCATCCGCTCTGCCGTCATGACCTTCTCCGGTGTGGCCTCAAATTTCGCCGGCGTGCCGCTGGCCTTCGCCTTCATCGCCACACTTGGGCGGCTCGGGCTCGTTACCATCATCCTCAAGACCGTCTTCGGCTTCGACCTCTACCGCGCCGGCTTCAATCTGCTCAGCTTCTGGGGCCTCACCCTCACCTATCTCTATTTCCAGATCCCACTGATGGTGCTCATCATCGCCCCGGCGGTCGATGGCCTCAAAAAAGAGTGGAACGAGGCCGCGCAGATCCTTGGCGCCAGCCGCTGGCAGTTCTGGCGCTATATCGGCTTCCCGATCCTCTGGCCCAGCTTCCTCGGCACACTGTCCCTGCTCTTTGCCAATGCCTTCGGGGCCATCGCCACCGCCTGGGCGCTGACCGGGTCGAACCTCAACATCGTCACCGTGCTGCTCTACAACCAGATCCGCGGCGACGCGCTGCAAAACCCGGGCCTCGGCGCCGCGCTGGCCATCGGCATGATCGTCATTACCTCGCTCGCCAATGTCATTTATCTCGTCATTGCGGCCCGCGCCGAGAGGTGGATGAAATGAAGTCCGACCGCTTCTGGGCCTGGCTGGTTTTCGGCATCGGTGCCGCCTATTTCATCCTGCCGCTGATCGCGACCTTCGAATTCTCGCTGCGCATGCGCCGGGGCGAATACAGCTTCGACGCCTATGCATCGGTGTTTTCCGATCCCCGCTTCCACGCCAGCTTCGGCTATTCCATTGTCATCGGTCTGTTCACCATCGTGGTCGGCGTTCTGGTGGTCGTCCCGGCGGTTTATTACGTCCGTCTGCGCATGCCCTGGCTGCGGCCCCTGGTCGAGTTCATCACTCTCCTGCCTCTGGTTATTCCCGCGCTGATCCTCGTCTATGGCTATATCCGGCTCTACAATTCGAGCTCGATCATCCCCTTCACCGGCAGCGCTCTCGGCACCGATATCCTGCTCACCGGGGCGTATGTGACGCTCGCCCTGCCCTATATGTATCGTGCCGTCGACACCGGCATGCGCACCATCGATGTGAAGACCTTGACCGAGGCGGCCCAGATCATGGGTGCCAGCCAACTCACCATTATCTGGCGCATCATCTTGCCCAATATTCTCGTCGCCATTCTCTCCGGCGCTTTTTTGACCTTCGCCATCGTCATCGGCGAGTTCACCATTGCCAGCCTTCTCAACCGCCCGGCCTTCGGTCCCTATCTCGTCAATATCGGCACCAACCGCGCCTATGAGCCTGCGGCGCTCGCCATTATCGCCTTCATCATCACCTGGGGCGCCATGGGCATGATCAGTGTGCTCGGCCGCTTTGCCCCCCGCACCTCCGTCCGGAACGATTGACCATGCCCGCTTTTCTCGAAGTCCAGAATCTCGTCAAAAGCTTCGGGGCCACCACTGTGGTCAAGAATGTCGGCTTCGCCTTCGACAAGGGGGAATTCATCTCCCTCCTCGGCCCGTCCGGCTGCGGCAAGACCACAATCCTCCGGATGATCGCGGGCTTTGAGGCTCCCACCTCGGGCACTATTTGGGTCGAAGGCCAGGACATCACCCATTTAAAACCCAATCAGCGCAAGCTCGGCATGGTGTTCCAGGCTTATGCGCTGTTTCCCAATCTCAATGTCGGGGACAATATCGGCTTCGGCCTCAAGGTCGCGGGCATGCCGGCCGACGAGCGCCGTGCCCGCGTCGACGAAATGCTCAAACTCATCGGCCTCTCCGGCTACGAGAAGCGCTTCCCTTATGAAATGTCCGGCGGCCAGCAGCAGCGCGTCGCCCTCGCCCGCGCCATCGCGCCGCGTCCGCGGCTGCTGCTCCTCGACGAACCCCTCTCCGCGCTCGATGCCAAGATCCGCGTCTCCCTGCGCGAGGAAATCCGCGCCATTCAGCGCGATCTGGGCATCACCACTGTCTTCGTCACCCACGACCAGGAAGAGGCCCTTTCCATCTCCGACCGCGTCGTGGTCATGAATGCGGGCAATATCGAGCAATTGGGCACGCCGCACGAAGTCTACAACCGCCCGAAAACCCGCTTCGTCGCCACCTTTGTCGGCCAGCTCAATACGGTCCCCGCCACTCTGGTGGATCCTGCGGCTCCACGCGACCAGCTCCGCGCCATCCGCCCCGAAATGCTCTCGCTCTCGCCCCGCCCGGGGACGGATACGACACTCTCCGGAACCATCGAGGACGTGCACTTCCTCGGCTCCGTCGTTCGCCTGCGCATCGATGTCGGCGGCACAGCGCTCAGCGTCGATACGTTCAACGACCAGGCCAGCGCCCCGCCCCAGCGCGGCGATACCGCAACCCTCCATTTCGCCAGCAAGGATCTCCTCGCCCTGGCCGACTAGGAGCCTGCGCGTCCCTCCTGCTTTGGCACGGGAGACTGGGTTAGGGGTCGGCCATCCTCCGGACTCAAATTTGCCGTTTGACCCCGCCAGAACGCCAGACCATCCTGCGCCGAACAAGAACCGGAGTCGCTCATGCAAAGCCCATTCGTCACCACAGACTGGCTGGCCCAAAACCTTGCCGATCCCAGCGTGGTGGTCGTGGATGCCAGCTGGCACCTTCCCAATGCGGCCCGAAATGCCCAGGCCGAATATCTCGATGGCCATATCCCCGGCGCCGTCTTCTTCGACATCGACGGTATTGCCGATACGTCGAGCGACATGCCCCACATGCTGCCGTCCCCCGACGATTTCTCGCGCATGGTCGGCGCCCTTGGCATCAGCGATACCGACACTATCGTCATCTATGACGAACTCGGTCTGTTCAGCGCCCCCCGGGCCTGGTGGACCTTCCGCAGCTTTGGCGCCGAAAACGTCTATATCCTCGAAGGTGGCGGCCCCAAATGGCGCAGCGAACGCCGCCCGCTGGAAACCGGCCTCGTCGCCCGCACCAAGGCCAGTTTCGAGGCGCGCTTCAATCCCGACATGGTCACCGACTTCGAAACGGTGCAGGCGCGCAGCCGGGATGGCGCCGCCCAGATTCTCGACGCCCGACCCGCGCAGCGCTTCCATGCCGAAGTGCCCGAGCCCCGTGCCGGCCTCCGCGCCGGGCACATCCCCAATAGCCGGAACATTCCCGTCAGCCTGTTGTCGGAAGGCGGAAAAATGCGTCCGGTCGATCAGCTTCAGGCGCTCTTTGCCGAGCGCAGTGTCGATCTGTCCAAACCCATCGTCACCTCCTGCGGCTCGGGCGTGACCGCTTCGACCCTGGCCATGGCGCTCGAACTGGCCGGCGCGAAATCCGTCGCCCTTTATGACGGCTCCTGGGCCGAATGGGGCGCCCGCCCTGACGCCGAAGTGGAAAGCTGAGAGCTTCCCTACGCACTGCTCTTCCCCTCCCCCTACCAGGGGGAGACCGGGTGGGGGTGCCACGCCAACCAGCCCAAAAACAATTACGCGATTGTAATGCCCCAGCAAGTTCTCACCCTGCTATGGTCGCGCCATTGTTTTTCGTATTCCTCGTAGGTCTGGTTTGATCCGGCAGCTTCTCGTTTCCCTCGTCATCATCATTGCTGCGGCCTATGCCTGGCTCTATCTGGTCCCAGGTGCGCCGCAGACGGTCGCGTCCTGGGGCATTGCAGTCCCCTTTGCCCCGTCCGTCGCCGCCGCTGACACTGGCAATGCGGCGGCCCCCGGCGCGGGCGCACAGCGCGGCCCCGGCGGACCCGGCGGTGCGCAGGGCCGCCCTCCTGCCGCAGGCGGTGCAGGCGGCGGTCGCCCGGGCGGCTTTGCCGGCCGCGCCACCAATGTCATCACCAGCGCCGTCAAGCTTGCCACCATCAACGACACCCTCTCCTCCATCGGCGAGGGCACGCCCGTGCGCTCGGTCACCGTCACCGCCCCAGCCGGCGGTGAGCTCTCGGAAATCCTCGTCCGTCCAGGCCAGCGCGTCGAGGCCGGCACCATCATCGCCCGCTTCGATGACGCCGCCGAACAGATCGACTATGAGCGCGCGCTCCTCGCCGCCGAAGATGCCCGCTCGGCCTTCGCACGGACCTCCGGCCTCGCCAGTTCCAATGTCGTCGCCAACACCGCGGTTTCGGCCGCCCAGCTCGCCGTTTCAAATGCCGAACTGGCGCTGCGCAACGCCGAAATGGCGCTGGAACGGCGCACCATCACCAGCCCCATCGCCGGCACTATCGGCCTGATCCGCGTCTCCCCGGGCAATTTCGTCTCCGCCCAGACCGCGATCACCACCATCGACGATACATCGTCCATTCTCATCGATTTCTGGGTGCCCGAACGCTACGCCGCCCAGATCGCCCCCGGCATGCCGGTCGACGTCTCGGCCATCGCCCTGCCCGGCCGGACCTTTACCGGCGACATCTCCGCCGTCGACAGCCGCATCGATCCAGCCAGCCGCACGCTTCAGGTCCAGGCCGAAATCCCCAATACCGACGCGCTCCTGCGCTCCGGCATGAGCTTTACCGTCGCCCTGAGCTTCCCCGGCGAGGCCTTCCCGGCGGTCAATCCGCTGTCCATTCTCTGGTCGGCCGAAGGCTCCTATGTCTGGAAATACCAGGACGGCAAGGCCACCAAGGTCATGGCCGAAATCGTGCAGCGCAACAGCGACGGCGTGCTGGTGCGTGGCGAGTTGAACGAGGGCGACCCGATCATCACCGAGGGCATCCTGCAGCTCAGCGAAGGCGCCAGCGTCACCCTGCTCGACGGTCCCGATGGCAGCGGGGCCACCGCCCCCGCAACGAACTGAGAAAGAGGCCGCTCATGTCGATTGCCAGCAAGAACGAAAATGGCGGCTCGCTCGCCGCCCTCTTTGTCCGTCGTCCTGTCCTCGCCATTGTGGTCAATGCCATGATCGTGGTTGCCGGTCTGGCGGCCCTGCTCGGCATCGAGGTGCGCGAATTGCCCCGGGTGGAGCAGCCCGTCCTGTCTATCTCCACCAGCTTCCCCGGCGCCGCCGCCGAAACTGTTGATCGAGAAATCACGGCCTTGGTCGAAGGCGCCGTTGCGCGCGTCCAGGGCGTCACCTCTATTTCGTCGTCCTCCTCGGTGGGCAGCAGCCGCGTCACCCTCGAATTCTCTGACAGCACCAATCTCGATATCGCCACCTCAGACGTGCGCGATGCCCTCAGCCGCGTCACCCGCAGCCTGCCCGAGGATGTGAGCGAGCCCACGATCTTCAAGGCCGACAGCGATGCCCAGGCCATCATGCAATTGGCGGTCACCTCCGAGACCATGACAGTCGCCGAGTTGAGCGAACTGGTGGACGGCATCATTACCGAGCGCCTCAGCGCCGTCGAAGGCGTCGCCGAGGTCCAGGTCTACGGCACGCGCAGCACGGCCTTCGAGGTCGATATCGACCCGCTCAAGCTCGCCAGCCGCGGGCTCACCGTCGCCGATGTGCGCAATGCCCTGTCCACCATCGCCTTCGACGCGCCCGCAGGCTCCATCAACGGCCCCAACCAGAACATTTCCGTCCGCGCCATTTCCGAAATCACCGACCCGGCCGATTTCGAAGCCATCATCATCAATGGCCGCACCCGCCTCGGCGACGTCGCGACCGTCGTCTTCGACGCCGCTGCCAGCACCTCGGCCATCCGGGCCGATGGCCGCCCCGGCATCGGCATGGGCATCGTCCGCCAGGCCCAGTCCAATTCCGTCTCGATCTCCCATGCAGTCCACGCCGCAGTCGCGAGCCTCAATCAGACCCTGCCGCCCGGCGTCGCCATAAAAGTGTCGAGCGACGAGGCCGTCTTCATCGAAGGCGCCCTGCACGAGGTCGAGATTGCGCTCATCGTGGCGCTCGTCGTCGTCATCGCCATCATCTACCTCTTCCTGCTCGATTGGCGCGCCATTATCGTGCCGGCCATCTCCATGCCGATCGCCCTGCTCGGCGCCGTTGCCGGCATGTATGCGGCGGGCTTCTCGCTCAATATCATCACCCTGCTCGCCCTTGTGCTGGCCACCGGTCTCGTCGTCGACGACGCCATCGTGGTTCTCGAAAACATCGTGCGCCGCAAGGGCATGGGCGCCGGCCCGCGTGCCGCCGCCGTGCTCGGCACCAAGGAAGTGTTCTTCGCCGTCGTCGCCACCACACTGACCCTGGCAGCGGTTTTCGTCCCGCTGTCCTTCCTCGACGGGCAAACCGGCCGCCTCTTCCGCGAATTCGGCTTCACCCTTGCCATCGCCGTCCTGCTCTCCTCCGTGGTTGCGCTCTCCATGGGCCCCATGGTGGCCTCGCGACTGCTCAAGGCCGAGACCAGGACACATGGCGGCGGCCCCTTTGCCGCCATCGGCCACTTCTTTGCCCGCATTTACCGCTCGACGCTCGGCGTCGCCCTGCGCAATCCCCTGGTCATCATTATCGTTTCGCTGATCTTTGCCGGTTCCGCCGTCTATGTCTGGGGCAATATCCGTCAGGAAATCACCCCGCCCGAGGATCGCTCGCAGATCTCCCTGCGCGTCTCGGCGCCCAACACCGTCAGCCTAGATTTCGTCCGAACCCGCCTCGGTCAGGTCGAGTCCATGCTCCAGCCCTATGTCGAGAGCGGGGAGATACAATCCATCTTCGTTCTCTCCGGCTGGGGCAGCGGCGGCTCGCTCACTCTCACGCTCGCGCCCTGGAGCGAGCGTGACCGCAGCCAGCAGCAGATCGCCTCCGAAATCACCGCCCTCATGACCCAGGTTCCCGGGGTCCGTGCCTTCGTCGGCCAGGGCAATAGCCTGGGCATTCGCGGCGGCGGCTCGGGGCTGCAATTCGCCGTTGCCGGCTCGGACTATGCCGTGCTCGCCGAAACCGCCCAAACCATAGCCGACGCCCTCGACGCAGAGGGTGGCTTTGGTCGGGTCAGCGTCAATTTCGACACCAGCCAGCCCCAGCTGACCCTCACCGTCGACCGTGCCCGCGCGTCTGCCCTCGGCATCGACATCAACGGCCTCGCCACCACCATGCAGGCCATGATCGACGGCGCCAATGTCGGCTCCATCTTCATCAACGATCAGAGCTATTCGGTCCGCATGGTCTCGACCACCAATCCGGTCAACGACCCCCGCGATCTCGAAACCCTGTTCGTGCGCACCGGCGACGGCCGCTATGTGCCGATGTCGACCATCGCCACCCTCACCGAGGCCGCCGTGCCCCCCTCTCTCCGGCGTGAGGAGCAGCGTCGCGCCGTCACCGTCGCCGCCAGCCTCGAGGATGGCATGGCCCTGGGCGACGCCTATAACCGTCTGATCGAAATCGCCACGCCGCTCCTGCCCGAAGGCACCTCGATCCTGCCCATGGCCGAGGCCAAGACGCTTGGCGCCGCCAACAACGCGCTCTTCCTCACCTTCGGCTTTGCGCTGGTCATCATCCTCCTCGTGCTGGCGGCCCAGTTCGAGAGCTTCTGGAGCGCCATCATCGTCATGGCCACCGTGCCGTTCGGCCTGGCGGCCGGCGTCTGGGCCATCCTGCTGACCGGCGGCAGCCTCAATATCTTCAGCCAGATCGGCCTTGTCCTCGTGGTCGGCATCATGGCCAAGAACGGCATTCTCATCGTCGAGTTTGCCAATCAGCTGCGCGATCGTGGCATGCCGGTGCGCGAGGCCATCGAGGAAGCCTCCAACATCCGCCTGCGTCCCGTCGTCATGACCATGATCGCGACCATCGTCGGTGGCGTGCCGCTTGTCCTCGCCTCCGGGGCCGGCGCCGAAGCGCGCGCCGCGCTGGGCTGGGTGATGGTCGGCGGTCTCTCCTTTGCCGCCATCGCAACGCTCTATCTCACCCCGGTCGCCTATTTGCTTCTCGCGCGCTTCTCAAAGCCCAAGATCGAGGAAGAGGCCCGGCTCGAACGCGAACTCGACGCCGCAGAAACCGCAGCCGGTCAGGATCCGGATCTGCCGGCCAATCCCGTCCCGGCGGAATAACCTTGCCATCCGGGTGCGCCTGCCGCGCGCCCGGACACACCCAATGAGCCGACGATTGCGCGCTCGCGCCAATCGTGTAGCCTCATGGTCAGGCGATTCCCGCGCCTCCCCCCTCCAATGGGAAAGCAGTCTCCTGCAGGGCATGGAATTTTCCGCCACCCTTGTGTGAGCGCAGGCATGAGGAGGGATTGCTTCTACCGCTCGTCCCACGAGGTTTCCGATGAAGCTTTCCCAGCCCATCCACCGCCTGCGACGCCAGGCAAAGTCCCTGTCCCGCACCCGCGCCATTCCGCTCGGCGCCGCGCTCGATGTCCTCGCGCAGTCCGAGGGCTATAATCGCTGGAGCCATCTGGCCGCCGCCCATCCGGCCGCCACCGCTGCAGAACAATTGCTCGGCCGCCTCGCGCCCGGCGATCTCGTCCTCGTCGCCGGCCGGCGCGGCGAAGGCAAGACCCTTCTCGCGCTCGAGACCGCCCATTCCGCTGCCCGGCCGGGCTCCCCGTCCCATATCTATAGTCTCGAGTTCACGCGCGACGAGCTTGGCCAGCATCTCGACCGGATCGGCGCCAACCACGAAAATCTCGTCCTTGATTGCTCCGATGGCATCTCCGCCGCGACCATCAGCGAAGCACTGGCCGCCGTGCCTGCCGGCACTCTGGTGGTCATCGACTATCTGCAGGCGCTCGACCACGATCGCCGGAAGCCCGCGCTGAACGCGCAAATTTCGGCGCTGAAGGCCACGGCCCTGTCGCGCGGGCTGATGATAATCTTCATCTGCCAGGTCGATCGGTCCTTTCTGAAGACCGGCAGGCGCCATCCCGACCTGTCCGATATCCGCCTGCCCAACCCGCTCGATCTCTCGCACTTCGCCTTCGCCGCCTTTGTGAGCAATGGCGCCGTAAGGTTTCAACACCTGGCGCCCATCCCTTGAGGTCATGACATGCACCACGGCTCCTGCCTTTGCCGGGCAATCACCTTCACCGTGGCGGGCGAACTTGCCCCGCCCACGGCCTGCCACTGCACCAAGTGCCGCAAGCAGACCGGCCACTACGAGGCCGGCACCGATGTCCCCAAATCTGCCCTGACTGTGAGCGGCGAGGACAATCTGCGCTGGTATCAATCCTCCGAACATGTCCGTCGCGGCTTCTGCGCCGTTTGCGGTTCTTCGCTCTTCTTCGATCCGATCCATCTCGACTGGATCGGCATCTTCATGGGCGCCTTCGATGGCCCCACCAGGACCAGGCTGGCGCTCCACATCTTCGTGGCCGACAAGGGCGACTATTACGACATCGCCGACGGCGTCCCGCAAAACCTGCAATAAGGCTGGCCTCTGTCCATCGGCTGTAGGAACCGGTGGATGGAGGCGGCGTTTTCTCCTCGTTCAGGAGGATCCGATCATGCTTGATCACACCGGCATTGTCGTCACCGACCTCGCCCGCGCGCGCCGCTTCTACGACGCCATCGCCGCCGCACTCGGGCTGCAGACCATCGACAATGGTGATGAAGCCTTCCTCTTCGGCAAGAGCGCAGCCGAGCCCATTCCCTATCTCTGGATCGGCACCACCCGTCCTTCCTACTGGGTGGACGGCTCGCGCCCCGGCATCAACCAGATGCATATTGCCTTTCAGGCCAGGGACCAGGCGATGGTGGACGCATTTTACCAGGCGGCCCTCGCCAATGGCGGCACCGACAATGGTGCGCCGGGCCCACGCCAGGGTGCGGGTGCCTACTACGGCGCCTTCGTGCTCGACCCCGATGGCAACAATATCGAGGCCTGCGCCCGCGGGCAGGCGGCGCAATAGCCCTGCCGCTCAGCGACCGGCATTGAGCCGTTCGAGATAGTCGCGCAACAGGCTTGCCCGCCGGGGTCGGAAACTTTCTCCGGTGCGCACTGCCGCCGCGATGCGATCGGCCCGGAAAATCCGAAAATCCTGTCTCAGGCAGCACCAGGCCAGCACAGCCAGAACATGCTGATGATAGGCCAGCGCCAGCGGCCTGATCGTGCGCTCCGTCACCGACCCATCCGCATCGGCATAGCGGATCGCCACCGCCTCCTCCTGCCAGCAGCTTTGGCGAATGACGCCCATATCCACCGCCACCGCATAGCGCGCGGCCGGCCGATAGACCTGCGATATGGCATGGACCAAGTGCTGTTCCCTCTCATCTGGCAGGGTCGCCGCCACCTTGGCGAGGGCCGACCGGGCCGCCGCGGCCAGCTCGGGATCGCCCAGATGCTGCACTTCCGCGAGGCCCAGCACCAGAGCCTCGATCTCGATTCGATCGAAAGTCTGCGGTGGCAGCGCGAAATCTTCGATCAGCCGATAGCCATAGCCCCGCTCGCCATCGATCCGCGCCCCCGCCGCCCGCAGGCTGTCGATATCGCGATAGAGCGAGCGCAGGGATACCCCCGTCTCTTCGGCCAGCCGCGCCGCGGTCAGCGGCGCCGGCAGCACACGCATCGCCTGCAAAAGTCTCAGCAATCTGTCGGCGCGGGCCATCGCTCAACTGTCTGAAAGTGGCAGTTGGCTAGCCCTATAACAGCGCCATCAACCCCGCAAGGAACCAGCGATGAGCATCACCACCACCACCCACCTCAATTTCCGCAACTCGGCCCGCGAGGCCCTCTACTTCTACGCCTCTGTCTTCGGCGGCGAACCCGTTATCGCAACCCACGCCCAGGCCTATCCGTCATTCCCGCCCGAGGAGGCCGACCTCGTCGCCTTCGGCCAGCTCCAGAGCTCGAACGGCTTTTCCATAATGGCCTATGACGTCCCCGCCGCCCGCCCCTATGACGCCGGCATCGCCCCTATCTTCGTATCCATCCGCGGCAATGATGAAGCCGAACTCACCCGCTATTGGAACGGCCTCTCGGATGGCGCGACCATCATCCAGCCGCTTGCCCCCTCCGGCTGGACGCCCCTCTTCGGCATGCTCACCGACCGGTTCGGGGTCACCTTCGTCCTCGATATCGCCGTCGCCTACGCCGGGTGAAAACGCAAAAGGGCCGCCGGATATCCCCGGCGGCCCCCATCAAGTCCGGCGCCCGAGGGATCTCAGGCAGAACGGTTCTTGTTGTAGAGATCGAAGAACACGGCTGCGAGCAGCACCACGCCCTTGATCATCTGCTGCCAGTCGATATTGACGCCCATGATCGACATGCCATTGTTCATCACACCCATGATGAAGGCGCCGATCACCGCGCCCGCCACCTGGCCGACCCCGCCCAGCGCCGAGGCGCCGCCGATGAACACGGCCGCGATCACGTCGAGCTCCAGCCCCTGCCCGGCCTTGGGCGTCGCCGAATTGAGGCGCGCCGCATAGATCATGCCGGCAAGCGCTGCCAGCGCCCCCATGATGGCGAAGATGTAGAACGTCGTCCGTTCCGTCTTGATGCCCGAAAGCGCCGCCGCCTTGAGATTGCCCCCCAGCGCATAGATGCGCCGGCCGAAGGTCAGCCGCTTGGTGAGGAAGACGAAGCCGGCAATGAGGATGCCCATCACCACCAGCACATTGGGCAGGCCGCGATAGGATGCCAGCATATAGGCAAAAAACATCACCAGCGCCGTGATCACCACATTCTTGATGATGAACAGGCTGAACGGCTCGACGTCATAGCCGCGCGCGATGCGGCGGTTGCGCGTCCGGATGGCGAAGAACACCATAGCTACGATCGCCAGGATGGCGATGACCATCGTGGTCGTGTGCAGCGCCACCGGCTTGCCGTTCTCCGCCAGGATCGGCAGCACGGTCGGACCGATCAGATCGGGAATGAACCCCGCCGACAGCATCTGGAACTCGGCCGGGAACGGCCCGACGGACTTGCCCGCGAGGATGGCCAGCGACAGGCCCTTGAAAATCAGCATGCCCGCCAGGGTCACGATGAAAGCCGGCACCCTGTGATAGGCGATGATATAGCCCTGCGCCGCGCCGATCGCCGCCCCGGCCACAAGACAGATTGCCCCCGCCACGATCGGATGGGCCAGAAACGCCAGTTCGGGGGGAAACTTCCACCCCACCATGAGCATGGCGGCCAGCGCCCCGACGAAGCCGGAAACCGACCCCACGGACAGATCGATATGGCCAGCGACGATCACCAGCAGCATGCCCAGCGCCATCACGATGATATAGCTGTTCTGCAGGATGATATTGGTCAAATTCACCGGCTTGAACAGCACGCCGGCGGTAAAATACTGGAAGAACAGCATGATCAGGATCAGCGCCAGCAACAGGCCATAGTCCCGCATATTGGCGCGCAGCGCGCCCACCAGGCTCAACTCCTGGGATTGCGCCGGTGCGCCGGCCGCTTCAGGTGCGGTTTGAGTGGTCATGATGCCTTCCCTTCAGCCCGCACGATGGCGCGCATGATCTTTTCCTGGCTCGCATCGCTGGTGGGCATTTCGCCCACGATACGGCCTTCATTCATTACATAGAGGCGGTCGGTGATCCCCAGCAATTCGGGCATCTCCGAAGAGATCACGAGGATCGCCTTACCCTGCGCCGCCAGCTGGTTGATGATGGTGTAGATTTCGTATTTTGCCCCCACATCGATGCCGCGCGTGGGTTCATCGAGGATCAGCACGTCCGGATTGGCATAGAGCCATTTGGACAACACCACCTTTTGCTGGTTGCCGCCCGAGAGATTGCCGGTGACCTGATAGACGCTTGACGAGCGGATATTGGTCTTCCTGCGATAGTCGTTTGCCGCGTCGAGCTCGCCAAGGTCATCGATCACCCCCCAGCGCGACACGCCGGCCAGATTGGCGACGGTGATATTGTGCTTGATATGGTCGATGAGGTTAAGCCCGTAGGTCTTGCGATCTTCGGTGGCATAGGCAATGCCGTTTGCAATGGCCTTGCCAACGTTGGAAACGTCGATCTTCTTGCCGTTCCGGAAGACTTCGCCGCTGATCTTCTGGCCGTAGGATTTGCCAAAGAGGCTCATGGCGAATTCGGTTCGCCCCGATCCCATCAGCCCGGCAATGCCCACCACTTCGCCCCGGCGCAGGACGAGATTGACGTCCCGGATCATCTGGCGCTCGCGATGCTGGGGGTGGAAGACGTTCCAGTTGCGCACCTCCAGCACGACTTCGCCGATTTTTGGCGTGCGCGCGGGATAGCGGTCTTCGAGCGAGCGGCCCACCATGGAGGTGATGATCCGGTCCTCGGTGATCTGGTCGGTATCCATCGTCTCGATGGTGCGCCCGTCGCGGATCACCGTCACCCGGTCGGCAATCTTTGAGATCTCGTTCAGCTTGTGACTGATGATGATCGAGGTAATGCCCTGCTTCTTGAACTCGGTCAGAAGCTCGAGCAGCGCCTGGCTGTCCTTTTCCGAAAGCGAGGCTGTCGGTTCGTCGAGGATCAGCAATTGCACCTGCTTGGAGAGCGCCTTGGCGATCTCGACAAGCTGCTGCTTGCCCACACCGATATTGGTGATCAGCGTGTCCGGGTCCTCATTGAGCCCCACCATGCTCAACAGCTTGCGCGCTCCGTCCCGGGTCTCGTCCCAGTCGATCACGCCGCCCTTGGCCACTTCATTGCCGAGAAAAATGTTCTCGGCGATCGAGAGCAGCGGCACCAGCGCCAGCTCCTGGTGGATGATGACGATGCCCTTGTGCTCGCTGTCGCGAATGGACTTAAAATGCTGCTCGGCGCCCTGATAGATGATCTGGCCGTCATAGGAGCCATGCGGGTAAACCCCGCTCAGCACCTTCATCAGCGTCGATTTTCCAGCCCCGTTTTCCCCGCAAATGGCGTGGATTTCGCCTTCGCGCACGTCAAGATTGACGTCCTGCAGGGCTTTGACACCGGGAAATGTCTTGGTGATGCCGCGCATCTCCAGAATGGTATTTGTCATGCTGGTCCTGCCATGGGCGAATGCACTCCGACTGAATACACGCAACCGCGTTGAGCCCCCGGCCTCGGCCGGGCCAGTCTTCGACCCGACGAACGGCAATGCCCGTTCCTGGCGGATCTCGAACCGGAA
The DNA here is from genome assembly GCF_029201545.1 of Devosia sp. FJ2-5-3. NCBI lineage: Bacteria > Pseudomonadati > Pseudomonadota > Alphaproteobacteria > Hyphomicrobiales > Devosiaceae > Devosia > Devosia sp. FJ2-5-3. The sequence goes on along the minus strand of NZ_CP104007.1, from coordinate 1,148,055 downwards.
AAGGCCCCGCTCGAGGCGGGGCCTTCCAATGCCTGCAGATTACTGCAGTTCTTCGGCCTTGATGTAGCCCGATGCGATGACGCGCTGTTCGTAATTGGTCGCGTCGACCTCATAGGGGGTCAGGAGAATCGACGGCACGACCTTGACGCCATTGTCATAGGTGGTGGTGTCGAGGCCGCTCGGCTCCTGGCCGGACAGGACGGTGTCGAGCAGCTGGGCGGTGTACTGGGCCAGCTCGCGCGTGTCCTTGAACACGGTCGAATACTGTTCACCGGCAATGATCGCCTTGACCGACGGCACTTCGGCGTCCTGGCCGGTGATGATCGGCCAGGCGAGGTCGCCCGAGCCATAGCCCACGCCGCGCAGCGAGGAGATGATACCGCGCGACAGACCGTCATAAGGAGCCAGCACGCCATGCACGCGGCTGCCGTCCGAGTAATTGGCCGACAGGATGTTGTCCATGCGCGCCTGTGCAACCGCACCGTCCCAACGCAGCGTGCCGACCACGTCCATGCCCATCTGGCCGGACTTGACGACGACGTCGCCACTGTCGATCAGCGGCTGCAGCACAGCCATCGCGCCATCATAGAAGAAGAAGGCGTTGTTGTCGTCGGGCGAGCCGCCGAACAGTTCGACGTTCCACGGCTTGTCATCGGGGAAGCGCTCGTTGAGACCCTTCACCAGGCTGTTGGCCTGCAGCACACCAACCTCGAAATTGTCGAAGGTGGTGTAGTAGTCCACATTGCCGCTCTCGCGGATCAGGCGGTCATAGGCAACGACCTTGACGCCCTGGTCTGCAGCCTGCTGCAGCACGGCCGAGAGCGTGGTGCCATCGATCGAGGCGATCACGAGGGCATCGACGCCCTTGGTCACCATGTTTTCGATCTGTGCGAGCTGGTTGGGGATATCGTCTTCCGCATACTGCAGGTCGACCGTATAGCCCATGCCTTCCAGCGCGGACTTGAGCTCGTTACCGTCCGAGATCCAGCGCAGCGACGACTGGGTCGGCATGGCGATGCCCACGGAACCCTTGTCCTGCGCAAAGGCGCCGGAGAATGCGGTCGCGGCCATTGCGCCAGCTGCGATCAGCGTCACCAGAGATTTCATAACCTTCACGTCTCGACTCCCTTTTCGATTCTTAGCGATTGATGTGTTCAGTGTGCGGGGCCCTTCCCCGTCCGGCCGGATAGCTTGCTGAACCTGCGGAAAACGCACCTGCCGCAGAACGAACGGCAGCCGGCTCTTGCCGGGCATCACACCCGAGCGTCACCCTGATCTGCATCATTTCCTCCCACGGGCGCCCTCTCGCGCCAGGGCTCTCCCAAGCCATGCGACATAAGTATGATAATCAGATAGGGCTGTAAAGACGCTCGATCTTCATGTGCACATTTTTTCGATGATCGAATTAATTTTGGCTACAAAGAAAGCCAGCATTTCCGCGGTTGCGACCGTCAAAATCTGTGTCTACGATGACGGCGAAGCGTCATATTGCAAACGTCACGGCGTGGTTCCACACTCGAAAATCGGCAAACATATCTGATATCTTTGGGAGAAACTGCGTGAGCATCATTGGCGGATCGCGCTCCGATACCAGCGCGGCAAGCACTGTGGCGGACGATCTCGCACGCTGGATATTGTCTGAACTCAGCCCCGGCCAGAACATGCCGAGCGAAGCCGAACTGGCCGAACGCTACGCCGTCAGTCGCCTGACCATTCGGGAGGCGGTAAAGCTGCTCGAGGGTCGGCGCCTGCTCGAATTGGCGCGTGGTCGCCGCGCCGTCGTGCGCGAACCCGACGGCTCCGCCTTCTCCGACTTCCTGAGTTCGATCATTCGCTATGATCCCAAGGGTCTGTTCGATCTGGTGGAGGTCCGACTCTCGCTCGAAGTGCAATCGGCCACCCAGGCTGCCAAGCGCGCCAATCGCGCCGGCATCATCGCCGTCGAAAACGCCCTCGAAGGGATGTGCAAATCCATCGGCGAGGACGGGAATTTTGCCGATATCGAGGCCGAGCAGCGGTTCCACGCTTCCGATTTCGGCTTCCACGAGGCCGTCGCCCTGGCGAGCGGCAATCGCGTGCTGAGCTATCTTTTCGAGGCCATGGCCACGCCCCTGCGCGAGGGTTTTCTCATCAGCCACCGCGGCCACACCTATCGTGGCCACACCCCACAGGACACGATCACCGCACACCAGCGCATTCTGGACGCCATCCGTGCCGGAAACGCGCGCGCTGCCGGCGAGGCCATGCGTCTCCACCTTCGGGATACCGAGCGCGATATTCGCACCGCCCTATCCCGCGGCGTCTCGCCCGACGAAAAAGACTGACCGCAAAGACCTTGCGATCAACCTCGTCATGTCCGAATAATCCCGCCGATTAACCGGACCAGATGATGCCAGCCCGACAGGAAAACACCACGAGCCGCCTCGACGACGCCGCCCGCGCCGGCTGGCTCTACTATGTCGCCGGCAATACGCAGGAAGAGATCGCCACCAAGATGGGCATTTCGCGCCAGTCGGCGCAGCGCCTCGTCTCGCTTTCCGTCAGCGAGGGCCTCGTAAAAGTCCGGCTCGATCACCCCATCGGCCGCTGCATGGATTTTGCCGAGCGCCTGCGCCATCGCTATGGCCTCGACCTCAGCGAGGTCGTGCCCTCCGATCCCGCTTCGACCTCCTCCACCCTGGGCCTCGCCGAAGCCGGCGCCACCGAGATCGAGCGCTGCCTCAAGGCCATCGAGCCGACCATTATCGCCATCGGCACCGGCCGCACGCTCAAGGCCGCCATCGAACAACTCCAGCCCATGGAATGCCCGCACCACAAGGTCGTTTCCCTCACCGGCAACATCGCCCCGGACGGCTCCGCCGCCTTCTACAACGTCATTTTCAACGTCGCCGACACGGTCAAGGCCCGCTCTTTCCCCATGCCCCTGCCGGTCTTTGCCTCCTCGGCCAGCGAGCGCGAACTGCTGCACGCCCAGCCGATGATCGCGGCCACGCTCGATCTCGCCGCCCGCGCCAGCACGACTTTTGTCGGCGTCGGCCACCTCGATGATGACGCCCCCCTTCTCCTCGACGGTTTCATCACAAGCGACGAACAAGTCGAGCTCGCCCGCTCCGGCGCTGTCGGGGAAATCTGCGGCTGGGTCTACGACGCCGAAGGCCGGCTGATCGACGGGCCCACCAATGCCCGAGTCGCCTCCGCCCCCATCCCGCCCCGCGAAAACGGCCGTGTCATCGCGCTCGCCATGGGCCGGCGCAAGGCCGCCGCCATCCGCGCCGCCCTCACCAGCCGCCTGATCAACGGTCTCATCACCGACGAGGACACCGCCGCCCTCCTCCTCGCCTGATTTTTCTATCTGGGCATTTGCTCCGGCTTGACACTTTTGCCCAAGTGATGAACATTTGCCCAAGACAGGAGCAAAAACTCGCTTCGTCTTGGGAGGACTTCATGAAACTGACACCCCTTTTCGTGGGCGCGATCACTCTTGCGCTGGTCGGCACGGCCTCGGCGCAGACGCTCACCATCGCCACCGTCAACAATGGCGACATGATCCGCATGCAGAACCTGTCCCCGGCCTTCACCGAGGAAACCGGCATCGAGCTCAATTGGGTCGTGCTCGAGGAAAACACCCTTCGCCAGAACGTCACCACCGACATCGCCACCAATGGCGGCCAATACGACATCATGACCATCGGCACCTATGAAGCGCCGATCTGGGCCAAGCAGAATTGGCTGAAACCCCTCGACGCGCTCTCCGCCGACGCCAATTACGATGTCGACGATCTGCTCCCGGCCATCCGCGCGGGCCTCTCGGTCGACGGCAAGCTCTATGCCGCACCCTTCTACGGCGAGAGCTCCTTCATCATGTATCGCACCGATCTGATGGAAAAAGCCGGGCTCACCATGCCGGATGCCCCAACCTGGGAATTCATCGGCGAGGCCGCCCGCGCCATGACCGATCGCGCCAATGACATCAACGGCATCTGCCTGCGCGGCAAGGCCGGCTGGGGAGAGAACATGGCCTTCCTCACCGCCATGTCCAATTCCTTCGGCGCCCGCTGGTTCGATGAAAACTGGCAGCCCCAGTTCGATCAGCCCGCCTGGAAGAATACGCTCGATACTTATCTCTCGCTCATGGCCGATGCCGGTCCCTCCGGCGCCTCGTCCAATGGCTTTAATGAAAACCTGACCCTCTTCCAGCAGGGCAAGTGCGGCATGTGGATCGACGCCACCGTCGCTGCCTCCTTCGTCACCAATCCCAACGACTCCACCGTCGCCGACAAGGTCGGCTTCGCCCAGGCGCCCGATACCGGCCTCGGCAAGCGCGGCAACTGGCTCTGGGCCTGGTCCCTCGCCATCCCCGCCTCCTCGCAGAACGCGGAAGCGGCCGAGAAATTCATCAATTGGGCCACGTCCAAGGACTACCTCGCCCTCGTCGCTGAAAAGGAAGGCTGGGCCAACGTGCCTCCGGGCACCCGCACCTCGCTCTACGAAAACCCCGAATACCAGGCAGCCGCGCCCTTCGCCGCCATGACCCTGGCCTCGATCAATTCGGCCAATCCGTCCGAACCCACCGTTGATCCCGTGCCCTATACCGGCGTCCAGTTCGTCGCCATCCCCGAGTTCGCCGGCATCGCCACCAATGTGGGCCAACTCTTCTCGGCGGCCCTCGCCGGCCAGATGTCCGCCGACGACGCCCTCGCCCAGGCCCAGGAAGCCACCCGCCGCGACATGACCCGCGCCGGCTACATCAAATAGAGCCTCCCTCTTCACCTCTCCCCTGAGGGGAGAGGTCGGCGCGCAGCGACGGGTGAGGGGTCAAGCCTTTCGGCTCAAGCCGAGACGTATACCCCTCACCCTAGCCCTCTCCCCTCAGGGGAGAGGGGACCAGTTTCGTGATTGGGAACACATTGCGTCCAGCACTCGATCCAATCCCCTCGCCCCTCCGGGGAGAGGGTTAGGGTGAGGGGCTTCCTTCTCGAGGGAAAGCGTAGGAAATGGCCACCAGACAGACCCGCACCCTTGCCCGCACGATGATGGCCCCGGCTGTCTTCGTGCTCTTTATCTGGATGATCGTGCCACTGGTAATGACCGTGTGGTTCTCCTTCCAGAACTACAGCCTCATCAACCCGATGATGACCGGCTTTGCCGGCTGGGCGAACTACGCCTATGTCATCGGCGACCCCAGCTTCACCCAGGCCCTGGTCAACACCCTCATCCTCGTCGGTGGCGTCCTCCTCATCACCATTGTCGGCGGCACGCTCCTCGCCCTCCTCCTCGATCAGCCGATCTGGGGCCAGGGCATTTTGCGCATTCTCGTCATCTCGCCCTTCTTCGTCATGCCGCCCGTCGCCGCGCTGATCTGGAAAAACGGCTTCATGCATCCCGGCTACGGCATGCTCGGCCATCTCTGGAAATTCTTCGGCCTCCAGCCGGTCGACTGGTTCAACCAGTACCCACTCTTTTCCGTCATCGTCATCGTCGCCTGGCAATGGCTGCCCTTTGCGACGCTGATCCTGCTCACCGCCCTGCAATCGCTCTCCGAAGAACAGCGCGAAGCCTCCGAAATGGATGGCGCCAACGCGATCAACCGCTTCCGCTACATCATCCTGCCGCATATGGCGCGGGCGATCACCATCGTCATTCTGATCCAGACCATCTTCCTCCTCGGCATTTTCGCCGAGATCCGCGTCACCACTGGCGGCGGCCCGGGCTATGCCTCCACCAACATCGCCTTCCTCGTCTTCCGCACCGGCATTCTTTCCAATGACATCGGAGCCGGCTCCGCCGGCGGCGTCGTCGCCGTCATCATCGCCAACATCGTCGCCATCTTCCTGATGCGCGCCGTGGGGAAGAACCTCGATGCTTGAGCCTGCGACAGCCCCCCACCCTCATTCCCTCCCCACCAGGGGGAGGGAAGCTTGCCCGGTGCTGGCTTTGATATCGTGCGCACATGTGGCGCAGTCGTCTCCCTCCCCCTTGTGGGGAGGGATCAAGGGTGGGGGTTCTTTCCTCACGCTCAACTTGACGGAGGCACACTGAATGGCCCGCCGCGTCCCCACCAGCACCCGCATCGGCTTCACCCTGCTCGCCTGGGCCGTCGCCCTGCTGCTGTTCTCGCCAATCCTCTGGACCCTTGTCACCGCCTTCAAGACCGAGGCTGAGGCCATTGCCTCGCCACCGACCTTCCTGCCGGAAACTTTTACGCTCGAGAATTTCGCCGCCGTCCAGGCGCGCTCGGACTATATCAAGCACGCCACCAATTCGATCATTGTCTCGGTCGGCTCGACCCTGATCGGCCTCATCATCGCCATCCCTGCTGCCTGGTCCATGGCCTTTGCCCCGACCAAACGCACCAAGGACATCCTGATGTGGATGCTCTCCACCAAGATGATGCCCGCGGTCGGCGTGCTGATCCCGATCTACCTGATCTTCCGCGACCTGCGCCTGCTCGACACGCTGCACGGCCTGACCATCATCATGACGCTGATCAATCTGCCGATCATCATCTGGATGCTCTACACCTATTTCAAGGAAATCCCGGTCGACATCCTCGAAGCCGCCCGCATGGACGGCGCCGAGCTCTGGAACGAGATCGTCCATGTCCTCGTGCCCATGGCCGTCCCCGGCATTGCCTCGACGCTCCTCTTGAACGTCATCCTCGCCTGGAACGAAGCCTTCTGGACCATCACCCTCACCTCGGGGCGCTCCGGCACGCTGACCGCCTTCATCTCCTCGTTCAGCTCGCCCCAGGGCCTCTTCCTCGCCAAGCTCTCCGCCGCCTCCCTCCTCGCCATCGCCCCCATCCTGCTGCTCGGCTGGTTCAGCCAAAAACAACTCGTCCGCGGCCTGACTTTCGGGGCGGTGAAATGATGCGGCGCGATGTCTCAGTCGTCTCCCTCCCCCTCGCGGGGAGGGATCAAGGGTGGGGGGATGAGAGCCACCATAGGGAGGCTCTCGCACCCCCACCCAACCTCCCCCTGGGAGGGGGAGGAGGGGCCCGGTGGCTCTCAAACCTCGCCCCAAACGCGATCAATCCCTCCCCCTGCCAGGGGGACGCTAGGTGGGGGTCTCTTCACCCTGCTCCCCACCTGCAAACTTCCACCGGAGGACTGTAAAAAATGGGCTCCATAACCCTCGAACACGTCAACAAGTCCTTCGGCGAAGTCCAGGTCATCCCGGATATCTCGCTGGCCATAAACGACGGGGAATTCGTCGTCTTTGTCGGGCCCTCCGGTTGCGGCAAGTCCACCCTGCTCCGTCTCATCGCCGGGCTCGAAGACACCACTTCCGGTCGCATCCTGCTCGACGGGCAGGACATGACCGACGCGCCCCCTGCCCGACGCGGCCTCGCCATGGTGTTCCAGTCCTACGCGCTCTACCCCCATATGAGCGTGCGCGACAACATCGCCTTCCCGCTCAAAATGGCCAAGCTTCCCCAGGCCGAGATCGACCGAAAGGTTGAATACGCCGCCAAGACTCTCAATCTAGGCTCCTATCTCGATCGCCGTCCCCGCGCCCTCTCCGGCGGCCAGCGCCAGCGCGTCGCCATCGGCCGCGCCATCGTGCGCGAGCCCAAGGCATTCCTTTTCGACGAACCGCTCTCCAATCTCGACGCGGCGCTGCGCGTCAACATGCGGCTCGAGATCACCGAGCTGCACCAGCAGCTCAAAACCACGATGATCTACGTTACCCATGATCAGGTCGAAGCCATGACCATGGCCGACCGCATCGTCGTGCTCAATGCCGGCAATGTCGAACAGTTCGGCTCCCCGCTGGAACTCTACAAGCGCCCCGCCAACCGCTTCGTCGCCGGCTTCATCGGCAGCCCGAAGATGAATTTCGTCGATGGTCCCGAGGCGGCCAAGCACAGTGCCCATTCCATCGGCGTCCGCCCCGAACACTTCACCATCTCCACGACCCAAGGCGCCGGGCTCTGGCAGGGCACGGTGGCCGTATCCGAACAGCTCGGCTCCGACACCTTCCTCCACGTCAATGTCGATGGCCTCGGGCTCATGACCATCCGCACCGACGGCGACCAGACCTTCGCCCACGGCGACCGCATCGCCCTCACCCCCGACCCCAACCGCATCTACAAATTCGACGCCAATGGGCAGGCGGCCTAGTCCATGACGATCGGGACACAGCATCCGCTCCCCGCATCTCAGGCACAGTTTTGCTTGTTGGAGGCAGGGCTTGCTCGCAAGACGCGGCTGAGCCCCCGGCTTTCCTCGGGCTTGACCCGAGGGCCACTCTGCCAGCCCGTCTCCGACAAATTGCACGCGGATAAGGGCCCTCGGGTCAAGCCCGAGGGCAGCCCCGTGCAAGGGCAGCCACAGGGTCATTGCCGCGAAAGCGGGAGCCTCGGTCTTCTTCGCAAAAAATCAGCCATTCTCGCGACTGCCGTTCCCGGGCCCATCCTGCCATGACCACAAAACTCTCCGCCGCCACCCTGCCCGCCATCACCACGGCCGCCACCCCGGCCTACGACCGGACAACCCTCACCCCCGGCATCGTCCATTTCGGCGTGGGCAATTTCCACCGCGCCCACCAAGCCGTCTATCTCGATGATCTCTTCGCCCTCGGCGAAGACCATGACTGGGCCATCATCGGCGCCGGGGTTCGCGATGCCGACGAGGCCATGCGCCAAAAACTCGAGGCGCAGGATTGGCTCACCACAGTGGTGGAACAGGAAGCGGACACCAGCTCCGCCCGCATCACCGGCGCCATGATCGATTATCTCCGCCCCGGCGACACCGAGGCCATCATCGCCCGCCTCGCCGATCCGGCCACCCGCATCGTTTCCCTCACCATCACCGAGGGCGGTTACTACATCGATCCAGCCAGTCAAAAAGTCGATGTCGATCACCCGGATCTCGTCTGGGACGCCGAACATCTCGATGCCCCGCGCACGGTCTTCGGGCTCATCCTCGCCGGGCTAATGCGCCGGCGGGAGAAGGGCATTATTCCCTTCACGGTCATGAGCTGCGACAACATCCCCGGCAACGGCGATGTGACTCGAAATGCTACCGTTCTGTTAGCAAATAAAGCCCAAATGCTACTCGGCGACTGGGTGCGAAACAACGTCGCCTTCCCCAATGGCATGGTCGATCGCATCACCCCGGCCACCTCTGAGCGCGAGCGAAATCTGCTCAGCGAGAACTTCGGCATCGACGATAATTGGCCGGTTTTCTGCGAGAGCTTCCGCCAATGGGTTCTGGAAGACCATTTCCCCGCCGGCCGCCCGGCTTTGGAGAAGGTCGGCGTGCAGTTCGTGGAGGATGTAAGTCCCTACGAACACATGAAGATCCGCATTCTCAATGGCGGCCACGCCACCATCGCCTATCCCGCCGGGCTGATGGACATTCACTTCGTCCACGAGGCCATGGAGCATCCGCTCATTGCCGCCTTCCTCCGCAAAATCGAGGACGACGAAATCATCCCGGTCGTGCCCCCGGTCCCCGACACAAATCTTCATGATTACAGGGCCTTGTGCGAACGGCGCTTTGCCAATCCCAAGATCGGCGACACCATTCGCCGCCTGGCTCTCGACGGCTCCAACCGCCAGCCGAAATTCATTATCCCCTCGGCGCTGGACCGTGTGAAAATGGGCGCTTCGGTCACTGGCCTGGCGCTCGTCTCCGCCCTCTGGTGCCGCTACTGCTATGGCACCACCGAGAGCGGTACGACTATCGAGCCCAATGACCCCAGTTGGGATCGCCTGACCGCCCAGGCCAAATTGGCCAAAGATAAGCCGGATATCTGGCTTCAAATGACTGATATATATGGCGAATTGGCCAATCTATCCCCCTTCTCCTCCGCCTTCACCCATGCGCTCGAAACCCTCTGGTCCATAGGCACCGAAGCGACCCTGGAGCGATACCTGGCCGACCGGCTCTAGCCCACCCATTAGGCTTGGGCTAAGGTCCGCCCCGGAACGAATGGGAGGGGCGGGCCAAAGTGTCGGAAAGCCTGTTGGCGGGAGTGGACGTGGGGACCGGCAGCGCCCGCGCCGGGATTTTTACCAAGTCCGGTCAGATGCTTGGCCGCGCGGAACACCCCATCGCCCTGCGCCGCACCGGGGCCAACATGGCCGAGCACGACAGCGAGGATATCTGGCGCGCCACCTGCACCGCCCTTCGCCAGGCCATCGCCAATGCGGGCGTAAACCCTTCCGATATCCTCGGAATTGGCTTTGACGCCACCTGTTCCCTCGTCGTCCGCGACAATGAGGGCCAGCAATTGTCCGTCTCCAAGGACGGCGATGATCGTTGGGATACCATAGTCTGGCTCGACCACCGCGCCATTGCCGAGGCGGCCGAATGTACCCGGACGGGCCATCAGGTCCTCGACTATATCGGGGGCGTCATGTCTCCCGAGATGGAAGTCCCTAAGCTCATGTGGCTCAAGCGCAATTTGCCCCAGAGCTGGGCCCGCGCCGGCATCATGCTTGATCTCGCCGACTTCCTTTCCTGGAAGGCAACCGGGTCCCTGGCCCGCTCCCAATGCACCCTCGCCACCAAATGGACCTATGTCGCCCATGAGCAAACCGGCTGGAAACAGGACTTTCTGAGCCAGGTCGGCCTCGAGGACATGGTCGAAAAGGCCGCCCTGCCCGATCACGCCTCGCCCGTCGGCGCCGATCTCGGCCCGCTGACCGCCGAGGCCGCCGCCGAGCTTGGCCTCACCACAAATTGCCGCGTTGGTGCTGGCGTCGTCGACGCCTATGCCGGCGCCCTTGCCGTCCTCGGCCCGCTCTCCACCGACCCCGAGCAGATGGACCGCCACTGCGCGCTCATTGCCGGGACGTCCAGTTGCGTCATGGCAATGTCCCTGCACAATCAGCCTATTAGCGGCATCTGGGGCCCGCACTGGGGCACGATCCTCGATGGCTTCTGGCAGCTCGAAGGCGGCCAGTCGGCCTCCGGTGCCCTGCTCGATCACATCGTCAAATGGCACGGCGCCGGCGGCGAACCCACCGCCGAACGACATCGCGCAATCTGCGCCCGCATCATGGAACTGCGCGAAACCGAAGGCCTCGCCCTCGCCCGTCGCCTCCACGTCCTGCCCGATTTCCACGGCAATCGTTCCCCCCTTGCCGACCCCAATGCCCTCGGCGTCATTTCGGGCCTGACGCTGGACAGCGACTTCGACAGCCTCTGCCGGCTTTACTGGCGCACCTGTGTCGGCATCGCCCTGGGCATCCGCCATATCGTCGAAACGCTCAACGCCTCCGGCTACGCCATCGACACCCTCCATGTCACCGGTGGGCACACGAAAAATCCTTTGCTCATGGAGCTTTATGCAGACGCAACCGGCTGCACCGTCGTCGAGCCGGCAACACCCGATGCCACCCTTCTGGGCATGACCATGGTGGCAGCCTGTGCGGCCGGACTGCACCCCGCCCTCGACAAGGCCTGCGTTGCCATGCAGCAGGGCGGAATTGCCCACCCTGCCAAGCCAGAGGCAGCATCTCAGTTCGACCGGGACTATCGCATTTTCCTCGAAATGTTACGCCAGCGCCAAGCCATTGATGCGATGAGCTAATTCTATCATCGACGTCACGGAGTCCATTTTGGCTCCGCTCGTTCCAACGCCCGGCGGGCGAGTAATGGAACCAAACGCGGCAATCCCCGTTTTTTCTGCCATGCAACCGGAGACGGATGCGGTTCAGAAACCCCGATAGGGGCTGGAGGCAGACATGACACACGCTGAAATCAAATCCATCGAAGACGCAGGCCGTTCAACCATGGTCTGGTCCAACGAGGTCTATGACAGCTCAAACCAGTTTGCCGACATTGCGAGGGCCCTCATACCGGCCCTGCTTATTCTGACTGCCGCCACGGCGCTGCTTCTCGCTCTGCTCTAACGGGTCACGACAGGCGAGACAGAATAAACCAGACGACTTGGAGGGTTTTCATGACACTTGGCACCATACTGATCATCATTCTCATTCTGCTGTTGATCGGCGCACTTCCCAATTGGGGCTATTCGCGCGGCTTCGGCTACTTCCCGTCCGGCATCCTTGGCGTGGTGTTGGTCGTCATTCTGATCTTGGTGCTGATGGGCCGAATTTAGTCACCAACTGATTGGACACCACGGCACCCCTGCACGACGTGTCCTTGCGAGCCGACGGTCGCCCCCCTTTCGGCTTGCCCTGGGCCCCGATGTGCGCACGCATATCGGGGCTCTTCTCACGATCTGCCCCTTTGCCACGCCCGGAACCATGCCACGGTTCAGGCGTTGGTGAGTTTGCAAAACAGGAGCTAGAATTCCATGGCAAATACGCCCGAAATGGCCTCCACCCCGACCAGCGCCGCGCGTAAGGCCGCAGCCAGCGCCACCGGGGCCCTCCAGGAAAAGAACCGCGAGCAGGAGCTCGAAGCCCAGGTCTCGCAATTGCAGGACGACCTCAAGGCGATCACCGAGACCTTGCGCAAGCTCACTGAGGAAAAGGCCGGGGAAGTCAAGGACATCGCCCAGGCAGAGTTCCGCCAGCTCAAGCGGCGCGGCAAGCACATGATCGAGGACGCCCAGGATCAGGCAGTGGAATATGAGGAACAGCTCAAGGACACGATCCGGGAAAAGCCCCTCACCGCAGTGGCCGCAGCCGCCGGCATCGGGTTCGTTCTGGCACTCCTGACCCGGCACTGAGGATGAACCTGCTCGCGCCGCTCGCGGCGCTGCTTGGCTTTGAGGCCGAGAGCATCGCCCGACGAGCCAAGTCGACGGCCGTCGCCTATGGGTTCATCGCCCTGTTTGGTTTGGCCGCTCTGGGCTTTCTGATCGCCGCAGGCTTCATCGCCCTGGCTGAAGCTACAAGTCCATTGGTGGCGAGCCTTATCCTCGCAGGCGTATTTATCCTCCTGGCGCTGGCCGTATATCTCGGCGCCCGGGTCGGCGAGGGACGTCGAAAAAGGGAAGCTGAACAGCGCCGGCATTCCGGAGAAACCGGTGCCTTCCTCACGACGGCTGCCTTGACCGCCCTGCCGGCGCTCAGCAAGTCGCCGCTGCTCTTGCGCTTTGGCATCCCGGCCGCCATCGCCGCCTTCCTGCTCTTGCGCAGCAAGGACTAAACCACAAGAGGGTCAGGCTTACGCCTGGCCCTCGTTATTCCTTGGGAGGATCACGGGCAATGCCCGTCTGTGGAGCACCAGTTCCACCCTCCGATCCAGCTTGACCAATTCGCCATCGATAACCGCAAAAGCATTCCGCTTTTTCTGCGGGAAGCTGAGGGCGATCCGGCGCACCTCGACCTCGCTCACCTGCGGATTGTCGCGCCATCGTCCTCTCAGCACGTCGAAGGCAAGGTTCAACAATTCCGTCGTGCCCACCGGCCCAGCCAGATAGACGCCGAGGAGCCCGGTATCGAGCCGCTCCGCAACCGGTATCGTCCCATTATTGAGTGGATTATTTGAAACCGCCACGCCGCTGACGGTACGTGTGATCTTCTGCCCGCCGCTCTCGAGTTCGACCTCGAAGCGCGGAGGATTGACAGCCGCGGCAGCGATAGCCCGAAGGCTCGCCAGCATCTTTCCGGTGCGGCTCCCGTAACTCATGCCTTCGCGGATCCGAACCAGACGGGCGTGTATCCCCACCCCGAACTGATGCACGAACGGGCGTCCATTGGCGGTGGCAATATCGACACGGTCGACGCTGCCCTGCGCGATCGCCACCATCGCCTCTTCCAAATCCAGCGGCAGGTGCAGGGCACGCGCGAAGAGGTTCATCGTACCAGCCGGCAGCACGGCCAGCGGCTTGCCGCTTTGGAAGGATATGGCGGCGGCCGAAGAAATCGTACCGTCCCCACCGCCGGCCAGGGTGGCGTCCACCTGGGGATTTTCGGCGGCGGCGCGCAAAGCGGCCTCGACCTCCTGACCGCCAACGATATGAACCTCGAGTTCATGCCCGCTGGCCGCAAAAATCTCTGCCCCACGGCTGGCCAGCGATCCCAAGTCCAATGTGCGCAACGTACCGCCATCGCGGTTCAGGATGGCAGCTATCCGCACTATTCGGCCTCGTGTTGAGCGGCCATGGGCCGGTTGAGATGAGGAAGGGGAATGGTGATGGTCAGCCCCCCACCTGACGTCGTCGAAAAGACCGGCTTGCCGCCAAATTGCCCCGACAATTGCTGGATGATCACCGACCCCATCCCGCCCTCGCCCGCATCCGGAGGCAGGCCAACACCGTTATCCGAAATGGAGAGGGTCGGCACCTCGTCGACCCGCGCCAGGGCAACGACGATCGTGCCGCTCTTGCCATCCGGGAAGGCATGCTTGAGAGCATTCGTCACAAGTTCGCTCACCAGTATGCCAATTGTCGTGGCATCACGGGCACCCACCTCGATGTCCTCGATTTCGGATTTGACCTCTATGTGCCCAGACATCGTCTGGGTGTTCATGATGTCTTCTAACACCGAGTTGAGAAACTCATTGGCGGCAGTGGATTCGAGATCATCGCCCAGACGCAACCTGCGATGGGCGGACGCCACGGCATGAACCCGCAATCGTGCGGCTTCCAGCGCATCCTTCACTTCCTCCGATCGGGTGCGCATCAATTGAAGGGCCAGGAGCGACGAAACCGTCGCCAGAGAATTGCCAATTCGGTGATTGGCGTCCTGCAACAATGCCTCGACGCGATGGCGCTCGCGCTCGGCGTGCGCCCTCGCCTCCTCGATGGCCCGCGTTCGCTCGGCGACTTCTGCTTCGAGGGCTTCGTTTTGCGTCACAAGGCCACGATGCCTCTGGGCCAGTGCGCTGACCTGCCGCTGCGTACGGCTCAGAAGGGCATAAGCCAATATGGCCGCGGCACAGAGAGCCGCAATCAGAACGGCAGCAAGAAAGATGCGGCTGCGGTCGATATTGGCGTTCCGCTCGGCCAGCTTCTGGTTTTCTTCGCCGATGAAGGTATTGAGGGTATCTCGCACCTCCATCATTAAGCGCGCACCCCGGCCGGTTTCGGTGAGGCTTTGGGCCTCGGCGTCACGCTGGAGGGAGACCAGCTCAACCGCCCGCGCCATTTCGACCAATTTGCCCTGGATATCGCCGATGATGCCATCGACGCGTCGGGTCTGAGCGGGATCGTCCGCTGTCATCTCGAGCAGCGCCTCGACCTGCGCCTCGATGCTGCCCACCGCTGCATCATAAGGCTCGAGAAACAAGCGATCACGGGTCAGCAAATAGCCGCGTTGATTGGCCTCGGCTTCCCCCAGCGCGATGATCAATTCGCTCGCCTGCTGGCGAACGGCATAGGTCCGGGTGATATCGGTGAGCTGCTGACTGATCCCCTGAATGAGGACCAGGGAAATGAGGCCGGCCAGAATGACGAGCGCCAGCGAAACCCAGACGGCCAGGCGTCGTAGACTGATGCGCCCCCATTTCGGAATGGCTATTTCCGCCGACTTTTCGTTCACCGTGCCCACCCAAGCCCTCTGCTTCCCACGAAAGTGAGGCAAGCCATGCCGGTGCCCAATGCTAATGCCCTGCGGCAATGGCAGCAATGAGGCCGGTCATATATCGACCTCCCGACATTTTTCTATTCGCACCGGCCACTTGGCCGCAACAAGGGCACGGGCAAGGCAGCACAACGCTGCGCTCCTACACGATATTATCCAGCCCTCGGAATCAATCAGCAGGCATGCTTAAAGCCTCGGCGCACACGCCGAGGCTTCGTATTCGCATTCCCGGCCGCTGCGCCGGTTAGAAAGAGTGGTTTGTGGTGGTAACCTGAGCAGAGACCGCATCCGGACCGTAGTCGGATTCTCCACTGACCTTGAGCATGTCTTGGAGACGCGACCGCGCCCGGCTGACGCGGCTCTTCATGGTGCCGACCGCGCAATCGCAGATATCGGCAGCCTCTTCGTAGGAGAATCCCGAAGCCCCGATCAGGATGATTGCTTCGCGCTGATCGTCCGGGAGTTGCGACAGCGCCTTTTTGAAATCTTCCATGTCCATCGATCCATATTGGGACGGATGAACCGAAAGGCGTTCGGTGAACGCACCATCGCTGTCCTGAATCTCGCGACCACGCTTGCGCATCTGGCTGTAAAATTCATTGCGAAGGATGGTGAAGAGCCAGGCCTTGATATTGGTGCCCATTTCGAAGCTGGTCTGCTTAGCCCAGGCTTTCATAACGGTGTCTTGCACCAGATCATCTGCCTTGTCGTGCTTGCCGGTAAGTGAAACGGCAAATGCGCGCAAGCTTGGCAGAGTTGCTAGCATTTCGCGCTTGAATGACGTCTGTTCAGTCGCCATCCGACTATTCCCCTTCCTGAGCAGGAAGCTTGGAGCTTTGAGCCTGCTCGGCATTATCGAGCTTCTCCAGCAGGTCGAGCAGCTGGTCTGGCACGCCTTCGTCCTGGATAGCGCCATAGAGGGCACGCAGCCTTGAGCCGATGTCGGAATTGACACCAAGCCCGTCATCTGCACGCCCTGCCAGCGTCCGCATGCGTTGCTGGTTCACAGAGGTTTCCTTCTTCATCCGATCTGACCGATCAATACGGGTTATTGCCGCTTGTTAGCTTAAATGCCCGGTAACGAAAAAAGTTCCTGCCATCTGGAACTTTTCCGATCTTGGGTAGTTAATCGGTTTCGTGAATTCACGAATACAAGCGTCACCGGGAGTTCTATTCCATGTCATTGTCCACGCGGATCGCTCCGCACCTGCCCTATCTGCGGCGTTTTTCCCGTGCCGTCACGGGATCGCAGACCTCAGGCGATGCCTATGTGGCCGCCACCTTGGAAGCTCTCATTGCCGACATATCGCTTTTTCCTGAAGCGTCCAGTGACCGCATTTCCCTCTACAAGCTGTTCTCGGCTCTGTTTTCATCCTCCGCCGTGACCGTGCCCGAGCCGATCTCCACTTATGCCTGGGAACAGCGCGCTGCTGCCAATCTCGCCAACCTTGCACCGCGTCAACGCCAGGCCTTTCTTTTGGTTGCGGTTGAAGGTTTCACCCGTGCGCAGGCGGCCGAAATATTGTCCGTAAACGATGCTGAATTCGTGCAATTGCTTGACGAGGCGTCGAGCGACATCTCGCGTCAGGTCGCCACTGAAATCATGATCATCGAAGATGAGCCGCTCATCGCGATGGACATTGAGCAGATGGTCGAAAGCCTCGGCCACAAGGTGGTATCTGTGGCACGCACGCACAAGGAAGCGGTCAATCTCTTCCACCAGACCAAGCCACGTATGATCCTGGCCGATATTCAGCTGGCGGACGGAAGTTCGGGCATCGATGCGGTGAACGACATTCTCAATTCCCATTCGGTGCCGGTGATTTTCATCACTGCATTCCCCGAGCGCCTGCTGACCGGCGAGCGTCCCGAGCCGACATTCCTGGTAACCAAGCCTTTCAATCCTGAAATGGTGAAGGCGCTGATCAGCCAGGCCTTGTTCTTCGACGAGGGCTCCCGAGCAGCGGCGTGATCTTTTTCAGCCAATTCTCACAAGGGCCGGTTTTCACCGGCCTTTTTCTTGTCGGCAGGAACCAGCAACAGCACCGGGCGTTGTTCTAGCAAGATAAATCATGGAGCTTCCCATGCTGTACTACGCACTCGTATTTCTCGTCATCGCCCTGATCGCCGGCGTCCTCGGCTTCGGTGGTATTGCTGGCGCTTCTGCAGGTATTGCCCAGGTTCTGTTCTTCCTCTTCCTGGCTTTCCTCGTCATTTCTCTGGTGATCGGCCTGTTCCGTCGCACATGATGAGCAATTGCCGACCTCGATAAGGGCAGTGCCAAGGCACTGCCCTTTTTCATTGGGCTGGCGGCGGCTCCGAAATGCGCCCGGTCCAGCGATAGATGGCCAGGCCGATCCACTCCTTGATCGCGACAGTTGAAACGCTGATGTTCTGAACCGGGTTGGCAATATCGATCCAAAAGCCCATCGGGCCAGGGCTGCGATAGTCCGTTGGCCAGGGGATGACGTCCAAATCCTGCGCCATGAAAAGTCCGATGGCACGCGGCATATGAAAGGCAGACGTAACGAGGAGAATTGCCCCCTCACTATCATCGAGAAATTCGCGCGACAGGGCGACATTCTCATCTGTGTTCCGGGAATCCCCCTCAAGGATCAACCTGTCCTCCGAAATCCCGAAGGCCGCGAAAAAGCGCGCCGCAGTGACCGCTTCGCTTTCGGTTTCACCTGACAGGAGCCCGCTGCCGCCGCTCAGGACGATCTTGGCTTGCGGATATCGCCCGGCCAGCCACAGGGTTGCTGTCAGCCTGTCCCCGGCATCATTGAGTTCGGCCGTCTGCCGCGCAGAACTCGGCCGGGCGAGGGTCGCACCGCCCAACATGACGATCGCCTCGACATCGTCGGGCATCGCTACAGGACGTTCAAATCGGTCCTCCAGCGGCTGGATCAGGATATAGCCCAGATTGGTGAAACCCGTTACGCCCAAGATAAGCGCGGCGAGAGCGAACGCACTTGCTGCCAGACGCCGACGCCTCCACCACAAAAGCGCCAATCCGACGCAGAGCAGCAGCAACAAAAGGCTGAGGGGCTGGACGAGAAGCCAGAACACTTTCGAGGCGATGAAAAACATTGGTCTCCTTTCATGAACGCGTCGCAATGACCGCCTGGCAGACCATTATGCCGGGGACGGAGCGAATGCGTCGGTTTTTGTGCTTGCCATCGGGCCGACATTTGCCTTTGTTTAGCGCGGTGAAGATTGCCAGCCTCTTATAAGGGCAATCGCCGGTCAGGAAGCGCCTGTCGCCAGGCCAGAACAGTAAGCATGTCGCAAGTCGAGCCCGCCAGGTCGGGAAAATCGCCGATCGTTGAGCTGCGCGATCTGCACAAGTCTTTTGGCGATCTGGAAGTCCTCAAGGGCATTTCGTTTTCCGCGGAGGAAGGTCAGGTCATCACTCTGATCGGCTCATCGGGATCGGGCAAGTCGACCCTTTTGCGCTGCATCAACATGCTCGAGATTCCCAATGGCGGTGACGTCATCATCGGTGGTGAAACCATTCGCCTGCGCGGCAATGGGCCATCCCGGCGCATTGATGACGAAGGCCAGATCCGCCGGATCCGGTCCGAACTGGGCATGGTGTTCCAGTCCTTCAATCTCTGGGCCCACATGACCATCCTTGAGAACGTCATGGAAGCCCCGCTCATCGTCCAGAAGCGCCCGCGCGCCGAGGTCGAAGTCGAAGCCCGTGCCATGCTCGATAAGGTGGGTATCGGCAGCAAGGCAGACACCTATCCGTCCCAGCTCTCGGGTGGCCAGCAGCAGCGCGCGGCCATTGCCCGCGCCCTCTGCATCAATCCACGGGTCATGCTGTTCGACGAGCCGACATCGGCGCTGGACCCGGAGTTGGAAGTGGAAGTCCTGCGCGTCATCAAGATCCTGGCCGACGAAGGCCGGACCATGATCCTTGTCACCCATGACATGGAATTCGCGCGCACGGTCTCTGACCGGGTCATTTTCCTGCATCAGGGTCTGATCGAGGAAGAAGGCACGCCAGAGGAAGTTTTTGGCGCGACGCGCTCAGCCCGTCTCAAGCAATTCCTCAACGCCGCCAGCCATTCTTGACGGCAAAGAGAGAGTAGACCCGGCAAACCGGGCGTAAATAACAGGTCAAACCGAACGGAGTACGACTATGAAGAAGATCATGCTGGCGGCGACTGCGATCTTGGCCCTGAGTGGCTCCGCCATGGCGCAGGAAACCGTGCGCATCGCCACTGAAGGTGCTTATGCCCCCTGGAACTTTCTCGATGACAGCGGCGCTCCCGCCGGCTTCGAGATCGAGTTGGGCGCCGCCATCTGCGCCCAGGCAGGTCTGACCTGCGAGTGGATCATCAACGACTGGGATTCCATCATCCCCAATCTTCTCGCCGGCAACTACGATCTCATCATGGCCGGGATGTCGATCACCGACGAGCGTCTGGCAACGATCGATTTCACGCAGAACTATTTCCCGCCCGATCCGTCGCGCTATGTCGCACTGGCCGGCTCGACCCTTGATTTTGCGGCTCTGTCCGGCGCCCGCGTTGGCGTCCAGGGCGGCACGATCCAGGCGAGCTATGCCGACACCAATCTGGGTGCTGCCAACACGATCATCACTTTCGCCACTGCCGACCAGGCAATGGCCGACCTCGCCGCTGGCAACCTCGATACCATCCTGGCGGACGGCGCCTATCTCGAGCCTGTGGTGACGGCCTCCAATGGCGCCATCGAGTTCGTGGGCGAAGACATCCTCATCGGCAATGGGGTTGGCGCTGGCCTGCGCAAGGACGACGCTGAACTCAAGGCCACTCTGGACGCCGCCATCACGGCCCTCAAGAGCGACGGCACTGTCGACACGCTGATCGCCAAGTGGTTCGAGGGTCACGGCCCCTACTTCGCCGACTGATCGGTTGACCCGCCCGCCGCAGGACACGAGTCCTGCGGCGACAATTTTTGCTGGTAACGCTGCATTGCAGGACCGTGCCGGAGCGACTCCCCGTCCATGACAGACGATATAGCCTTCTGGATCGCCTATCTGACCAATGGTAAGCACCTGACCTGGTACGCCAGTTTTCAGTTCACCATCTTTGCTGCCCTATTGGGCGGGGCCCTGGCGGTCGTTTTCGGGCTTACCGGCGCAACCCTTCGAAATTCGCGGTATTTTCCGCTGCGGCTGATCGGCACCACCTATTCGGCGATCGTCCGCGGCGTACCGGACGTCCTGTTCTTCCTGTTCTTCCCTCTGGCCTTAGAGCAGGCGGTCGAATGGTTCATCTCGAGCCAGATCTGTACGCCCGAGTCGATCGCGGCGCAGACCGCGTCTTGGCCACCCTGCCGCGAAGCAAACTGGTTTCTCGGCACGACGGAGTACCTCCTGCTCGCCAGCGTTTCGCTCGGCCTCGTCTACGGCGCCTTTGCCACCAACGTTATTCACGGCGCAATGCGCGCCGTCCCACATGGTCAGCTCGAGGCGGCGCGCGCCTATGGCATGAGTGCCAGCCAGGTGCTCTTGCGCGTCCACATCCGCCAGATGTGGGTCTATGCCCTGCCCGGCCTTTCCAATGTCTGGATGCTGATCATCAAGGCGACCTCGCTGCTTTCGCTCCTGCAGATCGCCGATATCGTGCTCTGGGCCGACCGCCTTGGCGCCCCGAATTTTCTGCCCGCCGTCGGCCTCGTCCATGACGACTGGCGCTGGCGCTATTACCTTGTGCTCTTCGTTTTCTACATCCTCGTCACCTGGCTCTCGGAAAAGGCCTTTGACGCGATCATGCGGCGTGCGGGTCGCGGCATTCTGAGCGAGGCCCGAGGCTGATGCAGGCTTTTCTCGACGATCTCGCGCTCATGGCGCCAGCGGTGCTGTTCAACCTCTATTTCGCCGCGGCCTCCATTCCTGTCGGCTTTGTCCTCGCCATCTTCCTGGCCCTGGGGAAGGCCTCGTCCAACGCGCTGCTCAATCGGCTGTCGCGCGGCTATATCTACGCTTTCCGGGGCTCGCCGCTCTTTATCCAGTTCTTCATGTTCTATTCGCTGGCGCTGTCGCTGAATTTGACGGTCTGGCGTCCTCTGGGCATTTCCGGCTTCGTGCTCCATCCGCTGTTCATGGGCCCGCTGGTTCTGGTGCTGAACACGGCCGCCTATACGGCTGAAATCTTCTATGGGGCCCTTCGCGCCGTGCCGCGGGGCGCCATTGAAGCCGCCCGGGCCTATGGCATGAGCGGCCCGCAACAATTCCGCCGGGTCGTCTGGCCAAACCTCATCCGGCTCGCCTGGCCCGCCTATACCAATGAAGTGGTCTTCCTGTTCCACGCCACCGCCATCGTCTATCTGGCCCTGCCGGTGGTTGGGGGACAGAAGGATTTAATGATCACCGCAAAGGATCTGTTCGAACGCGATTTCAATGCGTTCCTGCATTTCCCCGTGGCCGCGCTCTATTTCCTGTCCGTGTCGCTGGTGGTGTTCTTCGTCTTCGGCCTCATCTACCAGCGCCTGATGCGCCACCTTCCGCAGCCGCCGCGCATCCGGTTTGTGCCGCGCTGGATGCGATAGAGGGAGCACACCATGAAGATCATCGCCGATCTCTGCATCGTCCCCATGGGGGTCGGACCTTCCGTCTCGACCTATATCAGGGAGGTGCGCGACATCCTCGCCACCACCGGCCTTACCTACGAAATGCACGCCAACGGCACCAATATCGAGGGCGAGATGGCCGAGGTCAGCGCGGCCGTCGAAGCGTGCTGCGAGCGCCTGCACGCCATGGGTGTCGAGCGCATCTTCTGCACCATGCATTTCTCGACCCGTACCGACAAACCCCAGACCATGGCCGACAAGCTGGCCCGTCTCGCCTGAAGATAGTTACATGACCTTCCAACAGCACAAGCTCGACTTCCCTGGTGACGCGCCGGGGCAGACCACGACACTCTATTGGTACGAAGTCGGCCCCGCCGACGCGTCCACCAAGGTACATTTGCAGGCCGCCCTCCATGCCGATGAACAGCCTGGCACCATGGCTCTGCACCACCTTCTGCCCATGCTGCGGGACGCTGACGCAAATGGTCAACTTCGGGCGCGCTTCGTGGTCTTCCCCTCGGTGAACCCCATGGGCCTGGCGACCCGCATCCTGCGCCGCCATATCGGCCGCTACGATCTTGGGACCGGGGTCAATTACAACCGCCGCTGGCCCGACCTCTATCCGGCCATTGCCGATGCTGTCTGCGACAAGCTGACCTCGAATGCCGCTGAAAACGTCCGGCTCATCCGTTCTGCAGTCGGCGTCTGGATCGACCAGCAGACGCCGGTCACGGCCCAGCAGAAATTGCGCCTGCACATCCTGAAATCCGCCCATGACGCCGACATCGTCCTCGACCTGCATTGCGACGACGAGAGCCTGATGCATATCTTCACCTCGCCCGAAATGATGCCGGGTCTCCAGGATCTTGCTGATCGCATGCGCGTCGCGGCCACGCTGACGGCCGAGGACAGCGGCGGCGGCTCCTTCGACGAGGTGCTCCCCAATCTTTATCGCAAGGCCCAGCGCGACAATCCGCACGCTGTGGTGCCCATGGCCGTCGAAACGGCGACGCTCGAATACCGTGGCCAGGCCGATACTCATGACGCCATGGGCCGCCTGGATGCCGATGGTCTCTATGGCTTCTTCGCCGGACGCGGCCTGATTGATGCCAACGTGGCCTCGGTCCTGTCGCCTGCCCCGGCCGCCACGCCCTTCGAAGCCACCGAAGTTCTCCGCACGCCCCGCCCTGGCCTCCTCGCCTATCGCGTCAATCTCGGCGACCGGGTTGCAGCCGGGGATATCGTGGCCGAACTGATCGCCATGGATGGTCCCGAGGCCTTCATGGCCCGCACCCCAATTCGGGCGGGAACGAGCGGCTTCATCCTCTCGCGCGCCAGTGCCAAATATGTGCCTGCGGGCGCATCGGTCGCCAAGATCGTCGGCACCGAAATCCTGCCGACGCGCGCCGGCGGATATCTTCTCGAAGACTGACAGCCCAGAGAGAATTGCCCGGCAAGCCGGGCAATTCCTGGCGCCTAAAGGCCGAACGCGGAATGCTCCAGCGCGGTCATGACACCGCGCAATTCGGCAAGGCCCTTCATACGGCCGATCGTAGGGTAGCCCGGCTGCGCACGGCGCCCCAGATCATCGAGTATGTCCTGCCCATGGTCAGGGCGCATGGGAATGATTGCGTCCTTGCGGCCCTCAGCCTTGCGCCGCCGCTCCTCCCGCACGATCGCCGCGATGAGGGCAACCATGTCGGTGTCTCCGGCCAGATGCTCGGCCTCGAAGAACGAACCCATGATCTCCCCACTGTCGCGTTTGACATTGCGCAGATGGAGGAAATGCACTTTTGGCCCAAAGCGCTCCATCATGCCGGGGAGGTCATTGTCCGGACGCGCACCGAGCGAGCCGGAACAGAGCGTCATGCCGTTGGCAGGGCTGTCGACCGCATCGAGGATATATTTGTAGTCCGCTTCGGTCGACATGATCCGCGGCAGGCCAAGCAGCGCGAACGGGGGATCGTCGGGGTGGCAGCAGAGCCGCAGTCCCAGCTTTTCGGCCTCGGGCACGACCTCCTCGAGGAAGTCCAAGAAGTGCCGCCGCAACTGGTCCCGGCTGATATTGCCATATTCGGACAGATGCGACCGCACATCCTCAAGCGACAAGGATTCCGTGGAGCCGGGCAGACCCATGGTGACATTGCGGCTGAGCTGCTTCTTGTCATCTTCGCCCATCGCCGACACGCGGCGTCCCGCTTCATCGGCGATGGCATTGGTGTAGTCGGCGCCGGCGCCGGGACGCTCGAGGATATGGATGTCGAAGGCTGCGAAATCATTGATGTCGAAGCGCATGCACGAGCCGCCATTGGGCACGGTCCAGCGCAGATCGGTGCGCGTCCAATCGAGAACGGGCATGAAATTATAGCAGATCACCTCCATGCCGCTATCGGCGAGATTACGCATGGAAATCTTGTAGTTGGCGATGTGCTCGCGCCAGTCGCCCTTCTGCTTCTTGATGTCCTCGCTGACCGGCAGGCTCTCCACCACATCCCAGGTCAGGCCCGATGGCGTGCCATCTTTGCGCGTGGCAATCTCGGCATAGCGCCTGTCGATCTCTTCCCGGGTCCACACCACCCCATTGGGAATATGGTGCAGGGCACTGACGACACCTTCGGCACCGACCTGAGTGATGTCGTCTATGCTGCAAAGGTCCTTCGGCCCGAACCACCGCCAGGTCTGTCGCAAGTCAGGTCTCCGTTCTTGTATGGTAGCCTCTGGCCATAGCAGGTTTTTCCGTTTGGCCCTAGGTGTTAGCGAGCAAGAGAAGGGTGTCCACATGACAGGGCGAACCCTCTGCGCACCAGCAGGCAAGGTTCTTGCCGGCAAGCGCGGCGCGGATTTCCTCGCGCTGAGGTCGCGGACGATCCGCCTCCAGTTCCCCGGCCAGCCACCGGGCATGACGCGCCACGGCCTCCGCCTGGGCCTCGCGCCGACCAAGGCCGGTTTCCTGCATGACGGCGTCAATGGTGAAGGGGTTGCCCCAAGGACCCGGACGCGCGACAGATTGAGCCGCTAGCCCGTTTAGGGCGCGCGATTTCGCCTGCAGGTCAAACCCCGCCTTGCGCGAAAGCACGATGCGCTCCGGCCTCATTTGCGCATCTCGCGATCAAAGACGAATCGCGGCATTTCCCATTTGAACACCAGCGCCGCCACGCGCAGCGGAAAGCCTACGGCAAGGGCGATCAGCACCACGATGTCCGCAGGCAATCCGGCCAGCAGGCCCAGATAATAGACCACGCCGGTGACGATGGAGACTGTGGCGTAGAGCTCTCCCTGGAACACCAGGGGGATGTCGTTGCACAACACATCTCGCAGGATGCCCCCGACGATCCCGGTGACCATCCCCGCAACGATGACGATGATCGGATGGACACCCGCCTCCATGCCGATATTGCAACCGACGATAGTGAACACCACCAGCCCAAGGGCATCGAGGAGAAGGAAGGGCCAGCGGAGACGATCGACGAGCCTGGCAATGGCCACGGTCAAAAGCGCCGCCCCGCACACCAGGAGCAGCACATAGGGATTGGCCACCCAATAGAGCGGATAGTGCGCGAGAAACATGTCGCGCGTCGTCCCCCCACCCAGCGCGGTGACGCAGGCAATCAGGCACACCCCGAACCAGTCCATGTTCCGCCGGCCAGCCGCCAAGGCAGCCGTCATCGCCTCAGCGGTAATGGCGATATAGAACATGATGCTCAGCATGGAGTGTCCTCAAGCGCGGCAAGGATGGGGGCGCATGCCCCATTCCATCACAGCCTCTGCCCGCAAGCCTACCGATAAGTCCTCTGGCGGCAATTTGTCTGTTGCCAGTTACAGAAAATCGGCTCGGTGCGGGGTAAATGCATCGATCAGCCTACCCTTTTCCAGCGCCACGACGCCGTGTGTGACCCCCGAGGGAACGATGAAGCTACCCCCCTGCCCCACGATCTCCGTCCGGTCGCCGATGGTCACCTCGAAACGCCCTTCGGCAACATAGCTCGCCTGGACATGGGGATGGCTGTGCAGCGCCCCCACGGCGCCTTTTTCAAAGCCAAACTCGACCTGCATCAGTTCAGGCAAGTGGACCAGCACGCGGCGCGTATTGCCGGGCGCCAACTCGATCCAGGCGCTTTCCTCGGCCTGGGCGAAAAGTTTGGGTTCAGTCATAAATCTACCTCGCGAGCCAGCCGCCATCCACGGGGATGACAGCGCCATGCATGTAATTGGATGCGGGAGCCAACAGGAACACCGCCGCATCGCCGATATCGGATGGCACGCCCCAGCGCCCCGCCGGAATGCGCCCCAGAATGGCCGACGCCCGGTCGGGATCGTTGCGCAACGCCTCGGTATTGTTCGTCTCGATATAGCCCGGCGCAATGGCGTTCACATTGATCCCCCGGGCCGCCCACTCATTGGCGAGCAGCCTTGTGATCCCGAGCACTCCACTTTTCGACGCGGTATAACTCGCGACGCGGATGCCGCCCTGAAAACTCAACATCGAGGCAATGTTGACGATCCGTGCCGGGCGGTCGGCCGCCAGCGCCTTCTTGCCGAGCGACTGGCTGAGGAAGAACATCGTCTTGAGATTGATGTCCATCACCGCATCCCAGTCCGCCTCGGTAAAGTCCACCGCATCGACGCGCTTGATGATGCCGGCATTGTTGACGAGACCGTCGATCGGGCCATGGTCGTCCCACGCCTTGTCGAACATTGCTTGCGCCGCGGCCGTCGAGCCGAGATCGGCCTGCACTTCGACAATGTCGGCGCCCTGCCCCGCCATCAGGGACGCCGTGATTTCCATAGACGACCGCCCCACGCCGACGACGCGCCCACCCGCCCGGCCAATGGACAGGGCGATGCCCTGCCCGATGCCGGTATTGGCGCCCGTGACCATGATGGTCTTGCCGGCAAGACTGAATGCGGTGAGGTCGGTCACCGCAGATCCTCCATGGCGACTTTTTCGACGTCGGTATAGTCGACATTGTCGCCGGCCATGGCCCAGATGAAGGTGTAGGAGCCCGTGCCGGCCCCACAATGGATCGACCAGGGCGGCGAAAGGATCGCCTGCTCATTGCGCACGATCAAATGCCGGGTCTCGTCTGGTTCGCCCATCAGGTGCACGACGAAGGCGTCTGGCTGCAGGTCAAAATAGAG
The DNA here is from genome assembly GCF_029201545.1 of Devosia sp. FJ2-5-3. Taxonomy (NCBI): domain Bacteria; kingdom Pseudomonadati; phylum Pseudomonadota; class Alphaproteobacteria; order Hyphomicrobiales; family Devosiaceae; genus Devosia; species Devosia sp. FJ2-5-3. The sequence continues at coordinate 1,120,901 of NZ_CP104007.1, read as the reverse complement.
ATAGGCCTCCATGCGCCGGTCATGAACATGCGCCGGCATGGTGTTCCACAGCGAGCCTGGGGCAAATTCGGTCAGTCCCACGACCAGCTGGCAGGTCTTGACGCTATCGGCGTTCACATACTGGTAGATCGACCGCTCATTGGCGGTGTCGCGCGCGCCCATGTCGAGCCGCTTGGCATCCGATTGACGCAGAAGCTTGTCCGGGTAGCGGGAATGCGCGGGAGCGCTCAGAAGGTAGAATTTGGCCTTTGCCCCGGTAAAGCGCACATCCTGCGCTCCCATGCCGATGTAGAACATGTCGCGCGGTCCGACCTCATGCGTCGTGCCGTCGACACTGATGCGTCCCGCCTCTCCGATATTGACAGCAATCAGTTCCCGCCGGTCGAGAAAGGCCTTGGTGCCGGTGGGTTTGATGGCTTCGAGCGTCAGCTCGCCTGCGCCGGGAACCGCGCCCCCGACAGTCATGCGGTCATAATGGGAATAGGTCCAGCGGACCCCGCCCTCGGCAAAGAGATCGTCGATCAGGAAATTTTCGCGCAGCTCGGCTGTGCCCATTCCCGCGGCGCCGGCGGGGTCAATGGCAAATCTGATGTCGTATTCGGTACTCATGTCAGCTCCAGAAAAATGCTCGGCTCCAGACAAATCCGGGCCCTAATGGCTCACCGCCTGTTCGGCCAGGCGGACACAGTAGCGCTCCTGGCTGCGGGAAAGATGGTCGCGCATGGCCTCCCGCGCCGCTTCGGCATCTTGGGCGGAAATAGCGAACAGGATACGCCGGTGCTCCTCGTGCAGCCCCACCTGGTAGGCATGGGTGAGGACGCTCTCCGTGCCCCAGGGAGAGGCGACGTCGCAGGGGATGGTCCGGCTGCCGAGGGCGTCGAGCACCTCGATGTAGAACGGATTATTGGTGGCCGCCGCAATGGCGCGGTGAAAGGCAAAATCGGTGCGGCCGGTCGCGCCGCCATTCTTCAGCAACCGCCCGAATTCATTCCACGCTTCCTGGATGGCCGCTTCCTGGCTGGCGCTGCGCCGAAGGGCTGCAAGCGCCGCCGCCTCGATCTCGATACCCATGCGCACTTCGAGCACGTTGAGGGCCACCGAAATCTTGTTCGAGCCCTCGCCACCAATGCTGTTGAATGTGCTCGTGGCACTTGCCAGCACATAGACGCCCGCCCCCTGGCGGGACTGCACGCTGCCCTCGGCGGCCAGCGCGGCTATGGCTTCGCGGACCACCGTGCGGCTTACGCCGAATTGTACGGTCAGCTGGCTTTCGGTAGGCAGTTTCATGCCCGGCACCAATTCCCCGGTAACGATACGCCGACGCAGCGTATCGATGACCAGTTCGGCAAGCTTGGGTTTTCGCGATGGCGGCGGTGCGGCGTGGACAAGGGACATGGCGCTAGTGGAACAGGCTCGGCAGCCACAGCGAGAGTGCCGGGACATAGGTGACAAGGCCGAGCACGATCAGCCCGGCTGTGTAGAACGGCCAGACACTGCGCATCGCGGTCCAGATCGATATCTTTCCAACCGCAGCCGCCACGAACTGCACCGGACCCAGTGGGGGCGTATTGAGGCCAATGCCCAGATTGAGGATCATGATGACCCCGAAATGCACGGGGTCGACTCCGAAGGCCTGAACCATCGGCAGGAAGATCGGCGTCGTGATGATGATCAGCGGGCCCATATCCATGAACGTGCCGAGCAGCAGCAGCATGACGTTGATGAGCAGGAGGACCATCAACGGGTCGCTGGTCAGGTTGGAAATCATGTCGGTGAGGATCGGCGCGACCCGCAGATAGGCCATAAGCCAGCCGAACGAAGCGGCGGCGCCGATGATGAACAGCACCATGGCCGTGGTTTTGACCGCCCCGGTGACGGAGTGGACGAATTCCGACCAGCTCATCGACCGATACACCAGCAGGGTCACGAGCAGGGCGTAGATGACGGCGATGCATGAGCTTTCGGTGGCGGTAAAAATGCCGGACCGCACACCGCCGAAAATGATGGCGATCAGCAGGAGCCCCGGAATGGAAATCAGGAAATACTGGAACGCCTTCGCAAATCCGGGAAATGGCTCGGTCGGATAGCCACGCTTGACGGCGACGATATAGGCCGTGATGCCCAGGGCCACAGCCAGCAGCAGACCCGGAATGATGCCGGCCGTAAAAAGATCGGCAATGGAAATGCGACCGCCGCCCGAGAGCGAATAGATGATCATATTGTGGCTGGGGGGCAGCAGGAGGGCGATGAGCGCCGCCATTGAGGTCACGTTGACCGCATAGTCGGCGCCATAGCCGCGCGCCTTCATCTGCGGGATCATGATGCCCCCCACGGCCGCCGCCTCGGCAACGGCCGAGCCGGAAATGCCGCCAAACAGGGTCGACGCCGCCACATTGACTTGGCCCAACCCGCCACGGACATGCCCGATGAGCGCGCCGGCAAACTGAATGATCCGCGCAGCGATGCCGCCGCGCATCATCAGGTCGCCGGCGAAAATGAAGAACGGAATGGCCATCAGCGTGAACGCGGACACCCCCGAATTAAGCTGCTGGAACACCACGATGGGCGGACGCCCGATAGTCATGATGGTGGCAAAGCTGGCAATGCCGAGGCAGAAGGCGATCGGCGTGCCAATCAGCATGAACAGTGTGAAGACGCCGAAGAGTACCCAATATTCCATAAGCGTCAGGCCTCGGTCACGAGTTCGGTAGGGGCTTCGTCGACCGGTTCTCCAGCGAGGCGCAGCAGGATGCGTTCCAGCGAGAACAGGCACATGAGAAAGCCCGAAACGACGATGGGCAAATAGGTGAAGGTTTGAGGCAGGCCGAGCACCGGAATGCGGACGCTGAGGCCGCGCAGGGCCAATTCGCCGCCGTAATAGATCATGCCCGATGCAAAGGCGAAAATCGCGATATCGCTGATGGACCGCAGGACCGGTTTGGCGCCTTTGGGCAGCACATAAAGCAGCACGTCGAACCCCATATGGAAGTTCTCTCTCACGCCGACTGCCGCGCCCAGGAAGATGAACCAGCTCATGATCATGATCGAAGCACCCTCCGTCCAGGACGGGGAGGAGTTGATCACGAAGCGCATATAGACCTGGTAGGCGACGATGATCGTCATCACGACAAGCCCCACCCCTGAAAGCCAGAGGGAAGCATTCGATATGGCCCGCAGCACGCGGCTGGTAGGCAGGAGCCAGTTTCTCACCGGAATATCCTCCGCAAGACGACCGGGCCGGCGCGAAGCCGGCCCGGCAGTTGCAATCAGCCTTCAGTGGCCTGGATGCGGGCCACAAGGTCCTGCAGCTTCGGATCGGTGACGTACTTCTCGTAGACAGGCTTCATCGCTTCGATGAACGGCGCCTTGTCGACCTCGTTGATCGTCGCGCCCAGCGCTTCGACAGCGGCCTTGGATTCGACTTCCTTGGCGGCCCACAATTCGCGCTGGTAGGCGACGGATTCCTTGGCCGCTTCACGCATGGCCGTCTGGACTTCGGGCGACAAACCATCCCAGACGACCTTGGAGACGACCAGAACCTCGGGCACCATCAGATGTTCGTCGAGCGAGTAGAATTTCGCGACCTCGGCGTGGCCGGCTGTGTCATAGCTCGGATAGTTGTTTTCGGCGCCGTCGATAACGCCGGTCTGGATGCCCGAATAAACTTCGCCATAGGGCATCGGCGTGGCGTTGGCGCCCAGCGCTCCCACCATGTCGACAAAAATGTCGGACTGCATCACGCGGAACTTGAGGCCATCCATGTCCGCCGGCGTGTTGATCGGCTTTTCGCTGTTATAGAACGAGCGGGCGCCGCCATCATAATAGGCCAGGGCCACGACATCCACGGCGTCGAAAGCGGCCAGGATTTCCTCGCCGATCGGGCCATCGAGCACGTTGTGGAAGTGGTCGGCCGAGCGGAAGATATAGGGTAGCTGGGTGACGGTCGCTTCGGGCACCTGGGTGCCGAAGGCGCCGATGGAAATGCGGTTGAGATCGATGACGCCGAACTGGGTCTGCTCGATCGTGTCGGCCTCGCCACCGAGCTGGGCCGAATGGAACACTTCGACGGAATACTGACCGCCGGTCTTTTCACTGAGAAGCTCACCGAACTTCTTGACAGCTTCCACCGTGGGATAGCCATCAGGATGCGTGTCCGATGAGCGAAGCACCGTCTGGGCGCTGGCCCCGGACACCATTAGGGTCGCAGCCACGGCAAAGCCGGCCGCCATTTTCGGCAGATGCAACATTAGAATTCCTCCCAAAAATCCTTAGACGTCCGGCACCTCTCCCCGATGCAGCGACGCAGGATCGGCGCGCCACTGGACAGCAACCGATCCTTGGGCAAAACTTGTATGGAAGACGAAATGACAAGTCAACATACAATAATCGGCAAGTTGTATGATGAATTTTCATTCAAAAAAGAGGGGCACCCAGAGGGCACCCCAAATAGAAACATAATGTTTTCAGTACCTTGCAGGCGACCTGCCTAGATGTGGATGGCACCATCGCCCAATGCCAGGGCTGCTTCACGGATGGCCTCGGACAAGGTGGGGTGCGCGTGGGTGGTACGCGCCAGATCTTCGGAGGCGCCAGAAAATTCCATCAGCGTCACCAGCTCGTGGATCATCTCACCGGCATTCTTGCCGACGATGTGCGCGCCCAGCACACGGTCGGTCTCGACATCGGCGAGGATCTTCACGAAGCCCTGGGTCGCCAGCATGGCCTTGGCCCGACCATTGGCCGTGAAGGGGAATTTGCCGATCTTGTAGTTGACGCCATCGGCCTTGAGTTCGTCCTCGGTCTTGCCGACGGAGGCGACTTCCGGATTGGTGTAGACCACCGACGGGATGGCGGCATAATTGACGTGACCGGCCTGGCCGGAGAGGATTTCGGCGATGGCAATGCCTTCGTCCTCGGCCTTGTGAGCCAGCATGGGCCCGGCCACCACGTCACCGATAGCATAGATGCCATCGATGGAGGTCTTGTAGTGGCCATCGACACGCACGCGGCCGCGCTCGTCCAGCGCAACCCCGACAATGTCGAGCCCGAGTCCTTCGGTGAACGGCTTGCGGCCGATGGCGACCAGCGCCACATCGGCGTCGAGCAATTCGATGTCCCCGCCTGCGGCCGGTTCCACCCGAACCTTAAGCGAACCGTCATCCTGCTTATCGATGCCGCCGACCTTGCTCGAGAGGCGGAATTCCATGCCCTGCTTTTGCAGCATGCGCTGGAACTGGCGCGCCACTTCGCTATCCATGCCCGGCAGGATGCGATCGAGATATTCGACCACGGTCACCTTGGCGCCAAGCCGCGCCCAGACCGAGCCAAGCTCGAGGCCGATGACGCCCGCGCCGATGACGAGGAGGCGCGCAGGAACCTTGGCCAGCGACAGCGCGCCAGTGGAGGTGACGATGGTCTTTTCGTCGATCTCGATGCCCGGCAGATTAGCCGAAACCGAGCCGGTGGCGATGACGATGTTCTTGGTGGCGATTTCCTGCTGTGCGCCGGTCTGGGGCGTCACCAGCACCTTGCCCGCAGCCGGGATCGAGCCGATGCCGCGGAAAATGGTGATCTTGTTCTTCTTGAACAGATAGTCGACGCCGCCGACATTGGAGGCAACCGTATCGGCCTTGTGGTTCATCATCTGCGGCAGGTTGAGCTGCGGCGCGGGGATGTCGATGCCCAGGGCCTTGAAGCCATGGCCGGCCTCTTCAAACAGTTCCGAGGCGTGTAGCAGGGCCTTGGAGGGAATGCAGCCGATATTGAGGCAGGTGCCGCCCAGCGTCGGCCATTTCTCGACCACGGCCACCTTCATGCCGAGCTGCGCCGCGCGAATGGCGCAGACATAGCCGCCGGGGCCCGAACCGATAATGGTGAGGTCGAATTGATCTGCCATGTTTCTCTTAGCCTCAGAAGATTAGCGCTGTTGTGCCAAAGCGACGCGAACGGCCAACGCCAGGAATGTAATGCCGGTAATCCGATTAAACCACCGGCCGGCGCGGAAAAAGCCCTGTTTCACCGAAGGGGTCGTAAAGAAAACCGACACCAATGCGAACCAGGCGAACAGCATAAGCGCCATGCTGAGCACGTAGATAAGTTTGATCTGGCCGTCCGTATGGACGGAGACCAGCGATGTGAACAGCGCCAGGAAGAACAGGACGGCCTTGGGATTGAGCAGATTGGTCAGAAAGCCGAGGCCAAAGGCGGCCATGTCGCCGCGCCTCGTGCCGACCTCATCCAGATCGGCCGGCGGCTGCGGCGGCGGACTGCGCAGCGCGGCAATGGCGAGCCAGACGAGGTAAGCGACGCCCAACCACTTGAGAACATTGAACAACAGAAGCGATTGAGCCACGATGACCCCCACGCCCAGCAGCGTGTAGGTGCCATGGACGAGCAGCGAGACGGCGACGCCGGCGGAGGTGAACAATGCAGCGCGACGCCCATGCGCCACCGACTGGCGCAGGACCATGGCGAAGTCGGCCCCTGGAATGACCGCATTGATCCCGAAGGCGAGCATGAGACCCGCAAATTCCAGCCAGGGGAAATCCATTTGTCTATCGCGCGTGGAAGGTGCTCAAGGGTTACACCAGCGCGCCCGTTCCGGCAACGCAGCCCGGCCGACGGGGCCTTGCCCCTTGGGCAAGGCGGGGTCTCGCAATAGCGTCGGCTCAGGCATTTTCCTCGCGGAAATGGCCTAGAATGCCACGCCCACGAACAGCAGAACGAGGCCGATCAGGGAGATGGTCCAGATCAGCGAGCGCACATAGGGCGCCTCGATGAAATAGGCCGGCAGATAGATCCAGCGGCTCCAGAACCAGACCTGGCTGCCCATTTGGGTGAGGCCGTCAGAGCGGCCGGAGAGTTCGGTGGCCACGGCCAGGGCAATGAAGATGCCGTATGTCTCGAGGAAATTGCGCAAGGCCTTCTCGCCACGCGCCGCCCATTTGTTTGGCGGACGCTCGCCATCGCGCTGGCCATTGGCAAATTTCACACCATAATCAAGGCGATAGACCGTCGACTGCACCGCCAGATAGGCAAAGGCGAGCAGCGCGCTCCAGACCAGAAGGGTCAGCTCAAGACTCATTGGATTTATCCCCGTTGTCCCGCTTATACGCAGCCCCGACAACAAAGGTTCATCGCCCACCCCAAAAATGCCGCCTGATCAGCACTTTATACTGGTTCGGTGCGGCGGGGATAATCTTACTACGACGCCGATATTTCCTGCGCTCGCTTGAGCGGCGCGGGCAATTGCCGATCGATATCGAGGGCGCCCGTTTCGACCTGCTCGAGGAAGGCGCGGCAGAAGCTGTTCTTGTTTTCGGCCTGGTTATAGGCCGACATGATCTGGCTGCCGCCATAGGTCTCGGCGTTGATCTGCTGGCCTTCGGCCCCGCCCCCAAGCCGCGCAATCACCCGGTCCGCAAGGTCGAGGAAGCCGATATTGCGCAGATACCAGTTCTCGGCTGCCGCCTTATAAGCGCCGTCGAGCCCGGTGGTTTCATAGCAATGGGTGGTCATGACATTGACGATGGCCTGCGAGCCATGAAAGGCCATCAATTCCCCGATAAGCTGGGTATTTGCGGCTACGTCCTCCTGCGCTGACGCTGGAAAGACCGCGCCGAAACATAAGGCTGCCAGAACCACAAACCGTCGCAAACCACACCTCGAAAATTTATCCAGACACAGCCTTAGCGTCACAATCTGCTAACAGACTGCTAACGTTTGCCGTGACGTCCAACACCAATCGGTGAACAAAAAAAGGGCCCGGCGAACCGAGCCCTTTTCAATCAGGAAAATGCGGCGATCACAGGTCGAGCACGAGGCGTTCGGGCGCCTCGAGGCTTTCCTTGACGCGCACGAGGAAGGTCACCGCTTCCTTGCCGTCGACGATCCGGTGATCATAGCTGAGGGCGAGATACATCATCGGGCGGATGACGATCTGGCCGCCGACGACGACCGGGCGCTCCTGGATCTTGTGCATGCCCAGAATGCCCGACTGGGGGGCATTGAGGATCGGCGTCGACATCAGCGAGCCATAGACGCCACCATTGGAGATGGTGAAGGTGCCGCCCTGCATGTCGGCCATGGACAGCTGGCCGTCCCGGGCCTTGCGACCGAGATTGCCGATTTCCTTTTCGATCTCGGCGATCGACATCTGGTCGGCATCGCGCACCACCGGCACGACGAGGCCCTTGTCGGTGCCGACGGCCACGCCGATATGGGCGTACTGCTTGTAGACGAGGTCATCCCCGTCGATCTCGGCATTGACCGCCGGGATTTCCTTGAGGGCGTGGACCACGGCCTTGGTGAAGAAGCCCATGAAGCCGAGCTTGACGCCATGCTTCTTCTCGAAGAGGTCCTTGTACTGGTTGCGCAGCTCCATCACCGGCTTCATGTCCACCTCGTTGAAGGTGGTCAGCATGGCGGCGGTGTTCTGCGCGTCCTTGAGGCGACGGGCGATGGTCTGGCGCAGGCGCGTCATCCGCACGCGTTCTTCGCGCACGGCATCCTCTGCAGCGCTGGGCGCGCGCGGGGCAGCAGGCTTGGCCGCAGGAGCCGGGGCGGGGGCGGCGGGCGCCGCGGCGGCCGGCGCGGGCTTTGCCAAGGCAGCAAGAACGTCTTCCTTGAGCACCTGGCCGGCCTTGCCCGAACCCGGGATGGCGGCGGCCTCGAGGCCCTTCTCATTGATCAGCTTCTGGGCTGAAGGGGCGGGAGCGCGGTCGGTTGCGCCGGCAGCAGCCTTGATAGGCTCCGGCCCGGCAGCATTGGCGGCGGGCACTTCAGCCTTGGCGGCGGCGGCGGGAGCCGATGCAGCGGCAGCGGCGCCAGCGGCGATCGCGCCGAGCAGCGCGCCGACATCGACGGTGTCGCCGGGCTGGGCGGCAATCGCCTCGAGCACGCCAGAGGCCGGTGCCGGCACTTCGATGGTGACCTTGTCGGTCTCGAGCTCGACGATGGGCTCGTCGGCGGAGACCGTGTCGCCCACCTTCTTGAACCACTGGCCGATGGTGGCCTCGGAAACGCTTTCGCCCAGGGTCGGCACCCGGATTTCTGTCGACATGGAATCTTGTCCTTCTGTTTCGGGCCAGAGCGCCACCGTCCTAAGGACGAATGTGGCGCTCATTATGTCTTGTCACAAGGCTCAGGAGCCCAAGGCATCGTCCAGGAATGCCTGGAGCTGCTCCAGGTGGACACTCATGCGGCCTGTAGCGGGAGAAGCGGCGGCCGGCCGACCGGAATAGCGCACGCGCTGGTTGCCACGACCCATCTGGTCGAACACCCATTCCACATAGGGCTGGATGAAGGCCCAGGCCCCCATATTGCGGGGCTCTTCCTGGCACCAGATCACTTCCGCATTGGGGAAGCGGCTCAATTCGTCCAAGAGCGCCTTGGCCGGGAACGGATAGAGCTGCTCGATGCGGAGGAGATAGACATCGTCGATGCCCTTCTTCTCGCGATCTTCCAGAAGGTCGTAATAGACCTTGCCGGTGCAGAGGACGACGCGGCGGATCTTTTCGTCCGGCGCGAGGCGGATCGTGGTCTTGGGCAGACCCGGTGCCTCGGCATCGTCCCAGAGAAGGCGATGGAAGACACTGTCGGGGCCAAGCTCGACGAGACCCGAGACGGCGCGCTTGTGGCGCAAGAGGCTCTTGGGCGTCATCAGGATCAGCGGCTTGCGGAAGTCGCGCTTGAGCTGCCGGCGCAGCACGTGGAAATAGTTGGCCGGCGTCGTGCAGTTGGCGACCTGCATATTGTCTTCGGCGCAGAGCTGAAGGAAGCGCTCGGGACGCGCGGAGGAATGCTCCGGCCCCTGCCCTTCATAGCCATGCGGCAGGAGCATCACGAGGCCCGACATGCGGAACCACTTGCGCTCACCCGAGGAGATGAACTGGTCGATGACGACCTGCGCACCGTTCACGAAGTCGCCGAACTGGGCCTCCCACAGCGTCAGCGCCCGAGGCTCCGACAGCGAGTAGCCATATTCGAAGCCCAGCACAGCCTCTTCGGAGAGCATCGAATTGATGACCTCGTAACGAGCCTGATCCTCGGTGAGATTGTTGAGCGGGGTAAAGCTCTTGTTCTCGACCAGCTGATCATTCAGCACCGAATGGCGCTGGCTGAACGTGCCGCGTTCGCAATCCTGGCCGGACAGGCGCACCGGGTGCCCCTCGGTGACCAGGGTGCCGAAGGCCAGGGCCTCGGCGGTCGCCCAGTCGATCCCCTCGCCGCTTTCGATGGCGCTGAGGCGGTTGTCGAGGAAGCGCTTGACCGTCTTGTGGACGTTGAAATCCGACGGGACCTTGGTGAGCTGGGTGCCGATGGCCTTGAGGCGATCCATATCGACACCGGTGTCGCCGCGGCGCGGGCCTTCATCGGCAGCCGGCTTGAAGCTCTTCCAGGCGCCGTCGAGCCAGTCGGCCTTGTTCGGACGATAATCCTGGCCGGCTTCGAATTCGGCCTCGAGCTTGGCCTTCCAGTTGGCGCGCATCTGGTCGATGTCAGTCTGGCTCAGCAGGCCTTCGCCGATCAGCTTTTCCGAATAGATCTCCAGGGTGGTCTTGTGCGACCGGATCTTGGAGTACATCAGCGGCTGGGTGAAGCTGGGCTCGTCGCCTTCGTTATGGCCGAAACGGCGATAGCAGAACATGTCGATAACGACAGGCTTGCCGAACTTCTGGCGGTATTCGACGGCGACCTTGGCCGCGAATACGACGGCTTCCGGATCGTCGCCATTCACATGCAGAACCGGCGCCTCGATCATCTTGGCGACGTCGGTCGGATAGGGCGAGGAGCGCGAATAGATCGGCGAAGTGGTAAAGCCGATCTGGTTGTTGATGACGAAGTGGATCGACCCACCCGTACGGTGGCCCTTGAGGCCCGAGAGCCCCAGACACTCGGCGATCACACCCTGGCCGGCAAAAGCCGCATCGCCGTGGATCAGCAGCGGCAGCACCATCGAGCGGTCGGGCTTGCCGTCCACCGCGATATTGACCAGCTTGCCATCTGGCGAGATGTGCTGATCCTGCTTGGCGCGCGACTTGCCGAGCACCACGGGATCGACGATCTCGAGGTGGGACGGGTTGGCCGTCAGCGACAGGTGCACCTTGTTGTTGTCGAACTCGCGGTCCGAAGAGGCACCGAGGTGGTACTTCACGTCGCCCGAACCCTCGACGTCGTCAGGGTAGAAGGCGCCGCCCTTGAACTCATGGAACAAGGCGCGGTGCGGCTTGGCCATGACCTGGGTCAGAACGTTGAGGCGACCACGATGGGCCATGCCCAGGACGATGTCCTTGATGCCAAGGGCGCCGCCGCGCTTGATGATCTGCTCGAGCGCCGGAATCGTCGCTTCGCTGCCATCAAGGCCGAAACGCTTGGTGCCGGTATATTTGACGTCGAGGAACTTTTCGAAGCCTTCGGCCTCGACAAGCTTATTGAGGATCGCCTTCTTGCCCTCGGCGGTGAAGGTGATTTCCTTGTCCGGACCCTCGATGCGCTCCTGAATCCACTGCTTCTCTTCCGGATCGGAGATATGCATGAATTCGATGCCGAGCGTGCCGCAATAGGTGCGCTGCAGAATGGCCAGCATCTCGGGGATGGTGGCGTATTCGAGGCCCAGATAATTGTCGATGAATATCTTGCGGCTGTAGTCGGCCTCGGTGAAGCCGTAGCTGCGCGGATCAAGCTCGGGCGCCGGCTCGTCGGCCTTGAGCTTGAGCGGATCGAGATCGGCATGCAGGTGACCGCGCATGCGATAGGCGCGGATCATCATGATGGCACGGATGGAATCGCGCGTCGCCTGCAGCACGTCTTCGGCGCTGGCGGAAGGCTTGCCCTCGGCAATGGCCTTCTTGGTCGTGGCCTTTTCGGCCTTGACCGCGATCTCGCCCCAATTGCCGTCAAGGGCGGCGATCAGATCGCCGCTGGCTGCCTGCGGCCAGTCCTTGCGGCCCCAGCTGGGGCCCTCGGCGTTCTTGAGGGCGACATCCTGGCTATCATCGAGCCGCGCGAAAAAGCTCGACCAGGTCTCATCGACGCTGGCTGGATCAGCTTTGTAACGGGAGTAGAGTTGTTCGATGTAGTCGGCGTTCCCCCCATAGAGGAACGAGGTCAGCAAGAACGCGTCGTTCTTTTCCTGTCGTGTCATCGCTTTTTGTGCGAGGCGCCGCCCCGCCATCCTTTGAAACGAGCCGGCTAGCCGGCCTCAATGCGGTCCCTGATTTCGTTCGGATACTGACCGCTCATCCTTAGTATCCTGTTAAGTGAGCGACCCCTGAGCAGGATCGCGGCTCAAATGTCGAGCAACCTTGGCCTAATATTGGCTAGCATCACTCTTAGCAGTAAGCGCGGCGATTTTTTCGCCGCGCCCGGTGACGATCCCGTGAAGGGGACCTTTCTATAAGTCGTGCGCTTTCATCGACGGTAAAAGACAACTTTGCTGACCTAGTTGGTCTAGTTGTATTACAATCGGCAAAAGCGTCCCTGATCAGCCCTTGAGGACTTCCACGAGGGTCTTGCCGAGACGAGCCGGCGACGGCGACACCGTGATCCCGGCCGCTTCCATGGCAGCGATCTTGGATTCCGCATCGCCCTTGCCGCCGGAAACGACAGCGCCGGCATGGCCCATGGTGCGGCCCTTGGGCGCGGTGCGACCGGCGATGAAGCCAGCCATCGGCTTCTTGCGGCCCTTCTTGGCCTCGTCGATGAGGAACTGGGCCGCTTCTTCTTCGGCCGCGCCACCGATTTCGCCGATCATGATGATCGACTTGGTTTCGTCGTCGGCGAGGAACATCTCGAGCACGTCGATGAACTCGGTGCCCTTGACCGGATCACCGCCAATGCCGACTGCCGTGGTCTGGCCCAGGCCCTCATTGGTAGTCTGGAACACGGCTTCATAGGTCAGCGTGCCGGAGCGCGAGACGATACCGACCGAACCCTTGCGGAAGATCGAGCCCGGCATGATGCCGATCTTGCATTCTTCCGGGGTAAGGATACCGGGGCAGTTCGGGCCGAGCAGGCGCGACTTGGAGCGCTCGAGACGAGCCTTGACGCGCACCATGTCGGCCACCGGGATACCCTCGGTGATGCAGGTGATGAACGGGATCTCGGCTTCGATGGCTTCGATGATCGCGTCGGCAGCACCGGCAGGCGGCACATAGATCACCGATGCGTCAGCACCGGTGGCGTCGCGGGCTTCGGCAACCGTCGCGTAGATCGGCAGGCTTTCGCCGGCAGAACCGGTCCAGGTTTCGCCGCCCTTCTTGGGGTGGATGCCGGCGACCATCTTGGTGCCGTAATAGGCCAGCGCCTGCTCGGTGTGGAACGTGCCGGTCTTGCCGGTCAGGCCCTGAACGAGGATCTTGGTGTCTTTGTTGACGAGAATAGACATGCTTTCCAGTCCTCTGAATTAGCCGTTGACCGCAGCGACGATCTTCTTCGCCGCATCGTCGAGATCGTCTGCCGCCGTGATGGCGAGACCGGATTCGTTGAGGATCTTCTTGCCCAACTCGACATTGGTGCCTTCGAGGCGCACCACCAGCGGAACCTTGAGCCCCACTTCCTGAACCGCAGCGACAACGCCTTCGGCGATGACGTCGCACTTCATGATGCCGCCGAAGATGTTGACGAGGATGCCCTCGACCTTCGGATCGGCGGTGATGATCTTGAACGCAGCCGCCACCTTCTCCTTGCCGGCGCCGCCGCCGACGTCACAGAAGTTCGCCGGCTCCTTGCCGTAGAGCTTGATGATGTCCATGGTCGCCATGGCGAGGCCCGCGCCGTTGACCATGCAGCCGATATTGCCATCGAGCGCCACATAGGCGAGGTCCCACTTGGAGGCCTCGATTTCCTTTGCGTCTTCCTCGGTCTCGTCGCGCAGCGCCTTGATGTCGTCGTGGCGGAAGAGCGCATTGCCGTCGAAGGACACCTTGGCGTCGAGGACGCGCAGATGGCCGTCGGTCATGACGATCAGCGGGTTGATCTCGAGCAGCGCCATGTCCTTTTCGACAAAGGCCTTGTAGAGGATCGGGAAGAGGCTCTTGGCGTCTTCGACAGCAGCGCCGTCGAGCTCGAGGGCCTTGGAAATGGCAGCGACGTCAGCCGCGGTCACGCCGGCTTCCGGATCGATCGCGATGGTATGGATCTTTTCGGGCGTATCATGGGCGACGGCCTCGATGTCCATGCCGCCTTCGGTCGAAACCACGAAAGCCACGCGACCAACGGAGCGATCGACCAAGAGCGAGCAATAGAGTTCGCGGGCGATGTCGGCGCCATCTTCGATATAGAGGCGGTTGACCTGCTTGCCGGCTTCACCGGTCTGGGCGGTCACCAGCGTATTGCCGAGCATTTCGCGCGAGAAGGCGACGACGTCGTCGATGGTCTTGGCCAGGCGCACGCCGCCCTTGGCGTCGGGACCGAGTTCCTTGAACTTGCCCTTGCCGCGACCGCCGGCATGGATCTGGCTCTTGACCACATAAAGCGGGCCCGGCAGCGACTTGGCGGCGGCTTCCGCTTCGTCGACGGAATAGATGGCGACGCCCGCAGCAACCGGTGCACCATATTCCTTGAGCAGCGCCTTGGCCTGATGTTCGTGGATGTTCATCGTGTTCCCCTTACTGGGTCAATCGCTTGCGATCACGGGGCTCCAAGTCCCCTACCGCGTCATTCCCGCCCGAGAGGCGGCAATCTCGTTTCGCTCCCCCGAAAGGGAGATCCCCGCTTGCGCGGGGATGACATTTGTTCGGATTACGCCAGCTTCGGCGCGATCTTCTTGCAGGCCTCGATCAGGCCCTCGACGGCGCCGACCGACTTTTCGAAGGCCTTCTGCTCGGCGGAGTTGAGGGCGATCTCGACGACCTTCTCGACGCCACCGGCACCGATGACCACCGGAACGCCAACATAGGTGTCCTTGATGCCATATTCGCCATTGAGGTAGGCGGCGGAGGGCAGGACGCGGTTCTTGTCCTTGAGGTAGCTCTCGGCCATGGCAATGGCGGAAGCCGCAGGAGCGTAGAAGGCCGAACCGGTCTTCAAGAGACCCACGATCTCGGCGCCGCCATCACGGGTGCGCTGGATGATCTCTTCGAGCTTTTCCTTGCTCATCCAGCCCATCTTGACGATGTCGGTGAGCGGGATGCCGGCAACGGTGGAGTAGCGGGCCAGCGGCACCATGGTGTCGCCGTGGCCGCCAAGCACGAAGGCATTGACGTCTTCGACCGAAACCTTGAGTTCATCGGCGATGAAGTGGACGAAGCGCGAGCTGTCGAGCACGCCAGCCATGCCGACGACCTTATTGGTGGGCAGGCCGGAGAATTTCTGCAGCGCCCAGACCATGGCGTCGAGCGGGTTGGTGATGCAGACCACGAAGGCGTCGGGAGCATATTTGGCAATGCCCGCGCCCACCTGCTCCATCACCTTGAGGTTGATTTCGAGCAGGTCGTCGCGGCTCATGCCGGGCTTGCGCGGCACGCCGGCGGTGACGATGACGACGTCAGCGCCTTCGATGTCCTTGTACTCGGACGTGCCCTTCATGACCGCGTCAAAGCCCTGGGAAGGGGCCGACTGGGCGATATCGAGCGCCTTGCCGGGGCCTACGCCATCAACCACGTCGAACAGGACGATATCGCCGAGTTCCTTCTGCGCCGCGAGCAGGGCCAGCGTTCCGCCGATCTGTCCAGCACCGATAAGGGCAATTTTCTTGCGCGCCATTAGCCTTGATCCCCGACTGCGTTGATTTGGCGCACCTCTTAACCTTCCCCGGCCTGAGGGGCAAGTGAACCGTTCGTCTAGAGCCCGGTTTCGCCCTTGCTCATGGGCGATGGGGGTATGCCAAATGGGCAAGGTGAACTACCCAAAGAGGGCGCAATCGTTTCAAGGTTTTCGGCATGACACCCACCCCCAGGCCACCGCACAAAAAACCGGCTCCGGCGGCGCGAGACGGTCTCGGCCGACGCCAGGGCATCACCATGGCGATCGGATTGGTCCTGGGCGCTTGTGCGGGCGGCATTATGGGTTCGCAAGTCAATCTGGCGGGCGCTGCCATCGGCGCCCTGCTCGGCGCCGCCGCTGGTGGCACGCTCGGCCTCGTCATCTGGCACTGAACCGGACGATAGCTAGGCCGTTTCCTCGCTGGGCGCATCGCGCAGGCCCTTGCCCAGATATTCCTCGGACTGCATTTCGGTGAGGCGCGACACCGTGCGCTGGAACTCGAACGCGGTCTTGTCGTCCTTGCCCAATTGCTCGAGCGGCACGGCAAAACTGGCCGCGAGCTTGACGCCCCGATCATAGAGGCTGTCGATGAGAAGGATGAAGCGCTTGGCCGCATCGGACCGCGTGCGATCCATCTGCGGCACATCTTCGAGCACCAGCGTATCGAAGGAATGGGCGATGCGCACAAAGTCGCGCGTGCCGAGCGGCTTGTCGCAGAGATCGGCAAAACCGAAACGCGCTGCGCCCATGGCGATACGCGGCACGGGGATCTCACGTCCGATGCTTTCGATAGTGCCTGGCGCGCCCTCTTCGCCACCGGTGAGGCGCAGCCAGAGCGCATCCATCTCGGCGGCAACCTGCGGCCCCGTGCCAAAGACATAGACCTGCTGGCCGGCAAATTTGAGCCGCCGGTAATCCTGCTCCGAAGGCAGGCCCACCACCTCGGTTTCGCGCTTCAGCCGCTCGATGAACGGCAGGAAGAGCTGGCGATTGAGACCATCCTTGTAGAGCCCATCGGGCACCACATTGGAGGTCGACACCAGGACGACCCCGCCGGCAAAGAGCTTGTCGAAAAGCCGGTCGAGCAACATGGCATTGGTGATGTCGTGGACGTGGAATTCATCGAGGCAGAGCACGCGCAGCCCCGATTTCAGCATGGGCCGAACCACCGCCTCGATCGGATCGGCATTGTCATTGCTGCCCCGCGCCGTCTTGCGGAAGGCGGCAACGCCGCGATGCACCTCATCCATGAATTCATGGAAATGGACGCGCCGCTTTTCCTTGATCGGCAGGCCGGCGAAGAAAAGGTCCATCAGCATGGTCTTGCCGCGACCGACCTCGCCGTAAAGGTAGAGCCCGCGCACGGGACGCGGCTTTTCGCGGAAGCCGAACAGGCGCTTCGGCCGCGCGGCCCGCAAATCGGCAAGGATGCGGTCGAAATGGGCAACGGCCTCGAGCTGCGCCGGGTCGCGGGTCAGCGCACCACGGGCGGCAAGCGCTTCATAGGCGGCGCGAACGGGAGTAGCGGGGGAGGACATGGAAGAAGCAACCACAAGGTCATTCCCGCGAAGGCGGGAACCTCAGTTGATATGGATGGGAACAGAGGCCCCCGCTTTCGCGGGGGTGACACGGCGCAACTGCATGAAGTGCAGCGCGCTGGACGGCAAGAAGCCGGCCCCAGGGACCGGCCCTTGCAGATTTTACCGCGACATGGCGATGGCCTGGCCACCGCCCATTGTGCCGATATAGCGGCCGCTCGACGGCGCGAGGAAGGCGGCGATATTGCCGTTCTCATCATAGAGCTGCAGCTGGCTGCCGACCTGCTGCCAGCCGGTGACCGAGGCGATCTGCGCCACGGTGCAGCCCGGAGCCGAGGCCCGGTAGTAATTCGTGCCCGTCTTTGCCGTCATCGGCAGATTGAGCTGGCAGGTCTGGCTGCCCGCCGTAACGGTCCAGACGCCTTCAGGGCCGGCGCTGAAACTGCCGGCCGGCTGGCCGATCGTCGTGATCGAGCTATTGGCAGCAACATTGGTGGTGGCGCCGAAGCCCGGCTGGGGCGCAGCAGGTGCCCCACCGAGAACCGGCGTGCCCGACAGGCCAGGTGCCGGCGTACCGGTGGCGCCAATCGAGGGCAATGTTCCCTGCTGGACGGTCGAGGACTGGACCGGCTGCAATTGCTGGGGCGCGCTCACGACGTTGAGCCCGGCCGTGTTGGAGCGTGTGGTCGGCGAGCAGGCTGCAAGCAGCAGCGCCGCAGCGGCCACACCCAAAACGGAACCGGCTCCGCGTATCCAAAGTTTCATGAGTGACTCCTGCCCGAGGGCTTAAGGGAAATTAACACTTGTGGCGGCTTATAAACCAAAGCAACCACTCCGTTCAACGCCCGACCCGCAATTCGATGGTGGTTCCTCAATATGGCGGTTTTGCGGGATCGGCCTCTGTCATGTCCTTCAACAGATCCTCGACCAGAAGTGTTGCATCGGCCATCTCGTTTTCCGGCACTTCGATGCCGACGCCCTCGGCCCCGAAAATGTTCGGCACGCCCGGCAAGCCGCCGTCGCGCGGCTCGAGCGGGTGAAATCCGTGTGCCCTGAGGGCAACGATGAGGACGCGGGCAATGCCGGCATCCCGGACCTGGGCGATGGTCTTGTAGTTCATGGGCACTCCTGAGTTGGGGAGAGTGTGACGGCGGCGGGGGAATGAGGCAAGTGGAGATGGTGGAGGCTGGGACAGCGTGGCTCCCCTCCCCCCACCCTCATTCCCTCCCCACGGAGGGGGAGGGAGGCGCAAGCACAACTCTCTCGTCTCCATCGTCTCCCTCCCCCTTGTGGTGAGGGATCAAGGGTGGGGGCCTTCGACGTGGCAAGTGCTCCCAACGAAAGCGGCAGTTGCAAAACCCGTCGCCAAATGGTGCATTTGACACAAGCCCCTCTCGCTGCAAGGTGATTTGCGGGTGGCTCGACAAAGTGAACTATGGCGAGCCAAGGGTTTGGAGACGAAATGGGCGCCTATATCATCCGCCGACTATTGCTGATGATCCCGACTGTCTTCGGCATCATGGCCATTTCGTTTCTCATCACTCAATTTGCCCCGGGCGGGCCAGTAGAACAGGCGCTGGCTAATCTCTCCGGCCAGAACGTCGCCTTGACCGAACGCGTGACCGGTGGCGGCGGCGACGTCGTCTCCCAGCCGAATGCGCCCATCCAACCGGGCAAGAGCGGCTATCGCGGCAGCGAAGGCCTGCCGCCCGAACTGGTCGAGCGCATCGAAAAGCAGTTCGGTTTCGACAAGCCCCCGCTCGAACGCTTTTTCACGATGATCTGGAACTATCTCCGCTTTGATTTCGGCGAGAGCTATTATCGCGATATCTCCGTCATTGATCTGATCAAGGAGAAGATGCCGGTTTCGATCTCGCTGGGCCTGTGGATGACGCTGATCGCCTATGGCGTGTCCATTCCGCTTGGGATTGCCAAGGCGCGGCGCGATGGATCCCGCTTCGATGTCTGGACCTCGAGCCTCATTATCGTCGGCTATGCCGTGCCCGGTTTTCTCGTTGCGATTGCATTGATCGTGCTGCTGGCCGGGGGCAGTTTCTGGTCGATCTTTCCCCTGCGCGGACTGACCTCGCCGGGTTTTTCAAGCTTTCCCTGGTGGCGGCAGGTGCTGGACTATGCCTGGCATCTGGTGCTTCCGATCACCGCCATGGGGCTCGGGGCCTTTGCCACGGCGACGCTGCTGACCAAGAATTCCTTCCTCGACGAGATCGGCAAGCAATATGTGGTGACGGCGCGGGCAAAGGGCCTCAACGACCGGCAGGTGCTCTACGGCCATGTCTTCCGCAATGCCATGATGCTGATCATTGCCGGGTTTCCGGGGGCATTCATCGGCGCATTCTTCGGCGGCTCGCTTCTGATCGAGACCATCTTCTCGCTCGACGGGCTGGGGCTTCTGGGCTTTGAAGCCATCGCCAATCGCGACTATCCTGTGGTCTTTGCCACGCTCTACATCTTCTCCCTCCTCGGGCTGGTGATCGGGCTGATTTCGGACCTGGCCTATATGTGGGTGGATCCGCGCCTCGACTTCGAAAGCCGCGACGCATGAGCATCGCCCTCTCCCCGCTCAACCGCCGTCGCCTCGCCAATTTCAAGGCCAATCGGCGCGGCTGGTGGTCGCTCTGGATTTTCCTCGCCCTGTTCATCGTGACGCTCGGCGCCGAGTTCATCGCCAATGAGCGGCCCATTCTCGTCTCCTACAAGGGTGAGTTGATGGTGCCGGCGCTGGTCACCTATCCCGAGAGCAAGTTCGGCGGGTTCTTGGCCACCACGAATTACCGCCAGCCCTATATATCAGACGAAATCGAGGCCAATGGCTGGGCACTCTGGCCGCCGGTGCGCTTCGACTACACCACCATTGACGGCTATCTGCCCTATTCGGGCGCCAATGCACCGAGTTGGATGATGGGCCGGGACGAGTTCTGCGCGCGCTACCCGCTGGGCGTCGAGGACCCCAATTGCCATATCGGCAATTATCATTGGCTGGGGACGGATGATCGCGGCCGCGATGTCTTCGCCCGTCTGGTCTATGGCTTCCGCCTCTCCATCCTCTTCGGGCTAATCCTCACCGTGATATCCTCGGGCATCGGCATCGTGGCGGGGGCGACACAGGGCTATTTCGGCGGCTGGACCGATCTCATCGCCCAGCGGCTCATCGAAATCTGGACCTCGATCCCCGCGCTTTACCTGCTGCTGATCATCTCGCGGGTGATCGCGCCCAGCTTCTGGGTGCTGCTCGGCATTTTGCTGCTGTTTTCCTGGGTGTCGCTGGTGGGCATTGTCCGCGCCGAATTCCTGCGAGCGCGCAATTTTGAATATGTCACCGCCGCCCGCGCGCTGGGCGTTTCCAACCGCACCATCATGTGGCGGCACCTCTTGCCCAATGCCATGGTGGCGACGCTGACCTTCATGCCCTTCATTCTGTCGGGCTCGGTGGCGACCCTCACCTCGCTCGATTTCCTCGGTCTCGGCCTGCCGCCCGGCTCGCCCTCGCTGGGGGAACTGCTGGCGCAGGGCAAGAACAATTTGCAGGCCCCCTGGCTGGCGCTGACGGGCTTTTTCACCATTGCGCTGATGATGACGCTGCTGGTGTTCATCGGCGAGGCCGTCCGCGACGCCTTCGACCCGCGAAAGACCTTTGCATGACCGGGCCGCTGCTTTCCGTACGGGATCTCACCATCCGCTTCGGCGCCTCCGAGGCGGTGCGAAACATCGCCTTCGACATCGCGCCGGGTGAAACGCTGGCGCTGGTGGGCGAGAGCGGATCGGGCAAATCGGTTTCGGCGCTCTCGGTACTGCGGCTGTTGCCGGCCAGCGCCAGCATTTCCGGCGAGATCAGCTTTGAGGGGCAAAACCTCGCCAGAGCCGATGAGCAAGTCTTGCGCGGCCTGCGCGGCAACCGGATCGGCATGATCTTTCAGGAGCCGATGAGTTCGCTCAATCCGGTGCACATGATCGGCAAGCAGATCGGCGAGGTGCTGGCGATCCATCAGGGCCTGCGCCAGACGGCGGCCCGCAAACGCACGATCGAGCTGCTGACCGATGTCGGCATTCCCGACCCGGAAAGCCGGCTGGAGTCCTATCCGCACCAGCTGTCAGGCGGGCAGCGCCAGCGCGTCATGATCGCCATGGCGCTGGCCAATGATCCCAAACTGCTGATTGCCGACGAGCCGACCACGGCGCTCGACGTGACGGTGCAGGCACAGATCCTCGACCTGCTGAAATCCCTGCAGCGCAGGAACGGCATGGCCATGCTGTTCATCACCCATGACCTCACCATCGTGCGCAAGATCGCCGACCGGGTGGCGGTGATGACCGAGGGAAAAATCGTCGAGACCGGACCGGTTGCGCAGATTTTCGAAAGCCCTCAGCACGCCTACACCAAAAAACTTCTCGCCGCCGCGCCGAGTGGGACGCCGAACCTGCCCGATGCCAATGCCGAAAAAGTGGTGGAGGCACGGGACCTCAAAGTGTGGTTCCCGATCAAGCGCGGCCTGTTGCGGCGCGTCGTCGGCCATATAAGGGCGGTCGACGGTGTCGATCTCGACATTTTCCGCGGTGAAACGCTGGGCGTCGTCGGCGAAAGCGGCTCAGGCAAATCGACGCTTGGCTATGCGCTGTTGCGGCTGATCCCGTCCGAGGGTCGCATCGTGGTGCTGGGGGAAAATATCGCCGGCCGATCGGGGCGCGCCATGCGCCCCCTGCGGCAGCATATGCAGATCGTCTTTCAGGACCCGTTCGGCTCGCTCAGCCCCCGCATGCCGGTGCGCGAAATCGTCGCCGAAGGCCTGTCCGTGCACATGCCGCGCCTGTCGAGCGAAGAACGGCAAAACAAGGTCATCGCGGTCCTGCGCGAAGTAGGACTCGACCCCGAGAGTGCCGACCGCTATCCGCACGAATTTTCCGGCGGCCAGCGCCAGCGCATCGCCATTGCCCGCGCCCTCATCCTCGAGCCGGCCTTTCTCGTGCTCGACGAGCCAACCTCGGCGCTCGACGTGTCCATCCAGGCCCAGGTGATCGACCTCCTGCGCGAAATCCAGCATCGGCGCGGCCTCACCTATCTCTTCATCAGCCACGATCTGCGCGTCGTTCGAGCGCTCGCCCATCGCCTCGTGGTCATGCGTAATGGCAAGGTCGTCGAGGCCGGACCCGCTGCTGAAATCTTTGCCGCGCCGCGCGAGACCTATACGAGCCAGCTCATGGCCGCGGCCTTCGACATCGCCCCAAATTCAGACTACGCTTCTGGCCAAATCAACGGAGCCACACCATGAAGTTCTCCGCCCTGCTCTCTTCCGGCCTCCTGCTCCTCGGCCTTGCCGCGCCGGTTGTCGCGCAGACCCCGACCGGGGTCTGGGTCCATGCGGATTCGCTGACCGAGGCACCCAAATATGCGGAAGGCTTTTCCCATTTCGACTATGTGAACCCAGATGCGCCCAAGGGCGGCACGGTTCGCCTGGGCACGCGCGGCGGCTTTGACACGTTCAACCCCATATTGCCCAAGGGCACGCCGGCCGCCGGTCTCGGGCTCATCTACGAAACGCTCATGACGTCCTCCATGGACGAGGTGAACACCGCCTATGGCATGCTCGCCGAAGCGATGAAGGTCGCCGACGATTATGGCGCGGTGACCTTCCGCATGGACCCCGATGCGCGCTGGCATGATGGCGAGCCGGTGACCGCCGAGGACGTGGTCTGGTCCTTCGAGAAGGTCATCGAGCTCAGCCCCACCTACACCCAATATTATGCCAATGTGACCAGCGCCGAGGTGACCGCGCCCAGCGAGGTGACCTTCACCTTCGACATGACCGGCAATCGCGAACTGCCTCATATCCTTGGACAGCTGATTGTCCTGCCTCAGCATTGGTGGGAGGGCACGGACGCCAATGGCAAGCAGCGCAATATCGGGGAATCTACCCTCGAGCCCCCGCTCGGCTCGGGTCCCTACCGCCTCGCCAGCTTCGACGCCGGCCGCACCATCACCTATGAACGGGTCGAGGACTATTGGGGCGCCGACCATCCGACCCAAATCGGCACCAATAATTTCGACAAGTTCGCCTACGAGTATTTCCTCGACGAGGCCGTCTGGTTTGAGGCCTTCAAGGGCGATCAGTTCGACTGGTGGAGCGAATATACCGCCCGCCGCTGGGCCACGGGCTTCGACTTCCCAGCCGTCGCCGAAGGGCGCGTCGTGCGCGAGGAGTTCCCCGAGGATTATAACGGCCGGGGCGAGATGACCGGCTTCATCCCCAATCTGCGGCGCGATAAATTCGACGACCAGCGCGTGCGCCGGGCGATCAACCATGCTTTCGATTTCGAAGAGCTGAACGCGACGGTGTTCTATAACCAGTATGCTCGCATCGACAGCTATTTCTTCGGCCTGCCCTTTGCCTCAAAGGGTATTCCCGAGGGCGAAACGCTGGACATTCTGGAAGGCGTTCGGGAGCTAGTCCCCGAAACCGTGTTCACCACGGCCTATACCAACCCCGTCAATGGCGACCCGACAAAGCTGCGGGAAAATCTGCGCGCGGCACTGAACCTGCTGACCGAGGCCGGCTACACGCTCAACGGCACCCAGCTGGTCGACGCCAATGGCACCCAGCTTTCCATCGAGCTTTTGATGCACCAGCCGACGCTGGAGCCGATCGCCGCAAATCTGCAGCGCAACCTCGCCCAGATCGGCGTCGATTTGCAGATCCGCGTGGTGGACACACCGCAATATATCAATCGCCTGCGCAGTTTCGACTTCGACATGATCTATGCCAGCTGGGCGCAGTCCTTTTCGCCGGGCAATGAACAGCGCGATTTCTTCGGCTCCGGCAGTGTCGACGACCCTGGCTCGCGGAACTATGCCGGCATCTCCGATCCGGGCATCGACGCGCTGATCGACCAGCTCGTGGCCGCCGAGGATCGCGACACGCAGCTGGCCATCATCGGAGCCCTCGACCGGGTTCTTCTCGCCCATGACTATGTCATCCCCGGCTATGCGCTGCTCTATTCCCGCACCGCCCGCTGGGACCGGTTCAGCCGCCCCGACACCCTGCCGGAATTCTCCAACGGCTTTCCGACTATCTGGTGGTGGGACGAGGCCAAGGCCGCAAAGACGGGCGGCGCTGGGCGGTAGCGGCAAAAGCACAATGTCATTCCCGCGCACGCGGGAACCTCTGTTTTCCTTGAGGCTCCGCAAACGAAGATCCCCGCTTTCGCGGGGATGACGTCGTGTGTTCTTTCGGTTCAAACCTGGAAGCCCCCCTCCCCAGCCCTCCCCTCGAGGGGGAGAGTGTCCTGCGGTGGGTGTGGCAAGATCGTGCCCGAAACGCAGTGACACTCCCCCTCGAGCGGAGGGCTGGGGAGGGGGTGAACCGTGCTCCCTCAGCCCGAAACACATCGCTCCACAATGTCATTCCCGCGAAAGCGGGAACCCCTGTTAAACGGAGGTCCCCGCGTGCGCGGGGATGACACAGTGTGTTTGATAAGGCCCCGTGCCAAAAACCTCAGTAATCGCGCTCGTAGAACACGCCGAGGCTGGAATTGCCGTCCTGGCCGGCCGCACCCTTGACGGTGAGATCCTCGGTCACATCGAGATTGATGGTCACCTTGCTCTGGCCATTGGCCCCGGCGGTGACGCCGAGATAGACATTGTCCTGGAGATAGGTGCCCGCCTCGACGCCGACATTGCCCTGGGCATCGGTGACCACATCGAGATCGGCAAGGCCCGCGGCGCCGCGAAGGCCGCCGAGGAGACCGCCACCGCCGCCACCTGCACCGACCAGTTCACCCGCTGCCGCAGCCAATTGCGCCAGTTGCAGCGGCGACAATTCGCCCATGGAGCGCTTGAAGATGAGGCGCGCGAGCACTTCGTCCTGCGGCAATTGCGGATTGGAGCTGAAATTGATGTCCAGTGCCGAGACGCGCCCGGACACGGTGACTACCACGGTAATGTCGTCGGCCTGGGTGGTCGCCACGAAATCAAGCTGCGGATCGAGATCGCCGACCAGCGTGACGGTTCCGCGCTCGAAGGTGATGCGCTGGCCAAGAATGGAGAGCCGGCCGCGATTGAGCGAGAAGGCGCCGACGGGCTGGATGTTGTTCAGCGGCCCGGTGAGACGCACCGACCCACCCACTTCCGCGTCGAGGCCACGGCCGCGAATGAAGATCTGGTTGGGCGCGTTGAGCGTGACGTCGAGCAGCATGCCGGGCGAGCGGCTCTGCGGCACGGGCGCGCCATTGCTGGTGATCTTGGCGCGGCTGAGCGTCTGCGCCACGGCCGCTGGCGCGGAGCGGTGCTCGACATCGATCAATTGCGCACCACCGCCAAAGCCTTCCGGCACGGTGATATTGGCCTGTTCGACGAGGACCGTTCCGGCAAGGAGCGGCGTGCCGGTGAGATTGCCGGTCAGCCCGAGGCTGCCCGTCACCGTGGCAATGAAAAGATCGCCATCGGCATAGCGGGCCGAATTGACATTGAGCGTGAGATTGGCCGGGAAGGCCCCGGTGAGACCGACCGTACCGGAAACCGAGGCACTGCCGCCGGTGGCAAGGTTGGCGCTGAGCGTCTCGATGGTGGCGGTGGTGCCATCGAGCCGCGCCCGGCCGGCAATATTGGCCAGACGCAGATTGAGCTCGGGATCGACATAGCCTGCCCCGCTAGTGGACACCGATCCGCCGAATTGCGGGTTCGCGAGGCTCCCGCTGACCTGCGCATCAAAACTGGCCGTGCCGGACAATTGCCCGCCCCGGTCGATGAGGAAGCGGTTGGCGAGCGCCAATGGCGCCGAGCCATTGAGCGAAAGGGAAAGCCCCGACCCGGCCAATGGCACGCGGCCCGAACCGGTGAGTGCAAGCCCGCCCGAACCATTGGCGCTGAGCGCCTCGATAGCAACGGAATTGTTGGCAAATGTGCCGCGCGTCGAAGCGCTGAGCGGAGTGATGCCGAACGGCGCGATAGCCGCAGCATTGATGCCATTGCCCCGCGCGTCAAAACTGACACGTGGGTCGGAGGCCGAACCCGTGATGCGCGCATTGCCTTCAAGCGTGCCGGCAAGCCCGAGGCTCGGGACGATTGCATTGGCGATGGAGAGCGGCAGGGCCGAGATGTCGACATTGAGATCGAGCGCAGTGCCGGCAGTGCCGCTGGCGGTGATGCGGCCCGAGCCAACATCGAAGCGCACGGCGTCGAGCGCGACGCTCTCGCCTTCGACCAGAAGCGTGGTGGGGTTGGCCAGACGCGCCGAGAGCTGCCCCTGGACGAGGTTGGCGTGATCGAGCCCCAGGCGATAGCCGCCGGTCACCGGGCTCAAGGATCCGTCGACAGCGACGCCGGTGCCGGTCGCCAGCGCGGCGCGCGCCTCGAAATTGGTAGTATCCCCGCTTTGGCTGGCCTTGGCGTCGAGGAGGTTGATCGTGGTGCCCGCGACCGAGATGGCGCCGGCATTGATGGTGCCATCGATGGCCGGAACGCCGAAGAGATCGCCGACGGTGGCGGCAATGTCGGCGCGGCCGATCGCGATGTCGTTGACGCGGAGGTTTGCGGCATTGGCGGACACAGTCGCGCCCTGCTCGCCGTCACTCGGTGCAAAATCGATCCGGGCAGTGACGGCGCCGGAGGCCTCTTGCAGCAGCAGTGCGGCAGCCAGCGAAATATCCTGGGCCGAGAGATCGATGCTGCCGGTGAGCAGTTCCGTATCCACCGCGCGCGCCACTTCGCCCGAAATGCGCGTGCCGGCAATTTCAAAGGCCATTCCCGTGAGGGCCTGGCGCACTTCGTCCACCGCGATCTGGCTGACCAAGGTGGCGCGATAGCCGTCGAGCATGGCGACGCCATCGACGGAACCGGAAATCTTGCCGGCGAGCAGGTCGAGGTCGAGCCCCAATTGCGCGTCGCGCAGGGTGCGGCCGACCAGCGTGCCGCTCTGCACATCGGCGTCGAGAGCCAGCGCGATCGGATCTTCCGGCGCGGCGGACTTTGCCGTGCCGCGCACGCGCAGCGCACCGCTGGCTTCCTCCGAGAGCAACGCCAGGTCAGCGAGATCGAGCCCGATGGCGAAATCGGCCGTGTCGCTGGCATAGACGCCATCGGCGGTGAACTGCACCTGCGGATTGGTAATGGCGAAATCGTCGGCGATGATGCCGTTTTCGTTCCGCGCCAGGCGGCCCGACAGTGCGACCTCGCCGGCAAGGAGCTTGTCGGCCGTTTCGTCATCCACGGAAAGATTGGTGCCGGTGCCGTCAAAGGTCAGGTCGAATGCGCCGCCGACGGCTTGCACTTCGCCCTCGGCATCGAGCAGTAACCCACCGGTCAGCTGGCGACCCGCAAGACCCGAGAACGGCGCAATGCTGTCGGTCTGAAGGCCAATGCGGCCCTTGAAGGCGGTGCCGTCGATGACGCCGGCAAGGCTGGCGGTCAGCGCTTCGCCGACCACGCGCAATTGCGCCAGCTGGATGGGCTGGCCACCCTGCCACATGCCGGCAAGGCCGAGGCCGACGCTGTCGCCCAAAGCTGCCTTGATCGCCGGCTCGGCGGCAATACCCGACAGCGCGCCGTCGCCATTGAAGGTGACCATGCGATTGGCCGGATCGGAGAGATTGCTGGCGACGCCGGCGACGTCGAAGGCCAGTTGCCGGGAGGCGAAGCCATCTGTTTCGAAGCGCTCGATATCCAGCGCGGCAGTCCAGTTGCCGCCGTCGTCGTCACCAAAATCGATGCTGAAACGGGCCTCGCCGACGCGCGTCGTATTGCCCGCGACCGGCAGGGTCACGGGTGCGCCCGAGGGATCGGCAATCCGCGCCTCGAGATCGAGCCGGGAGAGGAAATTGTCCGCCGTAGTGGCCCCGCTCGCCGTCAGCGACAATTGTCCGCCGCTCAGCGACACCGCATTGAGGTCGAACCCGCCCGCCGAACGCATCGTCGCATTGGCGGTCAGTCGCGTTTCCGCGCCAAAGAAGGGACGATAGGGTTCGGCGACGAGACGCGACAGCGGCCCGCCGAGATCGGCGACGATGGAAAGGCCGTCCGCAGCCTGCTCGATGGTCGCCTTGCCCGCCAGCGCCGGCTGGCCATCGGCGAGGAGGTTCAGCTCGGCCACGAGATCGTCGACCGGCCCTGCCCCGGCAAGGGTGAGCTGCATGGCCGGCCTCCCCTCGATATTGAGGAGATTGGCGATGACGCCATTGGCAGGCTCGTTGAGATCGAGCGACAGATCGATGGAATTGTCGGCGCGCAGATAGGCGACATCGAGCCCCAGCGTGCCGCCAGGCCCATCGAGGCGGGTGATATCGAGCGCAGTATCGAGATTGCCACCCTCGAGCGTCAGGGACCCAGCCAGCGAAATTTCCGAGCCGAGCCCGAAGACGTTTTCGCCGAAGGTGACGCGCGGCACCGCCAGCTCACCCAGCTGGATGGCAACCGGAAACTCGGGAATTTCGAACGAACCGGCTTCGGGCGGAGGCAGATCGACGCCTTCGGCCGGCACGGCATTGCGGATATAGTCGATGCTGTCGGCGCGCAGCGAACGGACATCCAGCTTGCCGGTAAAGAGCGCGCCCTGGTTCCAGTTGAGGCTCGCATTGTTGACGCGCAGCCAGACGCCCTGCTGGTCCGAGATGGTAATCTCGCGCACCGAGACGTCGGACCCCAGAATGCCGTCGATATTGGATAGCCGGATCTGTCGCTCGGGCGTCGAGAGCCGGTCTTCGACGAAACTCGTCAGCCAGTCCTTTTGCTGCTCTTCGGGCATGGACAGCACGTCCTGCGCCACCAGCGCCACCGGCACGCCGATAACTGGCACGAGCAGGGCCGCGACATAGGTGAAGCGGCGCGAGATCTTGGGCAGGGTAACCATCAGAATGCCTGTCCGATACCGGCATAGATGGCGTAGTCCGGATCGCCGGGCCGCTTGTTGAGCGGCACGGCCAGATCCAGCCGCAGCGGGCCGAGACCGGTAAAATAGCGGGCGCCGATGCCGGCGCCGAGGCGCAGATCATCGAGCCCTGGGAAAGTATCGGCAGCGACATAGCCACCATCCACGAAGCCGACGATGCCGATATCCTCGGTGACCTTGGCGCGGGCCTCGAGCGAACCTTCGAGGAGATAGCGCCCGCCGGTCACGACGCCGGCGCCATTGTCGACGCCGATGGACTTGAAGCCATAGCCGCGCACCGAGCCGCCACCGCCGGCAAAGAACAGCTTGTCGGGCGGAATTTCGCTGAGGTCGGGACCGACCAGTGCGCCACCCTTGATGCGCCCGGCGAGAATGAACGCGTCGTCTTCGGAAAAGCCGAAATAGGTCCGGCCCTCGATGGTGATGCGGGCGCCGGCCCTGCCGAAGCGCAGATCGTAGAAGGGCTCGAGCATGCCCGAGGCATAAAAGCCCTCGGTCGGGTTCACACTGCTGTCGCGCCCATCATAGGTCGCGCCCGCATAGAGCCCCACGGTCGAGAAATCGCGCGTGCCGAAACCGTCATCGAAGCGGGCGCGCTTGAAGCTCATGCCCCCTTCGAAGGTGATTTCGTCCGAGAAGAAATGCGTGAGGCCCAGCCGCCCCGCCGCCGAAGTCTCGGTATAGGTCGGGTAGATGGTGCGTTCGGCCGAAACCACCGCCACGAGATCGGTATCGGGCGTGAGGAACCCCGGCTTGGTAAAGGTGCCGCCGACGAAATAGTCGAACTCGGCCGTGTCCACCGGCCAGGCAATGCTGGCGACGCGCGCATCGAGGCGCAGCCGTTCGGCCTGTCCGAAGAGATTGCGCCAGAGGTGGTAGCCTTCCACACCCAGCCCATCGACCGTCGAATAGGTCGCGCCGACGCCAAAGCGGCGACCGGGCAATTCGTCGACGATCAGCTGATAGGGCAAGAGACCGTCGGAGCCGATCGAGTCGGCAGCCTCGAAACGGGCGGCCCGGAACACTTCCAGCCGGTCGAGACGCTTTTGCGCGCGGATCACTTCATCCGGGTCATATTCCTGGCCGACGACGAGGCCGGTCTGCTGGCGGATGAAATCTGGGTTCATCGCCTGGGCGCCGGTGACGTTCACCGGTCCAAAGGCAGCGAGGCGCCCGGGATTGACGACGATCCTGGCGTCCACCGTCTGCGTGGCGTGGTCGGCGACGACCTCGCGGCCGATGATCTCGGCCTTGGCGTAGCCCTGCTGCTGCCAGGCAGCGAGCGCCAGCCGTTCGGCCGTCAGAATGACCGAGGATTTTGCCACCTGCCCCGCCCCGAAGCCGCGCATGACCGGCGGCTCGACCTGGTCTTCGGGATCATCGGTTGCCGGCGCCTGATTGACGACCGCGACATCGCGGAAGGTGAAGAGTGGGCCGGTGGTGACGGCAATGGTCACGTCGACCGGATCGGGCAAATTGACGTCGGGCGCCAGGCTAGCGGCCTCGACCCCGCCAATGCGGATGCTGACGGCGCCGCCGTAATAGCCTTCATTATAGAGGCCGGCGAGAATGCGCCGATAATCGCCACGCGCCTTGGCGATGAGCCCGGCAGCGCCGGAAGCCGGCTCGGCCTCGTCGGCAATCAGCGCCGAAGCATTGCGCGCCGCCGTCTCGGCAGCCCCGCTTTCGCTGGCGGAAAAGGTGACCACATAGGGTTGCGGGTCGACGATCACGGCGTCGGCAGCAGCTTCGCTCTCGTCCTCGAAAAACTTGAAGCCAAAAAGCTCAAAACCATGGGCGGCCGGAACCGTCACGGCAGCACATGCCATGGCGATGCACAAGGCGCCAATACTCGTTACCAAACGCGCGCTTTGCAGTGGACCAGTTCCCGACCGTTACGCTTCAACTACTTACGGTTAAAGCCGACAATGCCTTCCTACGGGGAAAGATTCCGTTAAGGCCTCCCCCAAGCTGTGCAAACTCTGTCTGCACTGGCCCAACAGGCGGCCCTTTCATGGCGAGTTTAGGGCGTTGAACGGTGTTGGAACAAGTCCGGGCGGTCATTTTGCCCCGCATTGCACCCGAGCGTGACCGATCCGCAACGCACTGGCGAGGTTGACGCCGGCCCCGGGCCCGGTCCACCCTCCCCACCATCATTTCCGACTATTCGCAGGACTGCCATGTATCAGCTGCTCGATCCCAGCCGCTTCGTCGTCTTCATCACCGGCGCCACTTCCGGCTTCGGTGCCGCCGCAGCGCGCCGCTATGTGGCCGCCGGCGGCAAGGTCGTTGCGACGGGACGGCGCGAGGATCGCCTCGAGGCGCTGCAGGCCGAACTGGGCAAGGACAATTGCCACATCATCACTCTCGACGTACGC
The DNA here is from genome assembly GCF_029201545.1 of Devosia sp. FJ2-5-3. Taxonomy (NCBI): domain Bacteria; kingdom Pseudomonadati; phylum Pseudomonadota; class Alphaproteobacteria; order Hyphomicrobiales; family Devosiaceae; genus Devosia; species Devosia sp. FJ2-5-3. Next base: position 1,089,389 of record NZ_CP104007.1, on the reverse strand, counting down.
GACCGCGCCGCGCTCGAAAAGGCCATCGCCGACATCCCCGCGCCTTTTGACGCCATCAATATCGTGCTCGCCAATGCCGGGCTGGCGCTGGGACTTCAGCCCGCCGCCGAGGCCGATCTCGACGACTGGCAGACCATGATCGACACCAATATCTCCGGCCTCGTCTATACGGTGCGCTTGCTGCTGCCGGGCCTGATCGCCCGCGGCGGCGGTCAGGTGGTGACGCTCGGCTCGGTGGCCGGCGAATATGCCTATCCCGGCGGCTCGGTCTATGGCGCCACCAAGGCCTTCGTGAAACACTTTGCCCTTAATCTGCGCTCGGACCTGCAGGGCAAGAATGTCCGCGTGACCGATATCGAGCCCGGCCTCACCGAAACAGAGTTTTCGCTGGTCCGCTTCAAGGGCGACGAGGGCAAGGCCTCGGCCCCCTATTCCGGCACCAAGGCCATGAACGCCGAAGACATTGCCGAAAGCATCTTCTGGGCAACCTCCCTGCCCGAGCATGTCAACATCAACAAGATCCAGTTGATGGCCACAACGCAGGCCATCGGCCCCTTCGACATCTATCGGGAAAAGTAGAACCCGACCCGCGCAAGTATTGCCGGATTTCAATTTTAAGATTTTAGTGGGGCATGTCCCGTGCCCCGCTTTCTCCCGGCCTTATCATCATCGCCATGACGACGCTTATTGCCGTCTCGGCCGGCGTGATCTTGTGGCTGGCCGCCAGCACGCCCTGGCTCGGCGTCGGGCTCGTGCCCCGCGACGGGCTTGTGGTCCTGGAGGGCCCGGCCTGGGGCCTTGAGGCAGGGACGGAAATCCTCTCCATCTCGGCAGCGGACGGCACGCGCCACACGATCGAGGCGCAGGATCTTCTCGCCGAGCCGGACTCGCTGCCCACCTATGCTGCGATCAATGCGCTCTATGACCGGCAGCAGGCCCTGTTCGATCTCATCGGCGAGCCCGTCATTGCGATCGAAGTCAGGACCGATGCGGGACTGCGGACCCTCGATATCGCTCCCGCCCCGCGACCGCTCGGCTCGCTGCCGGGCAGTTTCTGGATCCAGTTCGTCACCGGAATAACGAGCGCTCTCATCGCCTTCTGGGTCTGGTCCTTGCGCCCGCGCCTGCTTGCCCCGACGCTTTTCGCCCTCTCGGGCCTGGGCGTGTTGATGGTGACGCTGAGTTCGGCCTATTATGCGCATCGCGGTCTCGCCCTGCCGGCCGATGCCTTCCGCGTCCTTATGCTCATCAACCATTTCGGCATCCTCGCCTTCAGCTCGGGCATGATCGGGCTGTTCCTCGTCTATCCCCGCCGGCTTGTTCACCCCCGCTGGCTCTGGCTCGTGCCCGCCCTGCTGGGCCCGCCCTTCGTGCTCGATTCGCTCCAGATCCTCATCGAGGCCGGGCACTATTATCTCCTCGTCATGGCCATCACCCTGACCATCATGGCGCTCATCGTGGCACAATATTGGGCGACGCGGCGCCATCCCGATGAGCGCGCCGTCCTGGGCTGGCTGGGACTTTCGGTGGCCATCGCCATTGGCAGCTTTGCGCTGATGTCCGTTACCCCCGCCCTCCTGGGCTACGACACGCCGCTTTCCCAGCATTATGCCGCGGGCGGCATCATCATCATCTATCTCGGCCTGGCGCTGGGACTGCGGCGCTATCGGCTGTTCGAGCTGGGGCACTGGGCCTATCGCATCCTTTTCTACATGCTGGGTGTCTTCGCGCTTATTGCGCTCGATGCCGCCTTGCTTGTCGGCCTCGGGGTTGGCGAAGCGCCGGCCCTGGCCCTGTCGCTCCTGCTGATCGGCCTGATCTACCTGCCTCTGCGCGACTGGGTCTGGCGGCGCTTCTTCGCGCCGCGGCACATCGAGGAGCATGAGCTGTTTTCTGCGGCCATGGCGGTCGCCTTCGCCCCCAGCAGGGTGGACAGCGCCCGGCGCTGGCGCGACCTTCTGGCCCGGCTATTCGACCCTTTGCAGGCCGTCGACCACACCAATGATCTGAACGCCCCAAGCGTCAGCGAGGACGGTCTCACCATGACCCTGCCTGCCGTGGCTGGGGCGCCGGGGCTCCGCCTCTCGCATCCTTTTGGTGGTCGCGGGCTGTTCCAGCCGGGTCATCTCGCGCTGGCCGCCGATCTGGTCACCCTCACCGAACGCGCCGAGGAAAGCCGACAGGCCTATATGCGCGGCGTGGGCGAGGAGCGCCGCCGCATGGCGCGCGACCTGCACGACGATGTCGGCGCGCGTCTCCTTACGGGCCTCCACACCGCCGATGAACGCACCCGCCCCACGCTCCAGGCGGCGCTCAGCGATATCCGCGCCATCGTCTCCGGCCTCGCCGGAGAAGAAGCCGAACTGGACCGCGTTCTCGCCCAAATCCGCCACGAAGCCGCCCGCCGGCTTGAAGCGGCGGAGATCGGTCTCGACTGGCCGCTGGTCGACGCATTGGGCATGGCGGCGGATGTCCGCATCGATTATCGCGCCCACAAGACGCTCACCTCGGCCGCGCGCGAAATCGTCTCCAATGTCATCCGCCACTCCGGCGCCGACACCCTGACCGTGGCGCTCGAGTGCACGCCCGAAAACCTCGTCCTGCGCTTTGCGGACAATGGGCGCGGTCTCCCGGCCACGGCCCTCGCCGGCGAAACCACCGGCTATGGCCTGCGCAATCTGCGCCAGCGCCTCGCCGATCTCGGCGGCAGCGTGGCGTTTGGCACAACGGGCGGGACGACAATTACGCTCGCTTTGCCCCTCCATCTCGCCGAGCCCCCGGAACCGGGGGTGAACTTCCCCCATAGCGCGGTAGATTTGCCCTCATGACCCACGCTGCCGCGCCCCGCCAATGCCTCCTCGTCGAAGACCAGCCGACCACGCGCGACTGGATGGAGGGGGTGCTGGAACTGGCCTTTCCCGGCGTCAGCATCGCCACGGCGGCAACGCTTCGCGCCGCCTATGCCTGGCTCGATGCCCGCCAGGACCCGGTCTGGCTGGCCGTCATCGATCTGGGCCTGCCCGATGGCTCGGGGATCGATCTGGTGCGCCGCCTTGCGCAGGACCGCCCCGCAACCCTCCCCGTCGTCGCCTCCATCTATGATGACGACGCCCACCTCTTCGACGCCATTGCCGCGGGCGCCCGTGGCTATGTTCTCAAGGACGAGGAACCAGCGCTTCTGGTCGGCTATCTCCAGCGCATCGAACGCGGCGAGCCGCCGCTCTCGCCCTCCATCGCCCTGCGCATGCTCGACCATTTCCGCGGCCCCAGGCGAAAAATCGACGACGACGCCGGTCTCAGCCCCCGCGAAACCGAAGTGCTGGCGCTCCTCGCCCGCGGCCTTACGGTTGCGGAGGCCGCGCGCCGCCTCGGGCTCCAGCCGCAGACCGTCGCCTCCTATGTGAAGGTGATCTACCAGAAATTGTGCGTCTCGAGCCGGGCCGAGGCCACGCGGGAAGCGGTGCGACGCGGCCTCGCCTGACCTATTCGGTCACTGGCGGCGGATAGGCGTGCTCATTGCCCTGCCAGTCTTTTATGGTCATGCACCCGTCGCCGCCCGAAATGCGGCTCTGCCCGAGCTCGGCCTTGCCATGCCCACCCGGAATATCGAGGACGTATATCGGCTGGCAGAGCCCGGAAATCCGCCCGCGCAGCGCCGCCACCAGCGCCTGTCCTTCTTCAATCGACAGCCGGAAGTGACCGGTCCCCGGCGCCAGGTCCGGATGGTGGAGGTAATAGGGCTTTATGCGGTTTTCGACGAAGCCGCGCATCAGCGCTGCCAGCGTCTCGACACTGTCATTGATCCCGCGCAAGAGCACGGACTGGCTGACCAGCACCACGCCGCCCTCGACCAGCGTGCGGAACGCCTGTCGGGCGGCGGGCGTAAACTCGCGCGGATGATTGGCATGAACGGCCAGATAAGTCGTCTTGCCGCTCGCGGTCAGCGCCGACACCATGTCCTGGTCGACCCGCTCCGGCTCCACCACCGGAACGCGGGTGTGAAAGCGCACGATCTTGACATGCTCGATCCCCGCGAGGCGGTCCATCAGTGCGCGCAGACGGCGCGGCGACAGCACCAGCGGATCGCCGCCGGTGAGGATGACTTCCCAGATTTCGGTGTGCGCCGCGATATAGGCCATGGCCGCATCGAGTTCGTCGGGGGTGAGGGTTCCCAACCCCTGCGGCCCCACCATTTCGCGGCGGAAGCAGAAGCGGCAATAGACCGGGCAGACATGCACGGCCTTCAGCAACACCCTGTCGGGATAGCGATGGACAATTCCCTCCACCGGCGAATGGGCCAGATCCCCGATTGGGTCCTCGCGCTCCTCCGGTGTCGTCACCAGCTCCTCGACGCTCGGCACGAACTGCCGCGCCATCGGGTCATCCGGATCGTTTGGATCAATCAGGTCCAACACAGCCGGGGTAATGCCGATAGCGTACTTTGCCGCCACGGCGGACAGATCCGTGCCATCGGTCAAGCCGGCAGCTTCGAGATCAGCGACAGTCTTCAAAGCTTTGGATGTGACGATGCGGTTCATGCAGCAGGGCTCCCACAGTCACCGGACGACACCTCCCCCTTGAGGGGGGAGGCTGGGAGGGGGTGACGGAAGCCCCAATATCCGGGCTCTCTCCCCCCACCCTTGATCCCTCCCCGCAAGGGGGAGGGTATCGACTGAGGCTCCAGCGACAAGCGAAAACTCATTCTGCCACCGGTGCCCAGAGCACCGCCTCTATCCTGGGCGCGCCGGTTGCCAGCATCACCAGCCGGTCAAACCCCAATGCCACGCCACTGGCCTCCGGCATCAGCGCGAGCGCCGCCAGGAAATCCTCGTCGATCGGATAGCGCTCGCCATAGATGCGTTGCTTTTCGGCCATTTCCGCCTCGAAGCGCAGGCGCTGCTCGGCGGCATCGGTGAGTTCGCCAAAGCCATTAGCCAGCTCCACCCCACAGGCATAGATTTCGAAGCGCTCGGAGACGCGGGCATCGCCCGGAACCCGACGCGCCAGCGCCGCCTCGCAGGCCGGGTAGCGGTCGAGGATGGTCACGCGGCCATTGCCCAGCGCAGGCTCAACCTTTTCCACCAGGATGCGGCTGAAGAGATAGCTCCAGCTCCTGTCCTCCGGCACGTCCAGCCCGCGATCGGCCATCTGCACGGCCAGCGCATCGCCGTCCGGTACGCCGAGATCATCCATGGTGGCGAGGAGGTCGATCCCGGCATGGGCAAGGAACGCGTCGGCGACACTGATCCGCTCGGCCTCGGCCCGCGGATCGCAGACGCGCCCGCGGAAATTGAACTGGTCGATGCCGGTCGTGTCGGCGGCCAGGCGGATGATGGCCACGCAATCGGCAATGATCGCGTCATAGGGCTCGCCCACCCGATACCATTCGAGCATGGTGAACTCGGGATGGTGCAGCGCGCTGCGCTCGCGATTGCGCCAGACATGCTGGAGGCTGGCGATCCGCACTTCGCCCGCCGCCAGCAGCTTCTTCATGGTGAATTCGGGCGAGGTGTGCAGGTACATGGCCTCTGCCGCCCCGTCATTGCCGATCATGCTGGTGCCGAAGGCATGCAGATGGGCCTCATTGCCCGGCGAACGCTGCAGCCCGGGCGGATCGACCACGAGAAATTCATTCGCGGCGAGCCAGGACCGCAATGCCGCGTCGAAGCGGTTGCGCGCCAGCAGGATGGGACGGCGGTCGGCATGGCGTTCGGGCGTCCACCATGGGGAGGCTTTGGGTGCGGGCATACGGGTTTCTGGCGCTCCGGTCTGGCGGTTTGGCGCGGAATAATGTATCGGGCGCTCGATGATAAGTTAATCGGCGCGCGGATGGCCCTGCCTCTAGTACGCGCCAGTGCTACGAACAAGGAAGAAATATGGTCAAGGTCATCGCCTCGTCCCTGCGCAAAGGCAATGTCGTCGAGCAGGACGGCAATCTGCACGTCGTCCTCACGGCCGAAAACGTCCACCCGGGCAAGGGCAATTCGGTGACCAACGTCACCATGCGCCGCATCTCCGACGGCGTGAAGGTCCTGGGGCGCTGGCGCACCGTGGAAATGGTCGAAAAGGCCGATGTCGATGACCGCGTCTACGACTACCTCTATTCGGACGGCGAAGGCCACCACTTCATGGAGCCGGAAAGCTTCGAGCAGATCACCGTTGGCGACGACGTGATCGGCGACCAGAAGGCCTATCTTTCCGATGGCATGAAGGTGCACCTGATGACCCATGAGGGCATTGCGCTCTCCATGGAACTGCCCCAGCGCATGACCTTCGAGATCGTCGAGACCGAGCCGGTCGTGAAGGGCCAGACGGCCTCCTCGTCCTACAAGCCCGCCGTTCTCAACAACGGCCTGCGCGTCATGGTCCCGCCCCATATCGACGCCGGCACCCGCATCGTCATCCTGACCGAAGACAATTCCTACGTGGAACGCGCCAAGGCCTGATCGGCTTTCGCCCGGGCAGCCGAAACGCCGTCCACATTCCGCTTTCGACCAAAAAAACGGGCCCCATCGGGGCCCGTTCTCATTTGTCGTCGATCTCGGCTTCCGCCTCGTGCCAGTGCAGATCGGATCGGTCCCAAGGCGTGCCATCCGCCAGCCAGCGGTCATAGGCCAGCTGCCGCAGGTGCATGGTCTTGGCGCGAAGCCAATACTCCATGGCGCGACCCTCCGGGCAGCCGTCCTGCTCCCACAAGAAATAGGCCGTGTCGCGAACGCGTTCGGCCAGAGCTGTGTTCTTGCGCATATCCCGCTAGACCCGCGAGGGTGGGCATTTCGCCCACCCGACCTGCCCGTCAGGCAGCTTTCTTGTTGACGACGCTCGTCGCCAGCTGGGAGAGCTTCTTGTCGGTCGCCTCTTCCTCGGCCAGGGTCTGCCCGAAAAGATCGGCTGCTTCCTTGTGACCGAGCTGCATTGCCCAGGCACGCAGCGTGCCATAGCGGGCGATTTCGTAGTGTTCGACAGCCTGCGCAGCAGCGGCCAGACCTGCATCGAGCGCCGGCGAGTCCTTGAATTCTTCCATGATGGACTTGCCTTCATCGAGAATGCCGAGGATGGCATCGCAGGTCTTGCCGCGCGGTGTCTTGCCGAGAATCTCGAAGACGCGCTCCAGCCGTTCCACCTGGCCTTCGGTTTCCGTATGGTGCTGTTCGAAACCGGCACGCAGCTCCGGCGAGGATGCGGCCTTCGCCATTTTCGGCAGCGCCTTCAGGATCTGACGTTCTGCGTAGTAGATGTCCTTGAGCGTATCGAGAAAGAGATCGTCCAGTTGCTTGTCAGCCATGTTGTCGACTCCAGAATTTCGTGGGTAATGACGCTGGTCCTTCAACGAGACACCTCCTCCCATGGTTCCTGTCCGCTAACAATGAACTGGCCCCGGCAGGCGTTTTTGATAGTTTGGCGGCAAGGAGTAACCGCGCCCATGTCCACCAGTCTCTACCCGGCCGATTTTTACGCCGATCGGCGCAGTCACACGGCCCATGCGGCACGCCATGTCCTCGCCGCTCTGCCGTCGGCCCTCAACTGCAATCGCGTGGCCGATATCGGCTGTGGCACGGGCACATTTCTGGTCGCCGCGCTCGAGGCAGGCGCGAGCGCTGTTTTCGGCATGGAAGGGCAATGGGTGAGCCCCGACATGCTGGACGACGCGCGGATCGTCTTCGCCAATCAGGATCTCGAACAGCCGTTTTCCGGCCCTTCGGTCGATCTCGTCATGTCGCTTGAAGTGGCCGAGCATCTCTCCCCGGCCCGCGCGCAATCCTTCGTCGCCGATCTCGTCGCCATGGCGCCGGCGGCCCTGTTCAGCGCCGCCATCCCCGGCCAGGGCGGCGTCGGCCATATCAATGAGCAATGGCCCAGCTTCTGGGCGGCGCTCTTCGCCGCGCACGGCCGCAAGCCCTATGACGTCCTGCGCCCCAAACTCTGGACCGACGAGGCGATCCCCGCCTGGTATCGGCAGAACGCAATTTTGTTCCTCGACGACGGAACGGCGGAGGAACTTGGCCTCACGCCGGACGACCCGGCCCTGCTCGACCGGGTCCACCCCGCCTTCTGGGCCCGCGCCAACCGCGAATTGGCCTATGCCGATGCGCTGCCGGAGTCAGAGGTGCTGCGTCGCCGGGCAGAAGCGGCAGCGGAGTGATTTAAGGAGCCAAACTTCCCCTCACCCCATCCCTCTCCCCAGAGGGGCGAGGGGGCCTGGCCGGTGCTTTACAAAAGATCTCGCCCCACCCCCGATGCAATCCCCTCGCCCCTCCGGGGAGAGGGTTAGGGTGAGGGGCAGCCTCGCCACTATCACCGCGCCGCCCAGAGCAGCCCGCGCTTCAAGATCGTCCGCACCTGGGGAATCTCAAGCTCGTCGGCGGTGTGCCCGAGCGAAGAGTAAAACACCCGGCCCTTGTCGTGGGTCGTGGTGAACACCACCGGCATCACCACATCCTTGCGCCAGGGATGATGCTCACCCGAGAATGTCGTCGTCGCCAGCACTTCAACCGCCGGATCGTAATTGAGATAATACTGCTCGGATGTGTGCGTAAAACTCTCGATCCCGGCCATGATCGGATGATCGGTCCGGGTCACATCGACCGTGTAGGGGATGATATTGCCCGGGTGCTGCACCCAATAGACGCTCGCTGCGTATCGAAACGGCACGCTCGCCCGAAACGTCGTCGCCAATCCCATGTGATAACCGGCAAGCCCGGTGCCCGCACGGATCGCGCCGATCAGGTTCTTCATCTTTTCAGGCTCGAGCGTACCATCGGTGATCACCGGCACGATGAGATCGTTCGCCCCCACATCCTCGGCGCCCAGCGCGTCGTCATCGGGCGTAACGGTAACGGCAAAACCCTCTTCCTCGAGAAGCGCCCGCACCACATGCGCGCCCCGTTCGGGGGTATGCAATTCCATCCCGCCCCAGACGACCAGCGCCTTTTTCCCCGTCATCTCCCGTTCCTTTTTCTATAGACCCAGCCCAACGGCCTTTGTCCGGTGTACGCCCTTGGGCACGAAGGCAAAATCGGCCTCGAGTCCAAGCAGTTTTGCCGCCAGATGCACCACGGACAGCCACATTTCCGTGCCCTGCAGGCCCGGCTCCTGCCCATCGGCAAAGGCGAAGCCCCTGCTCTCCACCCAACGCGGACCGGCCCGCGCAATGATCGAGCGGGCGATCGCCTCCGCTTCGTGGCGGCGGTGATCGGTCTGCCCAAGGCACAGCACCAGCGGATGGATGGTATCGAGCAGATTGCAGGCCGTGTAGGTGGCGCCGGCAAAGCCGCTGTAATGGCGATAATTGAGTAGCACGCTGTCGATCGCCGCTTCCGTCCTCGGCACCGCGACCCCAAACTGCGCATAGGTGCCGCGTGTCAGCCGGTAAAAGCCATTGACCGGCTGCAGCAGACCTTCCCCCGGCGTAGAGCTGCCCCAGAGCCCGGTGCCGCGGTCCTGGTTGAGAGCCAGCCAGCCAAAGAGCGCCTCTCGCGCCCGGCCGGAGGTGAAATAGCGCGCATTGAAATAAAGCGCCGTCCCAATGGCGTCCACCGCGGCTCCTGCCCCCCACGCCCGTTCGCGCCAGGGCAGGCTTTCGAGCCAGTCGCAGAGGTCCGGGCCTTGCAGTTCCACCGCCGCGATCGGGTGCACTGGTCGGCTGCCCAACACCTCCAGCGCATAGCCGGCAGACAACACATTATAGAGCGCGAGGCCGTCGTCGCGCATCGGCCGGTCGGGCCGCGGCGGCTGGTAGGGATCGGGAAACAGCCCCGTGGCCGGGTCCTGCATATCCTGCAGACGCACGATCGCAGCATCGACATCGAGCTCGGGCGGAATTGCGCCAAACCCGGCGGCAATCTCGATAGCGTCGCAGAGATGGCGGCTCGATCTGCGTGCCGTGCCATCATGCTCGCGCGAGACATAGTCCGCGCCCTCGCGATTGGCGGCCAGCACATCCTGCCATTGCGTCGCCGCTCGCGTGCCAAGGCTCTGGAGGTGCGCCCGTGCCTCGTCGCTCCGCCCCTGCCCGCGAAACCGCAGCACTTTTGCCGGCACGCCTCCGACCACCGCCATGGGCGGCACGTCCCTGCTGACCACCGCCCCGGCCGCAATCACCGCGCCGCGGCCGACATTCACCCCGTCCACCACCACCGCATTGGCCCCGATCCACACATCATCCTCGATGATGATCCCCAGGCTCTCATGCTTTTGCTGGTGGATCGGCACATCCGGGTCGTCAAAACCGTGGTTGAAGCCGACAAGCGACACATGGCTGGCGATCCGCACGCCATCGCCGCAGCGCACCCTGCCCGAAATCATCGCATAGGGATTGACCGTGCAATGGCTGCCGAAACTGACATCGCCCCGCACCAGCGCGTGCCCGGCAATCCAGCTCTGCTCGCCCAGTTCCAACCGGGTCGTAAAAATCGCCGCGTCCGCCGCCACATAGGCGCCGGGCGCAAAGCTGGCCCCGGCACGCTCCGCAAGCATGGCCTGTCGGGCCCGGTGTTCTCCGCTTTCGATATCCTCCGGTGTCCGGTCCCAGGTGAGATATTGCAGGCGGGATTGGTGCCAGTCCCCCTCATCCAAACCGCATTCGATGTCGAATTCGGTGCCTCCGCAATCACCCCGTTCCCCCGCTCCCCCTGAGGGAGAGGTTGGATCGCCCGCAGGGCCAGACGGGTGAGGGGTGCCGGAGTTCGCGCCCTGGGAGGAGTTGGACACGGTCATGCCAATCGCTCCAGCAGTTCGGGCATCACCTCGTAGAGAAGCGTCTCGCCACGCACGAACCGTTCCACTTCATCGGCGACCAAAATGCCCAATCGGGAGCGCTCGGTGCCAATCGCCCCGGCAACATGGGGCGTGAGGAAGACATTGGGAAGCCGGAACAAGGGTGAATCGGGCGGCGGAATCTCCGGCTCGGTAACGTCGATCACCCCCTGGATACGACCCGTTTCGAGTTCGGCGACGAGCGCGGCTTCATCCACCAGCCCGCCGCGCGCCGTATTGATGAAGGTGGCGCCGTCGCGCATCAGCCGCAGATGCCGCGCGCCAATCATGCCCCGCGTATCCGGCAGCAGCGGCGCGTGAACCGACACCACATCGGACCGCGCCATGAGGCTATCGAGTGCAACCATCTCGACCCCCGCCAGCTCGGGATCGCCCGCATGCGCGAAGGGATCGTGCAGCAACACCGCGATGTCGAAGGGTTTGAGCAGCTTGATCACGCGCCGCCCGATGCGGGACGCACCGACAATGCCCACCACGCGGCGAAAATTGCCGATGGGCTGATCCATCAAGGCATAGCTGGTCATGCGGCTCGGATCGGCCCGATAGCGATCGCGCAGCGTGAACGCCGCCTTGTTGGCGAAAAGGATCGCCGCCAGCGTATATTCGGCCACCGGTACCGCATTGGCCTCCGCCGCGTGCGTCACCCTGATCCCTGCCTCATAGGCAAGCGGGTCTACGGTAAATTTCACCGTCCCCGCCGCATGGGCGATGAGTTTCAGCCGCGGCATCTGCCGCAACAGCGCCGGGGTGATCATCGGGCAGCCCCAGCCGGTCACCAATATGTCCGCCTCAGCCAGCGCCGCCCTGGCGGCGTCAGTGGTCAGATCCTCAAACGGCTGGCGCGAGAGGATTTCGCAGCTCTCGCCAAGGCGATCGACCGTGGCGGTGTCGAACACGTGCCGCGTCTTGTCCGCTGCCATGGCAAAAGCAAGTTTTGGGCGCATCAGAAATTCTCCGGCACCATTATGGCGCTGACATCAACACCCTCGCGGGCAAAAAGCGCTTCGAGCGCGGCAAGGTCGGGCGCCTCTGGCGGCTGGGCGAGGGCAGTTTCGGCCGCAGCGCCCGCCGGATGCGCCATCGCCGCCGTCACCAAAACAGTGGTCCCGGCCGGGATCTCGCCCCGCAATTGCGGCACGATGGTTTTCGAGACGATGAGATTGGTGTTGGGCAGTGCGCGGAATGCCCGCCCCTCGCGCTGCCCGTCCGGCGACAAGTCCACAATGGCGCTGACATCGGTCACGCTCTTGGCCAAACCGCGACCGGGTTCGTCGATATAAGTGTCGGCGTTCTGGTCGGCACGGCCAATGGCAAAGCCGCCTTCGGTGGCGTGCAGCGCCCGCGGCGAAGTGATCTTGTGCACGCGGATATGCCAGGGATTGGCGGGTATGAGCCAGGTCTCGACCGTCACATCGCTCCATGGCTTCCACACCGCGTGGAGCTTCTTGCCGGCAATCCTGGCGCTCTCATTGGTCTCGCGCACGCGATAATGGCGGCCGTCGTCGGAAAAGGCGAGCGCGCCGTCAAACGCGCCCTGCGGATAGGCGCGTTCATCGGCCTCGACCGAAAAGCCATAGCGCGAGGAATAGACAAATTTGGCGTATTTCTCGGTGCCGTGCCGCATCTGCCAATTCTGCTGGCCGCTCGAAAGCGCCACCACATTGCCCGGCGTATGCATCATCACCATGCCCGGATGCTTTAAGGGCACCGGCACATCGTCGAAATCGGCGTCGACCTCTTCCGCCGTCCAGAAAGGATGGTCGGCCGGCAGCGCCAGCGGCAGGAAGGCTTTGAGCGCCCAATAGGGCGAGCCCGAGGAATTATAGCTCTCGGACATGAAGAGGTTGGGATAGCCATAGCCAACTGAGAGCACGCCATCGCGGGTGGCAATCGGCAGCTTGCTCCACCAGCGCAAATGCCTGAGGAACTGGCCCTTGATGACGCCCCATGGCAGAGCCTCTACATCGGCAAAGGCCAGCGCGCCCCAGAACCCGCCACAGGCAAAGCGATAGGTCAGCGAACGCCCGAAGGCCAGCGTGCCGCCCTCATCGTCAAACCAGTGCTGGATATCCCGCGCAAAGAGCCGCGCGCGCTCCTTGTAGACGGCCACGCGGTCCCCATCGCCCCGGGCCAGCTTGGCGTAGATCAGCCCGTAAAAATGCATGGCGAAGGGGATGTAATGGTCGATCCGGCGGATATTGCCGTCGCGATACCAGCCATCGTCGATATAGAAATCCTCGAGCTCAGCCAGATATCTGTCGGTATAGGAGCGGTCGAATTCGACCCCGCATTCCTCGAGCCCGAGATCAACCAGGATCCGGAAGAACTTCCAGTTATTGGGCGCATAATCGAACTGGCGCGCATGCTTGAGATAGGCGGCCAGATTGTCCTTGGCCTTTTGCGGCAGCGGCTCCCAGACGAGGTGCGGCAGCATCTTCATGGTAAAGCCAATGGCCGCCAGCTCCACCTGCCGCTGGTCAATGCCGTTCACCGTCCCCCAATATTCGGAGTGCTCGGGATCGGTGCCATTGGCGAGGCCCTGCCGGTAGAGCTCCCAATGGTCAAAATCGCCGCCGCCCGCAGCCAGTGGCGTCAGCCCCCAGAGCGGCCGGGCAAAGCCTTCAAGGTCGGCCGCGGCCCGATCAAAATGGGCGCCCACCGCGTCGAGCCGCACGCGCGCCCCACCTTCGGAGAAATAGGGCAGCAGCGGCGCAAACAGGTCGCGCAGCCCCTTCTCGACATCGTCTCGGGTTCTCAGCGGATTACCGGCCAGCGGATTGGCGGAAACGGGATCGTAGGTCATGTCAGCTCGGCATCTCTGTTGTGAACCGGAATGTCAGTCGTCTCCCTCCCCCTCGCGGGGAGGGCACAAAGGTCGGGGGCGCGAGCCGCAATGATCGGGCTCCCATCACCCCCTCCCACCCTCCCCCTTCAAGGGGGAGGTGCAGGCCGGTGGATGTGGCGGCCTTGGCACGCAATCTCGGCTCAAGCTCCGCAGCTTTCGATCCCCAGCCGATCAGTCGACACCCTCCCCCTTGAGGGGAGGGATCAAGGGAGGGGGTAAGAGAGCCCCGAGATCGAGGCATGGGCGCAGGCAGTTGGACCACCCGGACAAGCCGGGTGGTGACGGCGGAAGATTCTCGGATTATCGCACCCATCCTGCCCTCCATCGTCATTGCCCGACATGTCCGGGTAATCCATCGGCGGATTGCAGCGCGCGCGGCGCGATGGGCGCTGGCCCATAGGCCCCCTTCAGCTCAAGACTTTCGGCAAAGTGGCACGCGGCCAGCTGGGCCGAGCCGTTGATCGGGCGCAGCGCCGGCTTTTCGGCCCGGCAGATGTCCTGGGCGTATTTGCAGCGCGTGTGGAAGGGGCACCCCTGCGGGCGATTGCCGAGATAGGGGATTTCGCCCTTGAGCTCGGTGCTCCGCCCCTTGAGCCGGCTCGGGTCGGCAATCGGCAGGGCTTCGAGCAGCATTTCCGAATAGGGGTGACGGGGCCGCTCGAACAGCGCCTCGGTCGGCGCATTTTCAACCACATGGCCTAGATACATCACCACCACCCGGTCAGCGATGTAGTTCACCACGCCCAGATCATGGCTGATGAAGATATAGGTCAGCCCGAAATCGGCCTTGAGGTCTTCAAGCAGGTTTAGCACCTGCGCCTGGATCGAAACGTCGAGCGCCGACACCGCCTCATCGGCGATCACCAGTTTTGGGTCGAGCACCAGCGCGCGGGCAATCCCGATGCGCTGCCGCTGCCCGCCCGAAAAGGCATGGGGATAGCGGCCCACCGCATCAGCCGAAATGCCGACCTTGGCGAGGGTGTCGATGACCTTGTCCTCAAGCTCGCGCCCCTTGGCGATGCGATGCACCCGCAGCGGTTCGGCGACGATATCGAAGACCCGCATGTTGGGATTGAGCGAGCTCATCGGGTCCTGGAAGATCATGCGGATATCGCGCCGCCAGGGTTTTATGGCGTGCTTGTCGAGCGCGCTGAGTTCAACACGCTGCCCATCCTTGGGGTGATAAAACACCTTCCCCGAGGTGACCGGCTGCGCCTTGATGATGCAGCGCCCCAGCGTGGTCTTGCCACAGCCGCTCTCGCCGACAATGGCGAGGGTTTCCCCCGCCTCGACCGTGAGATTGATGTCGTTGAGCGCCACCAGCTCCCGGCCCGGACCGAAGAGCCCGCCGCCCAGCGTATAAATCTTGGAGAGGTTTTCGACGGTAAGAAGCGTGCTCATGCCAGCGCCTCCGCCTTGTGATGGGTGAGAAGATGGCAGCGCGCCACATGGCCTTCAGAGACCTGGGTCCGCTCCGGCCGCTCCCCCGCGCAGGGCGCAAAGGCATGCGGGCACCGGCTGGTAAAGGCGCAGCCCACCGGCCGGTCCTTGGGCGAGGGCACAGTGCCCTTGATCGGCGACAGGCGCTGCCGCTCGGCTTTTCGCGTCAGCCGCGGCACCGACGCCATCAGCGCCTGCGTATAGGGGTGCTGGGGCGCGCGGAACACCTCATAGACGTCCCCCTGCTCCACCACATCGCCCAGATACATCACCGCCACCTCGTCGGCGATTTCGGCGACAACGCCGAGGTCATGGGTGATGAACAGCATGGCCATGCCGTAATCGGCCTGCAGCTGGCGCAGGAGATCGAGGATCTGCGCCTGCGTCGTCACATCGAGCGCCGTGGTCGGCTCGTCGGCGATCAGCAGTTTGGGGGTACAGGCCAGCGCCATGGCGATCATGGCGCGCTGGCGCAGCCCGCCCGAGAGTTCGAACGGATAGGCATTGGCCCGCTCGCGCGCGCCGGGCACGCCCACCTGATCGAGCAGCGCCACCGTCCGCTCCCGCGCCGTCTTGGGTTTTAATCCCTCATGCAGCACGATGATCTCGTCAATCTGGTCGCCGATCGTATGGACGGGCGACAGCGAGCTCATCGGCTCCTGAAAGATCATCGAAATCTGCGCGCCGCGAATGGCGCGCATGGCCTGGCTGTCGGGCTTGAGCCGGGCAATATCGACTGGCCCAGCCTCGCCCTCAAAGAAGATTTCCCCGGTGCGGATATCGGCGTTCTTTTCCAGAAGCCGCAAAATCGCCCGCGCCGTCACCGATTTCCCGCAGCCGCTTTCCCCCACCAGCGCCAGCGTCTTGCCCGGCGTCAGCGTCAGATCCATCTGCCGCACCGCCTCGATGTCGGGCTCGTCGGGCGAGGTGAAAATGAGGGAGACATTGTTGATGGTCAGGAGGGGTTTGGTCATGCCGGACACTCGTTACTTGCCGTCGAAAGCCCCCTCACCCGTCTCGCGCTGCGCGCGATCCACCCTCTCCCACAAGGGGCGAGGGGGAGGCTGGTGTTGGGGGAGGCACCCTGCCTTCCTTCTCCCCTTGAGGGAGAAGGTGCCCGAAGGTACACCGAATTCGACGTCGAATTCGGTTGGGATGAGGGGTCTGACATCCACAAAACCATCATCTCACCGCCCATGAGGATCAGCCGCGTCGCGCAGGCCGTCGCCGAAGAAATTGAGCGCCAGGATCACCACCACCACGCAGAGGCCCGGGGTCAGCAGCCAGGGCGCCGTCGCCAGGGTGCGGATGTTCTGGGCTTCCTGGAGCAGTGTGCCCCAGCTCACAATTGGCGGCTGCAGGCCCAGCCCAAGGAAACTCAGCGCCGTTTCGGCAAGGATCATGCCGGGAATGGCCAGGGTCGCCGCCGCAATGATGTGGCTGGTGAAACTGGGCACCATGTGCCGCATGATGATGCGCCAGTCGCTGGCGCCGTCGAGCTGCGCCGCCGTCACGAAATCCTCGGTGCGCAGGCTCAAGAACCGTCCGCGCACCACCCGCGCCAGCTCGGTCCAGCCGATCAGCGAGAGAATGATGGTGATAGCGAAATAGGTCTGGAGCGCATTCCAGTCCTTGGGCAGCGCTGCCGCCAGCCCCAGCCAGAGCGGAATGGTGGGCATGGAGCGGATGAATTCGATCACCCTCATCACCGCGCCGTCGAACCAGCCGCCGTAATAGCCGGCAAAGCCGCCGATAATGATGCCGAAAAAGAGGCTGAGCGTCACACCGGCCAGCCCGATGGAGAGCGAAATGCGCGTACCGTGGATCAGCCGGCTGAGGAGATCGCGGCCAAGCCGGTCCGCGCCCAGCACATAGAACGGGTCCCTGCTGTTCTCGACGCCCATCAGCTTGACCGACATGGGGATGAACCCGGCCAGCTTGTAGGGCTCGGACGGCGCAAAGAACCTCACCGGAATGATCACTTCCGGGTCGACCACGAACGTGCGCCGCATCGCCTTGGGGTCGATTTCGGATTTGTAGCCATTGACGTGCGGTTGGAACGACCAGCCGCCGTTCTCGTCGCGCAGGATGAAGTGCATCCCCTGCGGCGGCGCATAGGTGTAGCGGGCGCTATAGCTCGCCGGGTCGGTTGGCGCGAGAAACTCCGCCAGCGCCGCGACGAGATAGAAGGCCACCACGATCCAGAGGCTGACCACGGCCAGTTGGTGCCGCTTGAACCGGCGCCACATCAGGCCTAATTGGGACTCGCGGGCGCGGCGCGGCGGCACCACTTCTGCGACGGGCGAGAGCGTTTCCACCGCCATTTTATTTCCCTCCGAAACGGATGCGCGGATCGATCCAGGCGAGCAAGAGATCCGAGATCAGCGTGCCGATGACGGTGAGCACGCCCAGGAGCATGATGATGGCGCCGGCCAGATACATGTCCTGGCTGGTCAGCGAGCGCAGCAGAAGCGGCCCGGCCGTGGGCAGATTGAGCACCACCGAGACAATCACCGAGCTCGACACCAGCGCCGGCAGCAGCCAGCCAATGGTCGAGACCAGCGGGTTGAGCGCCACGCGCACGGGATATTTGAGGATCACCTTCCATTCCGGCAGGCCCTTGGCGCGCGCAGTGGTGACATAGGGTTTTTTGAGCTCATCGAGCAGATTGGCGCGCAGGATCCGGATCAGTTCCGCCGTCCCCGCCGTGGCCAGCACCAGGATCGGCGCCCAGGCCCGGGACAGGAAGTCCATGACCTTGGGGATCGACCAATGCGCATTCTCAAATTCGGGCGAGAACAGCCCGCCAATGGTGGTGCCGAAATAGACGAAGCTGAGATACATCAGCAGCAGCGCAAGAAGGAAATTCGGGATGGCGAGGCCGATGAACCCGGCCACGGTGGCGAGGTAATCGCCCAGCGAATATTTTCTTACAGCCACATAGATGCCGATGGGCAGGGCGATGAACCACATCACCAGCACGGCCAGCCCCTCGACGAGGATGGAATTGCCCAGCCGGCCCCAGATCAGCGTCGTCACCGGCGCTTTCCACTCAAAGCTCTGGCCGAAATCACCGCGCAACAGGATGCCGGAAATCCACTTCCAGTACTGCACCAGATAGGGCTCGCCAAAACCATATTGCCGACGCAGCGCCTCGATCGTGGCCGGATCGACCCGATCGCCATTGGCCGACAGCGTCGCCAGATAGGTGGTGAGATAATCGCCCGGCGGCAGCTGGATGATGGCGAAGGCCACGAAGCTGACCGCCCACAAGGTGAGCACCATGGCAATGAGCCGATTGGCAATGAAGCGGAGCATGGGGCTCTCCTGGTGATACGCGGATAGTTGGGGACACCCCACCCAGCCTCCCCCTAAGAGGGGGAGGAGCAGCTCGGTGTTCCGGGCAGGTTCTGTGGCCACCCACCGGCCCGTCCCTCCCCTTTTCAGGGGGAGGCTAGGAGGGGGTATTGGCCGCCCGGCATTTGTCTCCAGCATCCCGCGGCCCGTTGGGAGGGGCCGCGGGAGCCGGGGAGGACCTATTCCTGGGCGAAATACCACTGGAACGGGTCATAGGGGCCCGGGGTCGGGTAGAGATAGGCATGCAGCATCGGCTCGGCGATGTTCCGCATGTTGTTCTTGGCGATGTAGTAGCCCTCGCCCGGCAGGCTGACGCCGATGACCGGGAAGTTCTCCTTGGCGATGGCCAGGATCTGCTTCATCAAATCCGAGCGCTTGGCGGGATCGCCTTCGGCGCGGATCTGGTTGTAAAGATCCATCTGCGCCTTGGCCCAATCGACCGGCTCTTCGGCGATTTCGGGACGAGAGCCGTTGAACCATTGCGCCCAGCGATAGCCCCAGACGGATTCGTCACCCGAGGCCATGTAGTAGCGCGGCTCCTGCACCACATCGAGGCCGCCATCGCCCTGCCAGATCTGGGCATCGAAATCCCCTGTCGGGCGCTTGTCGTAATAGAGCGTGCGATCGATATTGTTGAGCTCGATATCCAGCCCGCCGGCCTCGAGCTGGAGCTGCATCAGCTCCATCATGTCCACCCATTCCGAGCGGAACGACGAGATCATGTCGATGGTGATCTTGAGCGGGGAGCCGTCGGCAAAGGCATAGACCCCGTCGCCACCCTTTTTGAGGCCCGCCGCCGTAAACGCGGCTTCGGCCGCATCCGGATCGAACTCGGTATATTGCTTGGCCATTTCCTCGTCATAGAACGGGCTTTCCGGGCGCGGTGCGGCCTGGAAGGGCTCGCCCTGTCCGGTAAAGACCACGTCGATGATTTCCTGGCGGTCGAGCAGATGGCTCACCCCGATGCGGAAATCCTTGTTGGCGAAGAGTTCGCGGCGCTTTTCATCGACATGGTTGAGGTTGAACTGCAGCATCAGTGTGTTCATCGACGAGGGCACATTGGCGCCCAGCCGGTAATCCCCGCCCTCCTGTCCATCGAAGAACAGCGGCTGGTTGGCCACCGTGGCGATATGGCGATCCTGGAAGTCGATCTCGCCATTGAGCGCCATCAGCGTGATTTCTTCGAGCGAGTCCGACACGCGCATATCGAGCCGGTCGATATAGGGCAGCTGGTTGCCCTCGGTGTCGACCTTCCAATAATAGGGATTGCGCTTGAAGCTGGCCCGGGTCGCGTCACCAGTCAGCGGCTCGTCGATCATCCAGGCATTCATCATCGGCAAATCGGGATTGGCCCAGCGGATCGTTTCCGTCGCCCACGAGCAACGGTCGGTCATGTGCAGCTCCCAGGTCTCGAAGCCGGCCGCCTTGGCATTGGCCGCCGCATCCGGATTGTATTTCGGATAGAACTGGCTGCAATATTCCTTGTTCAGCGACACCACGGTGAAGCCGTTGACGCTGGCCAGATCGTCCATGATCAGGCCATTGGGATGCTCGAACACGAAGCGGAAACTGGTGTCGTCGATGACCTCGACACTCACCGGATTGTTCGGGTTCTTCATGAAGGTGCCGGCGCCATAGCTGGGCTCGGAAAAGAGCTCGGCCGCAAAGGCGATGTCGGCACTGGTGAAGGGGGTGCCGTTATTCCACTTGAGCCCCTCACGCAGCTTGAAAGTATAGGTGCGGGAATCCGGGCTGACCTCCCAGCTTTCGGCCAGATTGGGGATGATTTCCTTCCATTCGCGGTCATAACGAACGAGGCCGTCATAGGCGACGGTGCGGGCGATCCAGGCATTGTCGAGCCCGCCGCGCAGCGCGCTGCGCCAGGTGCCGCCATAGGTGCCGACGCTGTCGACCGGCTCGACGACGAGCGGATTGGCGGGCAGGCGTTCTTCAACCGGCGGCAATGCGCCGCTCTCGACCTGCGCATCCAGTTCGGGCGCTTGTTGATATTGGGCAAGAGCGGCGGTGGTAAGCATAAGCGCAGTGGCCATCGCACCGAATGCGACGCGGACCGAATACTTCCCCCTTGGGGGACGGGTCTTGATCATGTCTTCCTCCCATTGCGGCCGTCCTTCGGCCTGGCGTTCTTTGCACGCTACAGCAAGCTAGGAGGAGTTTTGCGCAAACTCAAGCAATTTGCGCAATTCATGCAATTTACGCAAGTTTGCGTAATTTGCAGTTGTTTATCAAATTCATGCGCCGTGAAAATCAGCCTTCCGCGACAGAAAACCGGGCGTTACAGGGAAAAATTACTCGGAAAATTTTTGCGTCAGATCGAGACAACAGTCTCGCCCGCCACCAGCGACAGGCCGATCTGCAAATGCTGCACTGCCATCTCGCCATCCATGCGCTGGCTCAGCAGACGAATGGCGCCCCGCCCGATAGCCTCGCGATCGACCCGCACCGTGCTCAGGCGCGGATTGGCCATGCCGGCGATCGGCAGATCGTCAAACCCCATGATCGAAAAATTCGGCGGCAATGATGTGTCGGGCCCGAGCAATGTCTCGACCATCGACACCGCCACTCCGTCATTCCAGCAGAACATCGCGGTCACATCATAGGCCCCGGCGAGGAAATTCTCGAGCAGCGCCTTGGTGCCGACCTCATTGGAAAACACCACGACGCCTTCGGTTTCCGGGTGGTCGGCGATCGCTGCTTCGAACCCGCGCTGGCGCTGGCGAATGGTCGGGCGGTGCCGGAATGTGTAGTGCAGGATTTTCCGATGCCCGGCATCGATGAGGTGCTGGGTCGCCATATAGGCGCCGTGAAAATTGGCGGGAGACACCGAACTCAGCCGCATCAGCGGGTCGATGCCATTGGCCAGGACCACGGCAATGTCCTCCTCGGCGGCCCAGTCGACCAATTCGGCGCCGGGGTCGATCCCCGCCAGAATAACCCCCGACGCATCCGACTTCGTCACCTGCTTATGGACGAAATCGAGCGTCACCATTTCTTCGTTGATGAGGCGCACATCGAGCGCGATCCCGGCTTCGGCGGCCTGCGTCCGCATGCCTTCGACAATGCCGTGATAGAAGCTGGCGAGACTCCCCATGGCCCCGCTCAGCGGCACCAGCGCCACGGCCCGCTTGTCGAGACTGCCCGTGGCCGGAATGTGCTTGCTCTTGTAGCCCAGCATTCGCGCCACGCGCTGCACATCGCGCCGCACCGCGTCGCTGATGCCAATTTCATTGGCCAGCGCCCGGGAGACGGTGGAAACCGACACCCCCAGCTTTTCGGCGATATCGGCCTGATTTGCGCGCTTAGCGGCCATTCCTGCGATCTCCTGCCCTACCTACGCAATATTTGCGTTTTTTGAGCAGATCAAGAGGCAGCGGCGGGAATTATGGAATGCGGCGCACAGAAGCAGCCTTTCACCGTGTCATTCCCGCGTTCGCGGAGATGACATTGTGTATCGGTGTCGCTGTCGCAGAAGGACGTCAGACCCCAAAGCGCTCCGACAACCACTTCATCTGCTCGCGATCCTGGAACGGCCCTCCGCCTTCGTGGTTGTTGAATTCATATTCCACGATCGATTTGTCCGACCCGGCAAAGGCCTTGTAGGCCGCATAGACCGTCGAGGGCGGGCAGATATCGTCCATCATCGCCACCGAAAACAGTGCCGCCGCCTTGCTCTGCCGCGCAAAATTGACGCCGTCGAAATAGCGCAGCGTGTCGAAGACGGTTTCGCGCTTGTCCCGATGCTGGGCCAGGAAGCGGACGATCTCGAGATAGGGATCGCGCCCCGCTACCCGCACCGCCCGCGGAAAATCGCAGAGGAAGGCAACGTCCGGCATCACCGCCTTGACCCGACTATCGATCCCCGCCACCGCCAGCGAAATGCCGCCGCCCTGGCTGCCGCCGCAGACCGCGATCCGGGTCTCATCGACAAAGCCCTGGTCGATCAGCATATCGATGGCGCGCACGCCATCGGTGAACACGCGGCGATAATAATAGTCGTTCTTGTCGAGGATGCCCTTGGTCATCACGCCGGGAATGGACGGCTGGGTGCCGACAGGGTCAGGCGTGCCGCCCATGCTCCAGCTCGACCCCTGCCCGCGCGTATCCATGCGGAAATAGGCAAAGCCCGATGCCGCCCAGTGCAGCAGCTCATGCGGAAAACTCCGCCCGCCGCCATAGCCGATATATTGCACCACCAGCGGCAGTTTTTCCGCCCGCGCCTTCGGCAGCACCAGCCAGCCTTTTACAGGATGTCCGCCAAATCCGGGGAAGGTCACATCGAACACTTCGACCAGTTTCAGCGTCGTATCCGCCGGCACCATGCTGACCTCGCCCCCGGCTGCCCGCGCCTCGGCAATGGTTTGCGCCCAGAACTCGGAAAAGTCAGCAGGCACTGTCACCGCGCTTTCATAGGCGTCGATGGCGGGGTGGGTCATATCGGGAAAGGGCACGGCGCGGATCCAATCTGGAGCTGGCAAACTTGAGAGCAAATCTGCACCCCCCAGCGCCACATATCCAGCGCAGCCGGAACTTTGCCACAGCAATCGGTGCAAGGGGTTTGCGCCGCAGAGCCTCCATGATCATCGGGAGCGCGCCACACCCACAATGTCATTCCCGCGAAAGCGGGAACCTCTGATTCGCCGGCCTTCTGAATGTCGCAAGCCCCCTCCCCACCCCTCCCCTCAAGGGGGAGGGGTGGGGAGGGGGTTCTTAAAGGGCTGCCAGCATGACCGACTATCTTAGCGTGCCGCCGCTACCCCAACGTCACCCGCACGCGGCTGACAAGATCCCCCTCCCACCACATGGGAAAATTCGTCCCCCATTTGTTATTGTAGAGATTGATCCGCACCCCTTCCGAATAATCCGGCACTTCGGGTTGGAACGGAATGAACGGCGCCCCGGCCGGCCCCACCAATGCGCTGTCGAGCAGGGCAAACTCTGTCGCCCCACAGCGCAGCGCCGAGACCGCCTGCAATTGCCCGCCCCCGCGCCGCACAATGTCCTGCGTCCTGTGCCAAAGCCCCATCTTCTCTTGTCGCCAGTCGCTTCCCTCCGGCGTCACGAGGAAAAACCCTGCCTCCGGCATTCGATTTGCCGGTTTTCCGCGCAAGACCAGCGTGATTTCCGCCTCATCCGCGCTGACGCCACGCAGGATGATCTCGTGCCGATCCGGCGCGCCCAGCGCTACGCGAGCCTCCTCAGGCATGCGCCCGAGTACGCGCGCGCCATCCTCCGAAACACCCAGCCCTTCAGGCACAAACCTGGCATTCCGCGCAGTCTTCGCGGCGCCCAGCCCGGGCTTGTCATGGTCCATTATGGCCCAGACCTCCCGGTGCATCAGGTAGCTGTCGAGATGTCTCTGCAATTCGGCCCAGTCATAGCTTTCATGCCGATAGCCGAAGAGGCAGCCGTTCTGCCCCGCAAGCCGCCGCCCATCCGGCGCCATGAGCACCGAAATATCGCCCGTGGCCGGATCAATCCCGGCCACCCAGCCATTGCTCTCCAGCCTATCGCCAGCTCCGGCCTCTGCCTCAGCCGGCACCAAAACCTCGTTGCGTGCCGCGTCGGCCCGGGCTCGGTCCGCATCAGACAATTGAGCAATTGCCGCATCGAGATAGGCCCGCTGCTCGGCCCAGCTCGCCTCGGTATAGTGGAAGCGATAATCGTTTCTCCGCGCCGCCTCGAAATCCTCCCGGTCCCAGGCCGTTTCGTCCCGAAGATAGGTTTTTATATCGACGCCCCAGGTGTGCTCGGCTACTTGCGTCAGCCCGCGCCCGAAGGCCAACCGCTCCGGCGTCAGCGCCTCGGCCGAAAATTCGTCATAGAGCCGCCCCAGCGCCCTGAAATGCCGCAGCTTTTCCGGGTCCGTGCCGACGCCGTGGATCCAGCTGTCGCCGATCTCCTCTGTCACCACCGGAAAATTCTCGCGCCGCGCCCACATCTCGGCCCCGAAGGCATCGAGCGTCGAGGCTATCACCCGCGCGTCCGGATGCTCGGACCGCAGATGCCGCAGCGCTTCCACCGTCTGCCCCACGCTCTGGGGGCCGATATTGTCATTGGTGTGCGCGAAGCTGAGGCCAATGTCCGGCCCGGCCGGAAAATCCGTCGCCCCATAGGAGGCCTGGTACATGACCACGATCTCCTCTCCGCCCGGCGCCTGCCAGCGGAAGATCGGCGGCACATCAGGCACAGGACTGGCCGTATTCACCCCCAGATGCAGGAATTTCAGCCCCGCCTCGGCCATCAATGGCACCATGCCCAGCGTATGCCCCGGCACGTCGGTCATTTTTGCCGCGATGGTTGCCCGCCCGAACCGCCGATCCAGCTCCTGCGCATAGGATAGCCCCGCCCGAAACAGGGCCGGCGTCATCAGCTCGGTATGGGTGGTGAACGGCAGCCCATGCCAGGCGATCAGCCCGCGCTCGATGGCCCGCTCCAGCCGCTTGACCTTGTTTCCATCCTGCGAATTGAGATGATCCCAGATCAGCCAGGCGCCCGTCGTCCAGATAAATTCCGGCGCCTCGGGGTTCTCGGCATAAAAATGCTCTCCCGTGGCAATCGCCTGCGGGATGAACTGCTCATGATATTGCCGCCGCACCTTTGCCGCGTGGTCGGTAAAGCCGATATCGAGATGGGTCTTGAAAACCAGATGGATGAGCGTGTCGGTCATGAAAATCGCCGTCAGCCGACCGTGCCGCGCACGACGAGCCTTGTGTTGAGAGTTTCCTGAAGGCCCGGAGCATCGGGACTGTTGAGACGCCGCAGGATCAGCCGCACCAGCGCCCGCACCCGCTCGTCGAGGTCGAATTTCACCGTGGTGAGATTGTAGCTTTTCCAGTGCGACTGGGCGATGTCGTCAAAGCCCACCACCTTTACGTCTTCCGGTACCCGTAGTTTCAGCTCGTGCCGCAAGGCATCCATGGCCCCGAACGCCCCCACGTCATTGGCCGCAAAAATGGCGTCCGCCCCCTCCCCGATCCGAAACAAGTCGATGGTCGACTGATAGGCCGCCTCATAGGAAAAATCCCCGCGCACCACGATGGGCGGCTCCATGCCGCGCTCTTCCATCACCTCGCGCAGCGTCTGTTCGCGCGCGCCATTGGCCTGGGATTTGTCGACGCCTGACACATAGGCAATCCGCCTTGCGCCAAAGCCCTGCAAAAGCGCCACGGCCTGCTCGATCCCGTCCCGCTGCAGCACGTTGAGCCGGTCATGCAGTGGCCCGCCTTTCGGCTCCTCCTCCCCTTCCATCGGGTAATGCACATAGATCGGCACCGCCCGATCGAGAAACCGAGCCAGCGTTTTCGGCTTCACGTTCTCGACGAATGCAATCACCGAATCCGGATTGAACCCGCGCATATAGGCGAGCAATTGCTCGTCCATGGAATAGTCGGTGCGCGTCTTGAACAGCAGCGTGGCGAAGCCCTCGGCCTGCAGCGCCGTGGTCAGCGCATCGATTTCCTGGCTTTCCCAATAGCTGCACACATCGGGCACAATTACCCCCACAAGGTGCGACCGCCCGCTGACCAGCGCCCGCGCCGCGCGGTCCGGCGTATAGTTCAGCTCCTGCGCTATTCTGAGGATCAGCGCGCGCTTGTCGGCCTTGAGCGAAGCATGGGGATTGAAGGCGCGCGATACGGCAACGCGGGACACATTGGCCCGCTCGGCGACCATTTCCGCCGTCGCCCGCCCCCGCGGCGCCTCCTCCATATCGCCTGCTGCCACTTGCCGCCAGCCTTCTCAAAAATGAAAACGTGTTCAATCCTCTGGCGATCACAGCACCGCCTGTCAAGCGGCGCCACATTTTGCGACAGCCCCAAATAGCGCCGGAATGTCACCACCACGTCGCAAAACCCTGCCATTCAAGCGCCGCACCAAAGCCTTGTCGTCGCATCAAGCGAATTCTCCGCATTGACGATAAGTGAAAACGTGTTCATTCTACTTTGGCCTACGCCCGGAAGATTTATTCCATCAGCAAGGCCAATAGCCGGCTACCGGAGAATTCGGAGCCACCATTTGGGAGGATTTTTGCGATGACTCATCGTCTGCGCAGTCTTGCGCTTGGTCTTGTCGGTGCCACCGCCGTGGCGCTGCCCGCATTCGCCGTCGATCTCAACGTCACCTGCCGCTGTGTCATCGGCGGCGTCAACAGCGCCACCGCGCAGTGGATCGAGGAAAGCGTCATTCCCGCTTTCGAAGCCGCCAATCCCGACATCAATGTCGAGCTGAACCAGTTCGGCGGCGAAGACGCCCAGCTCACCCAGCAACTGGCGCTCGATTTCTCGACCGGCGCCGGTCCTGACGTCACCGCCTTTGACGGCTTCCTCATTCCCTCCTTCGTGGAAGGGGGCCTCCTCAAATCCCTCGACGAAGTCGCCGGCCCCGAGGTCAATGACTGGTCCGGCTGGGCGGCGCTCTCCGAAGGCTCGCGCGCCCTCATGCTCTACCAGGACAAATATTACGGCATCCCGCTGGGCACCGACGTGCGCATGATCAATACGCGCAAGGATATCCTCGCCGAAGCCGGCATCGACGCCGACACCTGGCAGCCCACCTCCTGGGAAGAACTGCTCGACGCCGCCCGCGCCATCAAGAAGGCCAAGCCCGACAGCTTCCCGCTCCAGATCAATGCCGGCGTCGCCATGGGCGAAGCCACCACCATGCAGGGCTACTGGATGGTCCTGCTCGGCACGGGTGAAGCCGTTACCGACGAGAACGGCAAGTTCATCGTCTCGAGCCAGGGCATTCTCGATACGCTCAACCTCTACAAGACCATCTATGTCGACGAAAAGCTCGGCGACCAGCGCGCCCAGCTCCTGGCTGACGGCCGCAACCGGTCCTTTGCCAATTTCCGCGACGGCGTGACCGCGCTTCTGGTCGAGGGCGATTATTTCTATCGCTCCGTCACCCCCGAAGGCTCCGAATTTGCCGTGGCCAATCGCGATGAGGTCCAGGGCTGGGCCAAAATGCCGGCCAAGGAACCCGGCGCCGGCATTCGCGGGCAGGATTTCGTCACCATTTCCGGCGGCACCGGCTTTGTCATCAATCCGGCAACCGACACGCCCAAGGAAGCCTGGGCCTTCCTCTCCTTCATGAACGAGCCGGCCCAGCTCGAAGCCTTCCAGGCCATCCAGCCGCGCATCACCGCGCGCACCGACGTGGCCATCCCCAACAATCCGTTCCTGACCGAGACCAGCCAAACCCTGCTCCCGCTCACCACCGCGCGTCCGAACGACCCCAACTACAACGCGGTCTCCTCGGAAATCCAGCGCATGACTGAAGCCGTCGTCTCCGGCGAACTCTCGCCCGAAGAGGCCATGGCCCAATACAAATCGGCTGTCATCGCCATTGTCGGCGAAGAAAACACTGTCAGCCTGCTCTAGCCCTCCCTGGCACCCTCCGGCGCGTTGCGGCGCGCCGGGGGCTCGATCCTCCCGGCCACTATGCCGCCACGCGCACGGCGCTCCCCTCGGGCTTGACCCGAGGGTCACTCGGAGAGCCCCATTAAGCGGTCTCGCGCGCGGATAGCGACCCTTGGGTCAGGCCCGACGGAAGCCAGCGGCCAAGCCATATGGCGACCACACAAAGACATCGACCAGCGAACGCGGCAGATCTCCAATGACCACTGACCCCATCGCCGCCCCCACGAGGCGAAAACCCCGAAACTTCGCCCTGCTCTCGGCCCGGGCTGGCGCTGCCTTCCTGACCCCGGCGGGGCTTCTGGTGTCGGTCTTCGTCATCGTCCCCTTCTTCTGGGTGATCTTCGTTTCCTTCACCAACCGCACGCTGCTCGGCCGCACCGCGCTCAATCCCGAATTCGTCGGCCTCGCCAATTATCTGGCGCTGTTTGACCCCGCGACCTTCTTCCAGCGCGGTCAGTTCGGCTTTTCGCTGATCCTCACCACCCAGTTCGTGCTGGCATCTGCCCTCATCGGCCAGGCCCTGCTCGGCCTGTTGCTGGCCTGGCTCATCCAGACCGTGCCGCCCTGGGTGAAACGCATCACCGAAACCTTCGTCATTGCCGCCTGGATCCTGCCCGAGGTGGTCATCGGCTTTGCCTGGTTCGCCTTCCTCGATCGGGACCAGGGCACGCTCAACATGCTGCTCGAAAGCGTCGGCCTGCCGCCGGGCGATTTCCTGCTCGATTCCCCCTTCTGGGTGATTGTCGTCTTCAACACCTGGCGCGGCGCCGCCTTCTCCATGATGCTGTTCAACTCGGCCTTCTCGTCCATCCCGCCGAGCTATTTCCAGGCGGCAGACGTCGCCGGTGCATCCTCATGGCAGAAATTCCGCGACATCGGCCTGCCGCTCATTCGCGGCCACATCGTCACCGATCTCATCCTCATCACCATGTGGACCTTCAACACCTTCACGCCGTTCCTCCTCACCAATGGCGGGCCGAGCTACCGGACGGAGCTGGTGTCGATCTACAATTATCGCGTCGCCTTCCAGGATTTCCAGTTCGGCAAGGGCGCCGCCGTGGGCGTCATCATGATGCTGATCAACCTCGCCTTTGCGCTGGTCTATCTCAGCCTTGGCCGCAAGAAGAGGGCCTGAGCCATGAACCTCTCGCTCCCCGCCTTTATCAGCCGCATCGCCTTTTCCGCCCTCGCCGCGCTGATCGGCGCCATTTTTGCCCTGCCGCTGCTCTGGTTCCTATTCGCGCCCTTCAATGCCCGCGCCGAGCTTGGCCTCGCCCTGCCCGATCCGTGGACCCTCAGTAATTTCGTCACCGTCTTCGGCAATTCGTTTGCTGTACAGGCCCTATGGAATTCCTTCATCCAGGCCGTCGGGGGCGTCATTCTCGTCGGCGCTGCGGCAACCCTTGCCGCATACGCCCTCTCCCGCTCCTCCATCCCCGGCAAAGGCGCTGTCACCTATATTTTGCTGCTCTTTTCCTCAGTGGTTTCGGGCTCGGCCGCCATGGTGCCGATCTTCCTCATCATTTCGGCCGCCGGGCTGATGGACACCCACCTCGCGGTTATTCTCACCTTTGCCGGTGGCCTCCTCCCCACCGCCATGTTCATCCTTCGCGACTTCATCGACAGCATTCCGAAATCCTACGAAGAAAGCGCCATGGTCGCCGGCGCCTCCCCGGTTCAGGCCTTTTTCGATGTCGCCCTGCCAGTCATTCGCCCGGGCATTGTCGTCGTCGTGGTGTGGAGCTTCGTCAATATCTGGGGCAGCTTCCTCATCCCCTTCATCCTCCTCCGCAGCGACAAGAACATGCCGGCCTCGGTCGCCATCTATTCCTTCTATTCGGAAGCGGGCACGCCCATCGTCACGCTCCTGGCCGCCTATTCGCTCATCTATTCGCTGCCCGTCATCGCTCTCTATCTCTTCGTCAGCTGGAAGTTCGGCTTCCGGTTCTTCGGCGGCATCAAGGCTTGATCCCTCATGGCTTCAGTTGAATTCCGAAACGTCACCAAGAGCTTTGGCCTCTTTAACGCCGTCAGCGATGTCAGCTTTTCCATCGGCGATGGTGAGTTCGTCTGCCTGCTCGGCCCCTCCGGCTGCGGCAAAACCACCTCCCTACGCATGATGGCGGGCCTCGAAACACCCACATCCGGCCAGATCTATATCGGCGGCGAGGAGGTCACCCACCTCCACCCCAAAGATCGCAACATCGCCATGGTGTTTCAGGACTATGCGCTCTATCCACACATGAATTTGGCCGACAACATCGCCTATCCGCTAAAGGTTCGCGGCGAGAGCGTCGAAAAGCGCCATGGCCGTGCCAAGGAAGTCGCTGACGTTCTCAAGATCGGCCATCTGATGGACCGGCTTCCCAGCCAGATTTCGGGCGGCCAGCAACAGCGCACCTCGCTCGCCCGCGCGCTGGTTTACCCGGCAAAAATCTATCTTTTTGACGAGCCGCTCTCAAATCTGGATGCAAAACTGCGCCTCGAGGCGCGCGGCTTTCTCAATCATCTCCAGCGCGACATGGGCATGACGGCGGTCTACGTCACCCACGACCAGGCCGAGGCCATGGCGCTCGCCACCCGCATCGCCGTCATGGACCAGGGCAAGATCGTCCAGTTCGCCTCGCCCATCGAAATCTATCGCCGCCCGGCCACCACTTTCGTCGCCAATTTCGTCGGCAACCCGCCGATGAATCTTGTCACCGTCACCGGCACCCAAGGCGATGGAAAACTCCAGCTCAAGGCCGATGGCCTCACCATCGCTCCCCTGCCCATGACCGATTCCATCGGCAAGGCGCTCGCCACAAGCGAAAACCTCACCCTCGGCATCCGCCCCGAGCATCTGGGCATCGCCTCCCCCGGCGCGATCAACACCGTCACTGCCCCGCTCTTTGCCAATGAAAACATGGGCCCCGAAAGCCTCGTCACCATCGATCGCGGCGACGGCATCCGCCTTACCGCCCGCATCTTCACCGACGACCACCTCGACATCGCAGACATCGTCACCCTCTCCTTCAGCGCCGAGCACATCCACCTCTTCGACCACGACGGCAACCGCATCCCGGGCGCGGGGGAATGATCCACCCCCACCTAACCTCCCCCTGAAACAGGGGGACGAACAGATCGAGTTGGCTGAGAATTCAGCGAGCCCCGATCAATCCCCTCCCCCTCTCAGGGGGAGGCCGGGTGGGGGCAAGGAGCAACGGTGATGGAAGACATTTCACCCCCTCCCTTCCCTCCCCTCAAGGGGGAGGGTGAAGCCGGTTCACTTGGCGAAACGGTGCCTCAAACTCGATGCCACCCTCCCCCTCGAGGGGAGGGCTAGGGAGGGGGGCCTTTCCCACGCCAGAAGTCCCCAATTTCGCCCCATCAAGGCACGCCACCCATGACGACTTCCGCCATTCCCACCGCCCCATCGCCTCCCTCACCCTTGGGGGGAGGGATCGAGGGTGGGGGTATCTCCAGCGCACAAACCTCCGGCTAGCCCCATGACCACGATCACCCAAAAGATCACCCGCGCCGACCAGTCGCAAAACCCCTATTTCCACATCCCCTTCGAGGTCCCCGCCGGCACGACACGCATCGATGTCACCCTCGCCTATCCCAAGGCCGAGGACTGCATCATCGATCTCGGCGCCTTCGATCCGCGCGACCAAGGCTACCCCACGGAGCAAGGTTTTCGCGGCTGGAGCGGCGGCGCGCGGGAGAGCTTTTTCATCGCCACCGACGACGCCACGCCCGGCTATATTCATGGCGAGATCCAGCCCGGCATCTGGACTGTCATTCTCGGCCTCTACAAGGTGCCGGAGAACGGCACCGAGGCCACGGTAAACATCACCCTCGACGCCACCCCGCGCGCACTAGAACCCCAGCCCGCCCGCACCCTCCCCGTGCGCCCTCAGCCCGGCTGGTACAAGGGCGACCTCCACTGCCACACATTTCATTCAGACGCCCGCGGCGCGCCCGAACTCCTGCACGCCGCCGCCAGACAGGCCGGGCTCGATTTCCTCGCCATCGCCGATCACAACACCATCACCCAGCGCCGCTATTTCCACCCGCACTCCAGCCCGGACCTCGTCTTCGTGCGGGCCATGGAAGTCACCACCGCCGTGGGCCACGCCAATGTCTACGGCGTCGACGACTGGATCGATTTCCGCATGACCAAACCCTCTGACGCCCATGTCCTCGCCGATCTCGTGCATAAGAAGGGTGGCCTTCTCTCCATCAACCACGACAAGCCCACTATTCCCTGGGATTACGATTTCCCCGCCGCCGATTGCCAGGAAGTCTGGCAATCCACCTGGCTCGCCTGGAACTGGGTTTCGCTTGAGCGCTACCAGCAGCGCCTCGCCGCAGGGCTGAAACTCTCGGCCATTGGCGGCTCCGATTACCATCAACCCGACCGGCTCATGCCCGAGGGCCCGCTCGTCCTTGCCCGCCCGACCACCGTTTTCTGGCTCCCAGAGCTCAGCGAAGACGCCATTCTGGCGGCGATGAAATCGGGGCATGGCTACGTCACCGAAAGCCCCACCGGCCCCCATCTTGAACTGAGCGCCGGCGACACCCCCATGGGCGGCACGGTCAGGAGCCTCACAGAACCCAAAGTCATCATCCGGGGCGCAGCCGGCGACCGGCTCAGTCTCATCGATGCCACCGGCCCCATCGCTGATATCCTCATCCCGTCCGACGACTGGCAGGCGACACTCCCAATCGCCCCGCAGAAATTTCTCCGCGCCGAAATCATCGCAGACGCCAGCCGCGAAAACCTCGTCGCCCAATTCACCGCCGCCCTCGATGGCCGCGAGCTTCCCTGGCAGCTCAAGGGCACGGACCTTACCAGCCGGCCCATTCGCCGCGCCCTCAGCAACCCTATCTACCTTGGCTAGGGCGTCCAAAATGGAATGAATGTTTTTTTGGCCCCAGCCAAAAAGGCTTCATTCCAGAGCCTTCCTCCCCACACGATACCTGCCACCACCAATACATCTCCTGCCTTATTTCCGACCGAGCCAAGGCTCGCGGCCGGAAACTCCTGGCCAAAACCCTTTCAGCCCCGGGCTTTTTTCAATCCCTTCCCTCTCGACCGACCACGCCCGCACATTCGAAAAATATCCATATTAATCAACAAACTAAGTAGTATTGATGTTTTCATGAAGACGTCATCTTGGCGTCATCCCCCTGTCACCTGCAGACGCTCAGTTCTGCGCGCAACTTGCTTTCCCATCGCAAATGGCGCTTTCCGCTTGCTTTCAAATTCAAGCGAGGCTTAACCTCTTGCCGACGGGAAAGTCGACGCCAGTGCGATGAAATCCAGAGTGCATTGTGACACGAACTGGAATATCCGTTCGAAAAGGGAGAAGTTTGATGAAACGGCGTGATTTCATGCTCGCCGCCGGTGCCGCCGCCGGCGTTGCTCTATTGCCCCGCTCTGCCTTCGCTGAAGCGGGCCGCATCGATTGGTACACCAGCTCGGACCAGAACATTCTCGATTTCTGGACCAATGTGGTGGCCCCCAAATTCGAAGCCGCCAATCCCGGCGTCACCATCAATCTGGTGGATGGCGGCGACAATGCGGGCCTGCAGGCCATCGCCGAGCGCGGCCTCGCCGCCATGGGTTCCAATGCCGATCCGCAGGCCGATTTCTTCGAGGGTTTTGATGCCCGCCAGCCCGTTGGTGCGCTCGATCAGGGCCTCTGGGTCAATTTCGAGGAAGCCGGGCTCTCCAACTATTCCAAGATCAATCCGCTGGCCCGGGACATTCCGCAAAACTTGCCCTATCGCGGCTCGCAGGTGCTCCTCGCCTACGACAAGACCAAGCTCGATCCGGCCAATGCGCCAAAGACCTGGGCCGACCTGATCGCATGGATCAAGGCCAATCCCGGCCAATTCATCTACAACCGTCCCAACAAGGGCGGTTCGGGCCTCAACTTTGTCCGCCGTGCCGTGCTCGAAGCCAATGGCCAGGACATCTCCAAATTTACCGTGGAGAACGCCACTCCGGAGAACGGCGATGCCATGCTCCCGGGCGCCTGGGATATCCTCAACGATATCGGCCCCTCCCTCTTCGACGGCGGCGCCTATACTTCGGGCAACACCCAATCGCTGCAGCTGCTCGGCCAATCGGCCGTCACCATGATCCCCGCCTGGTCCGACCAGGCCCTTTCGGCCATCGAACAGGGCGTGCTGCCCGAAACCACCGGCCTCGTCCAGCTCCAGGATCTGGGCCTGCCCGGCGGCTTCTCGCGCATCACCATCCTCTCCAATGGCGTCAACAAGGACCTTGCGCTCAAGCTGGCCGATTTCGTCCTCTCCGAGGAAATCCAGTCCGCGGTGCTGACCGAGCTCGGCGGCTTCCCCGGCGTCTCCTGGGATCATGTCGATCCGGCCCTGCGCGAGCGCTTTGCCGACGTCATTCCCAATTCCATCCCGGTCTTCCCGAGCGGCAATTGGGAACGCCTCATCAATGATGGCTGGTACCGCACCGTGGCGCCCAATGTGGACCCCAATTCGTGACCAATTCCGCCCTCAGCTCCGCCGGAGTTGAGCACATCCAACGCGGGAGGCCGTTTGGCCTCCTGCTCGTGGCGGCTCCGGTTATTCTCGTCATCTGGCTGGTCATCTGGCCGATCGTTTCTGCCGTCATCCAGACGCTGTGGCTCCCCACGCCCGAGGGCGGCCGCCAGTTTGCAACCAGCACCTATCAGTTCTTCTTTTCCGACAGCTATTCGCTCTCAAACCTGTCGATGACCTTGTGGACCACCGGCGTCTGCGCCGTCCTGCTGCTCGTCATCTGCCTGCCGATCGCGCTCTATCTGCGCTTTTCCGACAGCAAGCTGGCCGCCTATGTGCAGGGCCTGGCCATCTTCCCCATGTTCGTGCCCTCGATCATCCTGGCCTTCGCCTTCATCCGCGTGCTGGGCCCCAATGGCACCACCGATCTCCTCCTCAATTCCGTCGGCCTGCCAAAGATCCGCTCGCCCTATCTCACCCCCTGGGGCCCGGTCATCGGCCTCGTCTGGGACAATATCCCGCTGACCGTGCTGATCCTCCTCTCCGGCCTGGGCAATGTATCCACCCAATCCATCGAAGCTGCGCGCGATGTCGGCGCCGGGCGCTTTGCGCTCTTCTGGCACATCATCCTGCCGCGCATTTCCAATTCCATGCTGGTGGCCGTGTCCTTTGCCGTGCTCGGCATTTTTTCGGCCTTCACCCTGCCCTACATCCTCGGGCCCGCCGCGCCCGAAATGATGGGCCCCTTCATGCAGCGCACCTTCCGCGATCTCTACGATCCGACCAACGCCATCACCCAGGCCGTGGTCACCTTCGGCTTCTGCATCATCTTTGGCCTCTTCTATGTGCGCTCCGTCGCCAAGAACAGGACACCCTGACATGGCCGCCACCCTCGCAAGACGCAATATCGACTGGGTCGGCATCTTCTTTGCCGTCACCCTCACCATCGTCATCATTGTCCCGCTGGTGGTCGTCGGCACCTGGGCCTTCACCAATGTCTGGCGCTATCCCTCGGTCATCCCGCAGGAATTCGGCCTACGCTTCTGGAACCAGACCTTGGCCCGCGCCGATGTCTGGAGCTCGATCACCATGAGCCTGTCGCTGGCCACGGTGGTCACCGCGCTGTCCGCGCTGATCTGCCTGCCCGCTGCCTATGCCTTTGCCCGGCTCGATTTCCCCGGCCGCAATATTTTGTTCTTTTCGTTCCTTGCCGGGCACGCTTTCCCCAAATTCGGTCTGCTCGTCGCCATCGCCGGGATTTTCCTCCAGCTCAATCTCATCGGCACGTTTTGGGGCGTGGTCCTCATCCAGCTCGTCGGCACGCTTCTGTTCATGATCTGGATTCCCGTCGCCGCCTTCCAGGCCGTCGACCGACGCATGGAAGAAGCCGCCCGCGATGTCGGCGCCTCCCCGCTGCGCGTCTTCTGGTCCATCACCTTGCCCCAGGCCGGCCCGACCATCGCCGCTGCCCTGCTCCTCAGCTTTGTCGGCACCTTTTACGAAACCGAAGGCGCCTGGCTCATCGGCGCGCCCCAGGTGCGCACCCTGCCGGTGCTGATGATCTCCTTCATCAACAATCAGCCTGTCATCCAATATGGCGCCGTGCTCTCGGTCCTCCTCTGGATCCCCAGCTTCATCGCCCTCCTCTTCGCCCGCCGCGTCGTCAACTCCGGCTCGTTTGCCAAGGGGTTCGGCGCATGATGGCGGACCCAGATTTTCCTCCACACCGGGTCATTCCCGCGAAAGCGGGAACCCCTGTTTGGGTAACGGAGGTTCCCGCTTTCGCGGGAATGACACCGAGGCCAGGCACACCAAATGCCTCCCCGAATGCGATGCATCCCTCCCCCTCCCAGGGGGAGGTTAGGTGGGGGTCTCTTCTTGCCGGAGCTGCAGGGCAAGTCACATTCCTCAGCGCGGCCCCAGGAACTGAACAAAAATGTCCGTACTGAAAATCAAAGACGTCACAAAAGTCTTCGCCAATGGCGCCGTTCGGGCGGTCGACAATTTCTCGCTCGAGGTGGACGATGGCGAGCTGGTCTGCCTGCTCGGCCCGTCCGGCTCGGGCAAATCCACCCTGCTGCGCATGGTCGGCGGCTTCGAGCGCCTGTCCTCGGGCGAAATCACCATTGATGGCGAGGACATCACCCATCTGCCGCCCGAAAAGCGCCCCACCGGCATGGTCTTCCAGAGCCACGCGCTCTGGACCCATATGGATGTGTTCAAGAACCTCGCCTTTGGCCTCAAACTCCGCCGTCTCCCCGCCGCCGAGATCAAGCAACGCGTTGAAGCCGTGCTCGATCTCGTGGGCCTGGGCGGCTATGGCAGCCGCCGCGTCACCCAGCTGTCCGGCGGCCAGCAGCAGCGCGTCGCCCTCGCCCGCTCGCTCGTGCTCGAGCCGAAAATCCTCCTCCTCGACGAGCCCTTCGCCAGCCTCGACCAGCATCTGCGCGAGCGCCTACGCGAAGAGGTCCGCGACATCCAGCAGCGCCTGAAGATCACCACGCTCTTCGTCACCCATGGCCAGGACGAAGCCCTTTCCATGGCCGACCGCATCGTGGTCATGCGCGATGGCCGCACCGAGCAGATCGACCGCCCCGATGTGGTCTATCGCGATCCCCAGACCCCATTCGTGGCTGGCTTCATCGGCACCATGAACCTCATCGAGGGCGTCGTCGCCAATGGCATGTTCACTCGCGACAGTTTTACGACGCCCCTCGCCCTGCCCGACGGCCCGGCCACCCTCGCCATCCGCCCCGAAACGCTCGACCTCGTCGCCGCCGAACCCGGCCAGGCAAAAGTCCACCGCGTCACCGATTTCGGCACGCACGGCCTTGTCGACCTCGCCCTGCCCGACGGCACCCGCCTCAAGGCCATGGTCTCCCACCCCGACCTCTTCGCCACCGGCCAAGGTGTCAATCTCACCCCCCGCGCCGTCGCCGTCTACCGCAACGACAAGCAGATCTTCAGGAGCGCCCAAGACAGCAAATCTCCTGCGCTAGCGCCGGGATGAGCCGCCGCGCTAGCCTACCAAACCATCGGCTCCTGCGCCTCCCTCCCCCTCGTGGGGAGGGAATGAGGGTGGGGGTTCTTCGGCTTGTCGCGTAGCACACCGAATTCGCCAAGCGAATGTCGGTTGGGATGAGGAGTTCAGCCTTTAGCGCTGGCCCTCTCCACCACCGCCCCCTTCACCCTCCCCCTTGAGGGGAGGGCAAGCGCAGCTTAGGCCCTAAGGGCCTTAGCGCAGCTCGGGAGGGGGAATTTTCCCTCCTCAACGCCCCCTCCCAGAGGACCAAGGGCGCGATAGAACCAATAGTTTCCACCCCGAGCCGCCAATGTCCGCCCCGCTCTATCTCACTCGCAACGCCCACCGCACCTGGCTCAAATGGCATCGCGGCCGTCGCCGCGCCTCCGATCCGGTCTTCACCGGCGCCCGCATTCTGGAAGCCGTGCAGCTTGGCGCCAGCGTAGAGATCGACCTCGTCATCCACGCCGACCGCGGCTTCGCCGTACTCCACGACAAGACGCTTGAGCGTGAAACCACCGGCACTGGCCGCGTTGTCGACACTCCCGCCGTCCAACTTCGCGCCCTCCACCTCCGCTCCGAAGACGGCAGCCCAATCCCCGACCACGTCATGCTGCTCGAAGATCTCTGCGCCCTTCTGGCCAAGCACCATCCCCATCCAGATGCCCTGCTGCAGCTCGATTTCAAGGAAGATCTTTCCGCGCTTGATCCTAGCGCCGTCACTAATTTTGCCAGCGCTGTTGCCCCAATCGCCTCAGCCCTCATCCTTTCCGGGGGCGATGCCGACGCCATTGCGCTCCTCGCCGAACACACCCCCGGCCTCCGCACCGGCTACGACCCCTGCTACGGCGCCTCCCTCGCCCGCCTCCAGGAAACCGGCGACTTTGCCACCTTCACCACCGACGCGCTCCGCGCCGCGCCCAGGGCCGAGATGATCTATCTCCACCACGCCCTCATCCTCGAAGCCGACCGCGCCGGCTTCGACATCATCGCCGCCCTCCACGCCAACAACCGCCGCGTCGACGCCTGGACCATCAAAGCCGCCGACGACACCACAAAACCCCTCATCGCCAGGCTTCTGGAGCTCCGCGTCGACCAAATCACCACCGACGACCCCGAAGGCGTGCTTGATTTGATGGGTGCGGCTTAGGGCGCACCGTGCGACGAGAAGTCCTTCAGTAGCCCGCCCTGTGCAAATGCACGGGCCCAATCCCCTCGCCCCTTAGGGGACTTCGAGCCGGCCGAAGGCAAAATTGCTCCGGTGGAGCAATTTCAGGCGATAAGGCCATGAGAGCTATGCTCGAATGGCTGGTTGGGGTGAGGGGTGAATGCCCATCATCACACTACCGACACTGAACCCCTCATCCGGCGCTACACACCACCTTTTCCCCTCAGGGGAGAAGGGAAGTACCGAGAACCCTAAGCAGCCCCCAGAGTCTAAGTGGAGCTCTCCACACGCTCGATCAGCCCCCTCGCCCCTCAGGGGAGAGGGTTGGGGTGAGGGGTGAATGCCCATCAGTTGGCCGAAAAATCTTGAGAGATGGGCTCGACTGGCTGGCCAAGCTGAGGGGTGAAAGCCCATCATCACACCACTGACACTGAACCCCTCATCCGGCGCTTCGCGCCACCTTCTCCCCTCAGGGGAGAAGGGAAGTACCGTGCCCAGCCCCCTACTTCGGATCCTTCCGCGGAGCATCCTTCAGCATCTCAATAAGATACGCATGCGTCGCCGGGTTAGCCGCAATCACACACCCTGTACGCTCGTAAAATTCCGGCCCCCGTCCCCACCAATCGCTCACCACGCCCCCAGCCTCCTCCACCAGCAGCACGCCCACCGCCCAGTCGATCAGCCCGCTCTCCTCGAAATAGCCGGTGAGCCGCCCCAGCGCGACAAAGGCGCAGCTATTGGCCGAACTGCCCACAATGCGCACCGCCCCCACCTTGGCCCGGATCGCATCCAGCCGCGCATAAAACCCGTCATGGGTGAATAGTCCCGGCGTCGCCAACCCGGTGCCGATATTGAACAGCCCCACATCCGTCCGGCCACTCACGCTGAGGCGCTGGCCATTGCAGAACGCGCCCTGCCCCTTGATGGCGGTGAACATTTCCCCGTTCACCGGATTGAACAGCGCTCCGCAGACGGTCTCATTGCCGCGCCGCAGCGCGATCGAGATCGTGTAATCCATCCCGTTGATGAAATTGGTGGTGCCGTCGATCGGATCGACCAGCCAGCGGTGATCTCCCTCCCTTTCGACGGCTTCGAATTCTTCCCCGGTAAAACTCCAGTCCGGGTACCGCTCGAAGAGATATTTGCGAATGAGCAGTTCGCTGTTCTTGTCGGCGTCGGAGACGAAATCGGCAGGTCCCTTGATGCCGATTTCGATGTCCCGAAACCGCTCGAAATAGCCCTGCGTCAGGGCCCCGGCCTCACGCGCAACCGCCACCATGTCCGCCAATACGGCCTGGTAATCCATCACAAAATCTCCGCTTATTTTTCGGCCGGGCTGGGCTCGAAGCCGGGCGCATCGCGCAGCCGGCTCTCGTCGAGTTCGCCCTTGGTTTCGAGAATGGGATAGGCCACCGAGGCCAGATGCGCGTTGATGCGCTTGAGGTCACGCAGCATGTCGAGATGCACCGAGCTGGTTTCCATGGCCGCCGGCACGCGCTGGCGCACCCGCAGCAGATGCGCCTTGGCCGAAAGCGATTCCAGCCGTCGCACCTCGACCTTGGCCGCCACCAATTGCCGGGCCAGCACCGGGTCTCGCGTCATGAACACGGTCTGGCTGAGCTGCATGTTGGCGATGGTCTTTTCGTAAAGCGCCACGATTTCGGCAAAACCTTCGGCGGAAAATTTCACCTGCCGCTTGGCCAGCTTGGCGATGCCCTCATTGAGCCCGCCCTCGACCATGTCGCCCACATGCTCGAGATTGATGGCGTAGCTGATGATCTCGGTGGCCCGCGCCGACTCTTCCTCGTCGAGATCCCCATTATCCAGCCGGCTGAGATAGAGCTTTATCGCGTGCTGCAAACGGTCGACATCGTCGTCGAGCCCGGCAATCGTTCGCCGCGCCGCCGGCCCTGGTTTCCGCAACGCAGCCAAGCTGGCCTCGAGCATGTTGAGCACGATATCGCTGACCCGCAGCGCCTCCCGCGCCGCCGCGGCCAACGCGATCGTGGGCGTATCGAGCGCCGATTCATCGAGATAGCGCACGCCCCGTTCCGGCTGGGTCGGCGCCGGGATCGCCAGCGCCGCCAGCTTGCCGATCGGCCCGATCAGCGGCAGGAAAACCACGAGCAGGACAATGTTGAAGCCGACATGAATGGCAATGGTCAAGTCATGCGCGCTCGGCAAAACACCGACCAGCACCCGCGCCAGGGGAACGGCAAAAATGGTCAGCGCCATCGCCCCGATGGCCCGCACCACCAGATTGGCCAGCGTCAGCCGCCGCGCTTCATGCCCTTCGCGCAGCACCGCCAGAAAGGGCGGGATGGCGCCACCCAGATTGGCGCCGGCGACGAGCACGATGGCCAGCGGTGCCGACAAAATGCCCGATTGCCCCAACATGGCGACGAACAGCACGATGGCAAGGCTCGAAGAGGCCATCAAGGCCAGCCCGCTCGCCAGGATCAGCGCAAAGACCGGCGCCTCGCCCAGCCCCCTCAATACCGCGATCATCAGTTCGGATTCGCGCAGCGGCCCGGTGATATTGCCCACCAGCTGAAGCGCCAGCAGCATCAGCCCCAGCCCGAGGAATGCCCGTCCCAGCCCCTTGCCCCGCGCATCCCGACTGAGGGAAAACAACGTCACCCCGGCCAGCATCATCACCGATGCGAACCAGTGCACATCCAGCGACAAGATCACCGCCGCGATGGCGGTCCCCACATTGGCGCCCAGCATCACCGCCTGCGCCATACGCGGCCGGATCGCCCCATTGGCGGCAAACGACGCGGTGATGACGGCCGTCGCCGTGCTCGATTGCAGCGCCAGGGTCGCCATGAACCCGCTTAGCGCCGCCCAGAGCCGGTTTCCCGTGCCCTTGGCGATCCAATGGCGCAGCGAGGCCCCGAAGGCCCGCATCACCCCGGTCTTGATCAGCCTGAGCCCCCAGAGCAACAGGGCCCCGGCCCCAAGCAGGTCGATCAGCTGTATAGTAGAATGCATGTTCTCCTACCGAAGCAGAATAGAACATTTATTGTACGCTTATTCCCGCCGGAGGCCAGCCCTTTCCCACGGGTCGGCTCGCCTCAGCGCGGCGGAAACACCCGCCAGCGCTTGGGCCGGAACGCGATCTGGCTGCGCTCGCCGGCCGGATGATCGAATGGCAGGTCGATCTCCACCCGGTGCTTGCCGCCACCCACGTCCAGTTCCACCCGGCGCGTGCCACCCACACGGCGGCTGGTGGCCACGACGCCCGCCAGCCCCGGTCCGCCCTCGATCAGTTCCACATCATGCGGCCGGAAATAGAGATGGGCTTGCCCGTCGGGCTGATCCTTCGCAGCGACACCGATCGGCCGGTCGTCGAGCCAGAACTCGCCATTGCTCACCCGCACCGGCAGCGCGCTCGATTCCCCGATGAACCCGAAGACGAACGGCGATTGCGGATTGTCATAGACATCATCGGGCGTACCCACCTGCTCGATCCGCCCCTGGCTCATCACGCAGAGCCGGTCCGACAATTCCAGCGCCTCTTCCTGGTCGTGGGTGACGAAAACCGTCGTGTGCCCGGTCCGGTCGTGGATTTCGCGCAGCCATTTGCGCAGATCCCGGCGCACCTGCGCGTCGAGCGCCCCGAAAGGCTCGTCCAGCAGCAGGACGCGCGGCTCGATCGCCAGCGCCCGCGCCAAGGCGACGCGCTGCCTCTGCCCGCCCGAAAGCTGGTTGGGATAGCGTTTTTCAAGGCCGGACAGTTGCACGAGATCGAGCAATTCCAGCGCCCGGCGACGAATTTCACCCGCTGCCGGCCGCAGCGCCTTTGGACGCACCTTCAGCCCGAACGACACGTTTTCCAGAATCGTCATATGCCGGAACAGCGCATAATGCTGGAACACGAAGCCGATATTGCGCTCCTGCACGCTCTTGTCCGAAGCGTCCTCGTGGCCGAAAAAAATCTTGCCCGCCGTCGGCGCTTCCAGCCCGGCAATCAGCCGCAGCAGCGTGGTCTTGCCTGAGCCGGAAGGCCCCAGCAAGGCAATCAGTTCGCCCGAGCGAATGTCCAGCGAGACATCATGCAGTGCCGGAAACCGGTCAAATTCCTTGCGAACATTTTGTACGCTTACGTCCATGCGGGCACTCGGTTTCGAACTCTGGTCAAGACCCGGCGGAACAGGCCCCGCCGGAAGTGCCTAGACCCTATCTTCCAAGTCGAGATTAACAAGACCGCCCTCCTGCTTTTGCATCCGGCCCAGCGGAAAATTCTCCCATCAATGATGGTGATGGCAGAATGAAACGACCGCAAGCTTTTGTGCGCCCCTTATCGGCCCACCCCTCCGTCACGCCCCCTATGACGGAAGCCCGATCCTAAAACCGCCCGATTGTGAAGGTGTGGATAGAATGGCTTTTCTCTTCGCCTCGTCGCCCTGAGTACAAAATACCAAAGCCGCTGTGTTCCCGGCACAACAATGTCGATCCACTGAGTAGTGATTAACTGCGTTCGCTTCTAAAATCACAATCATCGAACATCTGGAGCGTCACATGACCACCAAGACCCTTCTCCTTGCAGCAGCTCTGCTGGCCGGCGTTTCCCTGCCCGCCGCGACCCTCGCGCAGGATTTCAACCCCGATGCCACCATCCGCATCGGCTCGCTCTATGAGCCGCAGAACCTCGACAACACGGCCGGCGCCGGCCAGGGCATCAACGAAGCCTTCAACGGCAATGTCTACGAGGCCCTGTTCCAGCTCACCGACGAGGGCAATGTCGAGCCCCGGCTGGTGGAAGGCTACGAGGTCAGCGAAGATGGCCTCACCTACACCTTCACCCTCAAATCCGGCGTCAGCTTCCACTCCGGCGACCCGCTGACCGCGGCCGATGTGAAATATTCCATCGAGCGCGTCACCGCCGAAGCCTCCAAGAGCTCGCGCAAGCGCAGCCTTTCGACCATCACCGCCATCGAGACGCCCGACGACCAGACCGTTGTCATCACGCTCTC
Organism: Devosia sp. FJ2-5-3; assembly: GCF_029201545.1. Lineage (NCBI taxonomy): Bacteria > Pseudomonadati > Pseudomonadota > Alphaproteobacteria > Hyphomicrobiales > Devosiaceae > Devosia > Devosia sp. FJ2-5-3. The sequence continues at coordinate 1,045,855 of NZ_CP104007.1, read as the reverse complement.
GGCCCGCTCGGTGTCGCTGCCCTACAATCTCTCCTATGTCTGGGTGGTGAACGACGCGGCCGCCGACATCACCGCTTCGGCTGACGGCACCGGCCCCTATACGCTGGGCGAATGGCGTCGCGGCTCGGCCCTGGCGCTCGAGCGCAACGACGCCTATTGGGGCGAAGCCCCGACCAATGGCGAGGTGATCTACACCTATTTCACCGACGCCACCGCGCTCAACAACGCGCTGCTGACCAACGCCGTTGACATCATCACCTCGGTCCAGAGCCCGGATTCGCTCGCCCAGTTCGCCGGCAATGCGTCCTTCACCGTCACCGAAGGCGCCTCCACCACCAAGGAATTGCTGGCCTATAACGACCGCGTCGCCCCCTTCGACAATGTGAAGGTCCGCAAGGCACTCGCCCGCGCCACCGACAAGGCACGCCTGCTCAACTCCATCTGGGGTGACTATGGCACGCTGATCGGCTCCTTCGTGCCGCCGACCGACCCTTGGTATGTCGACCTCACCGGCGTTGATGCCTATGACGTCGAAAGCGCCAAGGCGCTGCTGGCCGAAGCCGGCTATCCCGATGGTTTCGAGTTCACCCTCGACACGCCCGACTACGATCCGCACCCGATCGTGGCGCAGTTCCTCCAGGCCGAATATGCCAAGATCGGCGTCAAGGTGAATATCAACATCATCACCGCCAATGAGTGGTACACCAAGATCTACCAGGAGAAGAATTTCGAGGCGACGCTGCAGGAGCACGTCAACCACCGCGATATCGTCTTCTACGGCAATCCTGACTTCTACTGGGGCTACAACAATCCCGAGGTCGTCCAGCTGATCGCCGACAGCGAAGCCGCCGCCACCGAAGAGGATCAGGTCGCCAAGCTGACCGAAGCCAATGAGCTGATCGCCGAAGACGCCGCCAGCAACTGGCTCTACCTCTACCCCCAGATCGTCGTCTCGGCCGCCAACGTCACCGGCTACCCGATCAACGGCCTGAACTCCCAGTTCTTCGCCTACGACATCCAGAAGTCTGAGTAGTCTGGGCTACCCCCTCCTAACCTCCCCCTCTCCTGGGGGAGGGACCCATCGAGTATGCTGAGACGCCTGTAAGCCACCGGCCGATCCCTCCCCCTTCTCAGGGGGAGGCCAGGTGGGGGTTCTCTCCGCAACCACCGGCCCCAGACGTGCCCCCAGCTTCCCTCGGGCTCGACCCGAGGGCCTCTCGGCAAGCCACGATGCCAAGGCGAGCGGATCACAAGCCCCCTCCCCAGCCCTCCCCTCAAGGAGGAGAATATCTGCCGGTGTGATCAACAGGATCGCGCCCCAAACGCGATCTGCCTCCCTCCCCTTGACGGGGAGGGCCGGGGTGGGGTGCGCAACGCGCTCGATCAACGGACCAACCCAAAACCTACAAACCCTGTGCCCACCGCCCCACCCCCGATGGCTTTGCACCCATCACCCCGCTATTCTGCGCAAACCAATGCGCAAGGAACCACCCCAATTCTCGCCTATCTCATTCGACGAACCCTGATCCTTGTCGCCTCGCTGTTCCTCGCAGCCGTGGTGCTTTTCGTGCTGCTGCGCCTGCTCCCCGGCGACCCGGCCAATGCCCTGCTCGGCGTCGGCGCCACCGAACAGCAGATCGCCGCCGCCCGCGCCCAGGTCGGCTCCGATCAGCCGCTCTATGTCCAATTCGTCAGTTTCGTAGGCAATCTCGCCCGGCTCGATCTCGGCACCTCCTTTGTCAGCCGCGCCTCGGTCCTCGAGGAAATCGGCAACCGCATGTCGGTCACCCTGCCGCTGACCTTCTTCGGCTTCATGCTCGCGCTCATCCTCGCCATCCCCCTCGGCATTCTCGCCGCCGTCCGCTCCGACAAATGGTATGGCACCGCCGTCTCCGTCATCTCCCAGCTCGGCATTGCCATCCCCGTCTTCTGGCTCGGCATCCTCCTTGTCACCCTCTTTGCCATCAATCTGCGCTGGTTGCCCTCGGGTGGCTTCCCCCTGCGCGGCTGGAGCAATTTTGGCGAGGCGGCCATCGGTATGATCCTGCCGTCCCTCACCATTGGCCTCGTCATGGGCGCCTCGCTCTTGCGCTATGTCCGCGCCGCCACGCTCGACGTGCTCGGCAGCGATTATCTGCGCACCGCCCGGGCGCTGGGCGCCAGCTTCCCCGAAGCCCTCCTCCGCCATGGCCTCCGCAATGGCGCGGTCCCGGTCATTTCCATCCTCGGCATCGAGCTTGCCAGCACCTTCCTCGGCGCCGTCGTCATCGAGCGCGTCTTCTCGCTGCCCGGCCTTGGCTCCATGCTGCTGCTCGCCATCCAGCAGCGCGATTATCCCAATGTTCAGGGCGTGCTCTTCGTCTCCACTCTGCTGGTCCTGCTCATCGGCTTTGCCGCCGACATCGCCCAGCGCCTGGTCGATCCGCGCTTGCGCGGCCGCACGAGGGCCTCGGCATGACCATCGCCGTCAGCACAAATTCATCGCGCCGCTTTTCCCTCACCCTCTGGGCCGGCCTCATTCTCGTCGGCATCCATGTCCTCACCGGCCTAGTGTCGATGGTCTGGCTCCCTTATGAGCCGACCGGCATGGTCGGCATGCGCCTTGAAGGGCCAAGCGCCCTGCACTGGATCGGCACCGACCGCTTGGGCCGCGATCTCTTCACCCAGCTGATGATCGGCAGCCGCATTGCCCTCATCGTCGGCCTGAGCGCGGTCGCCATCGGCGCTGTCATCGGCGTCACCCTCGGCATTCTCGCCGCTTTCGCCAGTAATTGGCTCGACGACGCGCTGGCCGCAGCGCTCGATATTCTCATCGCCTTCCCAACATTGCTGATCGCCATGCTGGTCGTGGCCGCCAGCGACACGGCAAGCCTCTGGTCGGCAACCCTGGCCCTTGGCATCGCCCTTTCGGCCATCGTCGCCCGGCTTACCCGCATTCTCGCCAAGCGGGTGCTGGTGATGGACTATATTACCGCCGCCCGCACCTCGGGCAGCTCATGGCCAAAGATCGTCGCCATCCACATCCTGCCCAATATCTGGCCGACCCTGTCGGTCAATTTTGCCCTGCAGTTCGGCCTCGCTGTCATTGCCGAGGCCTCGCTCTCCTATCTCGGCCTCGGCGCCCCGCCGCCCAATGCCTCATGGGGCCGCATGCTGCAGGAAGCCCAGGGCACGGTCTACACCGCCCCGCTCGGCGCCATCGTGCCCGGACTTGCCCTGGTCTCCCTCGCCATCGGCGTCAATCTCCTTGCCGACGGCCTGCGCGAAACCATCGATCCGACGAGGCGCGCAAAATGAGCCTGCTCAAGGTTGAAAACCTCTCCGTCCACGCCGGCAGCAAGGCACTCGTGTCCAACCTCTCCTTCACTCTGGAGAAGGGCGAACGCCTCGGCCTCATCGGCGAGTCCGGCTCGGGAAAATCACTGACCTCCCTCGCCATCACCGGTTTACTCCCATCGGGGATCATACCGACCGGCTCCGTCCATCTCGCCGGCCAGGAAATCATCGGCACCCCCGACCGCCAGCTCGACCGCCTGCGGGGAACGGCCGCCGCCATCGTCTTCCAGGAACCCCTCACCGCGCTCGACCCGCTCATGCGTGTCGGCCGCCAGATTGCAGAACCTTTGGCCCGTCGCGCCCGCCGCGATGGCCAGTCGCTCGATTCACACGAGCTGACTCTAAACGTTAACAGTCTGCTAACCGAAGTGGCACTTGGTGAGCACGAACGCGTTGCCCGTTCCTACCCGCATGAGCTCTCCGGCGGACAGCGCCAGCGCGTCGCCATCGCCATGGCGCTGGCCTGTCGCCCCGACCTTCTCATTGCCGACGAGCCCACCACCGCCCTTGATGTCACCACCCAGGCCGAGATCCTCGCCCTGCTCGACAGGCTCGTCCGCGACCGCAATATGGCCCTGCTCTTCATCAGCCACGACCTCCCGGTCGTAGCCAATAGTGTCAACAAGATCATAGTCTTGCGCCAGGGCGAAGCCGTCGAAGCGGGCGCGGTCGAAGAGGTTTTCACCCGCCCCCGGCACGACTACACGCGGAGCCTCCTCACCGCTGCCCGGCAGTTCGACGCGGCGCTGGAGGGGCAGAAATGAGTCTCGTTTCCCTGGACAATGTCAGCTTCGCCTACACAGCCAGTCGACCCATCCTGGACAAGGTCTCGTTTTCCATCGAGCCGGGCGAAACCATTGGTCTTGTTGGCGAATCCGGCTCGGGCAAGACCACCCTGCTCCGTCTTCTCCTCGGCCTCGCCCGTCCCGACAGCGGCGAAATCACCTTCGACGGCGCCCCCCTCGACCCGCGCAGTTCCGCGTTCATGCGGCACTACCGGCGGCAAGCGCAGGTGGTCTTCCAGGACCCCTATTCCTCGCTCGATCCGCGCCAGACCATCTACTCGATCATCGCCGAGCCTTTGAAATCATTGAAGATTCCCGGCCACCACGCAAAAATGGTGGCCGAGGCGCTCGACCATGTCGGCCTGCCCGCCGACGTCGCCAGCCGCTATCCGCACCAGTTCTCCGGCGGCCAGCGCCAGCGCATCGCCATCGCCCGGGCCATCGTTCCCGGCCCTAGGCTCCTCCTCGCCGACGAAGCCGTCAGCGCCCTCGATCTCACCACCAAGGTGCGAATTGTCGAGCTCCTGGCGCGACTTAGCAGCACCATGAGCCTCCTCTTCGTCTCCCACGACATCGCCGTCGTCGCCGCTCTCTGCAAGCGCATGGTCATCCTCGAGAAGGGCCGTATCGTGGAGGCTGGCGAGACGGCTAACATCCTGAAATCCCCGCAACATCCCTATACGCAGCGCCTGCTCGCCAGCGTGCCGCGCCTGACCCTGAACGAGGCTCAATCATGACCGACTACGCCACCGAATATGCCGATTGGCAGGCCCGCCGCCTCGCCGCCCTCAAGGCGCCCGAAGGCTGGCTCAACATTATCGCCCGCGTCTGGCTGGCCGAAGGCACCGTCACCCTGGGCAAGGCCGGCGACAATGACATCGTCCTCTCCGCTGGCCCCGACTATGCCGGCAGCCTCACTCAGGACGCTGAGGGCAATGTCACCTGGACGCCCGAAGGCGGTGAGCCGCAAAAGCTCGAACTGGCCAAGTACAAGCCACCCCGCTTCATGGCCGAAAATCTCTTGCTTGAAGTGACGACGCTCAATGGCGAGAACGCAGTGCGCATTCGCGACACGACTTCGGACGCGCCTAACCAGTTGGCACCAATCGAGTATTTCCCCCTCGACGAAAGCTGGCGCATCACCGCTGACTGGGTCGCGCTGGAGACGCCCAAGGGCCTCACCGTCGACACATCCAAGTCGATCCCGACCGATGTCGAGGCGACCCACAAGGCCGTCTTCACCCGCGACGGCATCACCTATGAACTGCTCGCGACACACGGCACGCCGGAATCCCCGCAATTCGTCATCCGCGACGCCACCTCGCGCGACAGCACCTATCCAGCCTCGCGCTTCGTCTTCGGCGAAAACGTCACCGACAAGACCATCGTGCTCGACTTCAACAAGGCCATCAACCCGCCCTGCGCCTTCACCGAACACGCCGTTTGTCCGCTGCCGCCGGCGGAGAACGTCCTGCCCACTCGCATCGAAGCCGGAGAAAAACGCCTGAAATCATAGGCTTCGGACAAAAAAATCGGCCGGCAGCTTCAATGCTGTCGGCCGCATTGTCTTGGGGCATTTAGACGTGCCTATCTTCGAACGGCCCTGACGATCGCAATGAGGATGCAAGCACCCACAAGGCCCGCGATCAGATAGCCGAACCAACCGCCGAACGAGATTCCGAGAATGCCGAACAGAAAGCTGGCGATGGCGGCGCCGACAATGCCCAATACGATATTGAGGAAAATCCCAGTATTGGTCTTCATGATGCTGGAAGCGATCCAGCCGGCGAGACCGCCGATAATGATCGCTGCGAGCCAACCAATGCCTGTTTCGTCCATACTGACCCCCATAAGGTTATGCCGGCCCGAGCGCCGGACCCAAGCTTAACGCCCGAAAACGTGATCTGGTTGCGTAGTCACTTTTCAGCGAGCGATCGAACCATGGATTTTGCCGAGAGTCGATCCACCCATCGTGATGCAGATATTCACGCCTCGCAGCAAGAGAGCCACTCTTCCCGGCAACCCGGCCAAGACTTTAACCGATCCTCAACCAGTTCATCCAAAACGAGGATTTGGTCCGAATCAGCCATCGTTGAACACGCATCTTTAGGACGCCATCGCTTATTGATCTCCCTATGGCTGGCATGGCGCCATGCCGGAGCATCCATGACCGACACCTTGCGAGCGTCGACGTCGGCGCTGAACAGCCAGCATTCAAGAAGACTTGTCGTTGCCTATCAATACGGCTCCCTGGCGCTTGTCGCGATTGGACTGGGCTGGGCCGTTGTCTTTGCCTCCATCGGCTGGTGGCCCGTCGTGGCGATGGACATTCTGCTCATTGCCATCGGCCTTCTCAGCTATCTCCTCATTCGTCGCGGACGCCTCAATATTGGGCTTCTCATCTCCCAGACGGCGCTGATCCTGCTGGCCGGAACTATTGGATTGCTTCTCGACGTGCCGAACGCCGAGGCGCCGCGCGTCTCTCATCTTTACCTGCTCGTCATCGCGGTACTGGGCTATCTCAACTACCGGCGCCAACCGTCGAGGGCGCAGTTCGCCCTGATCGTCATTGGGCTCCTGAGCTTCATCGCGCTGGCCAGCTCACCCCTGCCGACACCGATGGCCATGCCGGTTCCAGATTCCGTCCGGGTCATCGGCAGCTGGGTCAACACCATCATCGCCGTTTTGATGCTCTGCGCCTGTGTCTATGCGATGCAGGCCGAGTTTTCCCGGATGGGCGAGTTGAGCCGCGATCTGATGGCGGCCCTCTGGAACGACGAATTCCAGCTTGTCTACCAGCCCCAGGTCAATCGGGACCGCACGACGATCGGGGCAGAAGCCCTCCTCCGCTGGAACAGTCCACAGCGTGGAATGGTGTCCCCCGCCGACTTCATCCCCGAGGCCGAACGGTCCGGACTCATGGTCCGCATTGGCGGCTGGGTGCTGGAAAAAGGCTGCAGGACGCTGGCCGAATGGAACCGGCACCCCGATTTCAGCCACCTGACCCTGTCCGTCAATGTCAGCGCCAGACAGCTTCTGCACAAGGATTTCGAGCCCCTGGTGCGCAAGGTGCTTGCCTCCACCGGCGCCGACCCGCGCAGGCTCATCCTCGAGTTGACCGAGAGCGTGCTGATGACCGAGATGGAATTGGTCGTCGGCAAGCTCGAAGCCCTGCATGGGCTTGGCATTACCGTTTCCCTCGACGATTTCGGTACGGGATATTCGTCACTGGCCTATCTCCGCCGGCTGCCCATCCAGCAGCTCAAGATCGACCGCGGCTTTGTCCAGGACGCCGTCAAATCCGCCCGCAGCGCCTCTCTGGCCGAAAATGTCATCCGCATCGGCCGTGACCTTGGCCAGCACGTCCTTGCCGAGGGCGTCGAAACCGAGCAGCAACACGCCCTGTTGGCCAGCGCCGGCTGCGTGCAGTTCCAAGGATACCTCTACGGCAAACCGGTGACTTTGGCCGAGTTCGAACGCCGCATGGAAGACAAAACCCAAAGCCACGCAAGCACCGCCCTGCGGACGGCAGGCTAACGGACCGCATTGCGATTGACCGTCACCGGACAACGGTACCGTCAAAGACGATGACCGGACGCCCGCTCAGCGGATCCTCGATCCGTCGCGCCGCCACGCCATACACCTCGCCCAGAAGTTCGGTTGTCAGCACCGCATCGGGCATTCCCTCGGCCACGACATGGCCGGATTGCATCACCGCAAGCCGGTCGCAATAGCGCATGGCGAGGTTAAGATCGTGCAACGCGATGACGACCGTCGTTCCCGCAGCGGCAGTCCGCCGAAGAAGATCCAGGACCTCGATCTGGGCATGGATATCGAGATGGCTCGTCGGCTCGTCGAGAACCAGTAGCCGCGGCTGTTGGGCGAGGGCCCGCGCCAATTGCACTCTCTGCCGCTCTCCTCCTGAAAGCGTCGTATAAAGGCGCGGTGCGAGACCGGCCAACCCGACATCAGCCAGTGCCTGGCCGACGATCGCCTCCTCCCCGTCGGTCTGCTGCCAGATCGACTGGAACGGGATGCGGCCAAGCCCTACCACGTCGGCAACGGTCAGCCGCTCCTCGGTGCTGGCGGATTGCTCGACATAGGCACAAATTTGGGCCCGCTGGCGGCGCGGCATCGCCAAGAGGTCACTACCCTCGAACCGCGCAGAACCCGAAACGATGGGGCGAAGCCCCAGCAAACCTGACAACAGCGTCGATTTTCCGGCGCCATTCGGCCCCACCAGCCCGGTGATCGCCCCTGCGTCGGCACGAAGCGATGCGCCACCCACGATCGTCTTGCCACCTGCCTTCATGGTCAGGACGTCGACGATCAGCCCGTTCATGTGACGCGCCTGTAGCGCATCAGCACGAAGAAAAAGATCGGGGCCCCGACCAGCGCGGTGACGATCCCCACCGGCAATTCGCGCGGATCGAACAGGGTTCGCGCCGCCGTATCGGCCCACAGCATGACGATCGCGCCGACCACCATTGACCAGGGCAACAGCACACGGTGCCGCGCTCCAGTCGCCAGCCGTACCGCATGCGGCACGACAAGGCCGACAAAGCCGATGGCTCCGCCGATGGCGACCATGATGCCTGTGAGCAGCGCGGTAGCCACCAGCAATATCCAGCGCAGGCGGCTGACGTCGATGCCAAGGCTCGCTGCCGATACGTCCCCGAAAACGAAGGCATCAAGCGCACGAGCGGAGTAGAGGACAACCGGCGAACAGAGGGCCAATGCACCCGCCACCAGCGCCACATCGCTCCACAATGATCCGCTGAGCGAGCCCATGAGCCAGGCGAGAATTTCGCGATAGCTGTCGCCGGTCGAAGACCAGAAGATGAGAAAGGACGTAGCTGCAGAGGCCAGCGCGGAGATGCATATGCCGGAAAGAATGGCACGGGATGGCGTCGCTCCACCCAGAAGCTGCGCAATCCCAAGCGCCAGCCCCAGCGCAAAGAGCGCTCCGAAGAACGCACCGATGGGCATGAGCAGGGCCGCCCCGCTCAGCAACATCGTCACGGCCCCGAGCGCTGCGCCGGAAGAGAGCCCCAGGAGATAGGGGTCTGCCAGCGGATTGCGGGTCAACGCCTGCATCACCGCACCGGCGAGGGCCAACCCGGCCCCCACGCCGCTCGCGACCATGACGCGTGGCAGCCGCAATTCCCAGACAATCGCGTCGCGCAACCGGCTGACCGGGCTCTCCGGCACCAAACCGAGATGATGGAGAACGATGGACCAGGCTTCACCGGTCGAGATATCGGCAGGACCGAGCGTGACCGCAATCAGCGCACTGCAAATCAGCAGCGCGCAAAGAGCGACAAAGGAGGATAGCCGCAAGGGAGCCGTCATGATCACGACATATGGCGGAGACGCGAACCGCCGAGCCCCAGCCTCACTGCGAAAAATCCAGCGCCTGCAATTGCGCCGCCATGTCGACGACCGCGGGCACATTGCGCACGCCCGCCTCCCCCGCCGGGAATGGCACGACGAGATAACGTTGGTGGATCACCGCATCGAGTTCTCGCGTGATGGGGTTTTCGGCAAGGAGCTTTCGCTTCTGATCGGCCGAGTTCCACGCCGCATCGACCAGCACGACCACATCGGGATTGGCATCGACAATGGCTTCCCAGCTTGCCGCTATCCATCCGTCGTCGATATCGGCGAAAATGTTGCGCAGGCCCAAGGCCTCCATGATCATGCCCGGCGCATTGTTTCCGGCGCCCACATAGGGAGCCTTGGTGCCGGAAGAATACCAGACCGCACGCAGTCCGCGCGTGTCGGCGGGCGTCCCCGCCAGCAATTCACGTTGTTGGCCGACCAGAGTTTCGGCCGCCTCCGATACGTCGAAAATAGCGCCCATCTCCGCCATTTCGGCAAACAGACCTTCGAAATCGAGCTTGGGCGGCTTCACTGACCTGCAGGCCGCCGGGGCGACATAACTGGCGACGCCCAATTGCGCCAATGTCGCCCGCTCTCCCGCGCCATCGGCTGCAAAATTGCTTTCCCAGCCGCCATAGACGAGATCCGGCTCGGCCTCGAGAACCACCTCCTGGGACGGGAGTTTTTCCGACAGAACGGCGAGACCCTGTCCTGCGAACTCTTGGGGCACCGGGCCGTCCTGAAAGCCGACACCGACAATGCGTTCACCCAGCCCGAGGGCGAGGAGCAGTTCCGTGGCGGTAGACTTGATCGTCACCACCCGCTGCGGCGGGCCGTCGAACTGTACCGACAATCCGCAGTTTTCCACGATCAGGGGATAGTCCGTCGCCGCCTCCACGGCATGGCCAAAACCGAACAGCGCAATCAGGGTCACAAGGGTACGCATGGCTTTCAATCCTGCCGCTGCTTTGCGGCGGTGGTCGCGCGCTCCTCGGCCATCTCGGCCATGGCCGCCTGATAGCCCAGGCGATAAGCCTCCGCGGACCCAAAACGGAACATATCGTCGTCTCCGACACGGGTAAGACTGCGCGCGCCGGGAGCCTCGAGGTCGCGGACAAGCCGCCCAAGCCCGCGCACCACAGCCACGGGAATGCCGCTGGTCTTGCCCTTGACGAGATCGGCCGCCCCGGCGATTTCGTCGGCCACGACCGCCACGGTGACATGCAAGGGCCGCCCGTTGGCGTCGTTTGCCCCGCGCAGATCGTCGGTCAGTGTGAGCCCTGCCGCACCGATAGCCTGGTCCGTCTGCCCCACGCGCCAGGCTCGCCCGATCGTGTCGGTGATGATGACGCCGATATTGACCCCAAAACGCTGGCGCAGGCCCGCGCACAAAGCCCGTGCCGAATGATCCGGATCCGCCGGCAGGCGCAGCGCTACCCCTTCGGGAACATTGGACATGTCGATCCCGGCCGCCGCCATGATCAGCCCTTGCCGCGTTTCGACGATCTTCATGATCCCGCCCGGATGCACCCGCTCGGCCACGACGCGCACAGTGTCGTCCGCAATGGCCTTTTCGCGCTCGCTGGCCGGCACCTGCATGCCCTCGGCCTTGGAAACTATCTTGCTGGTGACCACGAGAATGTCGCCGTCGCGAAGAGTGCTTTCCGCGTCCGCACCTGCCGAGGCCTCGAGCGCATCCCCAATCAGTGCGACGAGGTCATCACCCGCCACGATTTCAGGAATGCCTTCCAACCCCCAGACAGAAAATCGAGGCATCACACCGCCCCCGTGATCGACCGCAGTCTGGGCAGGATATCCTTTGCGTAGAGGGAGAGGAACCGGCTTTGATCGGGGCCCGGCGCATGGAACACCAGATGGTCGAAGCCATAGTCGATATAGGTCTTGATGGCAGCGACATGCTCGTCCGGGTCGCTCGAGACGATCCATCGCTTGGCCACCCGCTCGATCGGCAGGGCCGCAGCCAACCGTTCCATCTCTGCCGGGTCCTCGACTGAGTGCTTTTCCTCGGCAGAAAGCGACAGCGCCGCCCAGTGTCGCGTATCGTTCAGCGCGCGCTCGGCATCAGTGTCGAACGACACCTTTACCTCGATCATGCGCTCGAACGGCTTCGCCTCCCGCCCCGACTCCGCCCGTCCTGTCGCGACATTGGGCAATAATTGATCGACATAAAGCTCTGCGCCCTTTCCCGACGTGCAGATGAACCCGTCGCCCTCGCGCCCGGCATATTTGGCGTTGAGAGGGCCGCCGGCAGCGATATAGATCGGCACGGGCTTATCCGGCTTGTCGTAGATCGTGGCGTTGACGGTCTTGTAATATTGACCCTCAAAGCTGACGCGATCCTCGGTCCACAACTGGCGAATGAGTTTAACGGCCTCGCGCAGGCGCGCCGACCGCTCCTTGAGCTCGGGCCATTCCATGCCGGTTGCCGGCACTTCGTTGAGCGACTCGCCGGTTCCAACGCCGAGGATGACTCGCCCGGGGAACATGGCGCCCAATGTGCCGAACGCATGCGCCACGACGGACGGGTGCAGCCGGAATGTCGGCGTCAGCACCGATGTGCCCAGCACCAGCCTCTCGGTCCGCGCCAGTACGGCCGCCATCCAGGCCGGCGCAAACGGGGCGTGACCGTCCGTGTGCTTCCAGGGCTGGAAATGATCGGAGACGAAGACCGAGTCAAAGCCCGCTTCTTCTGCCTTGATGGCAAACTGCATCAGCTTGCCCGGGGCGAATTGCTCGGCCGAAGCCTTGTACCCGAAGCGCATTTTCCAAGGTCTCCTCCGAAGCGCGGTGGGCTCCACCCCCACCTAACCTCCCCCTATCCAGGGGGAGGGACATATTCAGTTTGCCGCGGCCATCGTGAGCCACAGAATGCGTCCGCCCCTACCGAAACGCCGGGATCACATGCCGTCCGTAATTGGCGATGATTTCCTCTTCGTCGCCGCTATCGAGATAAATGTTGAACTGGGTCACGCCGGCCGCCTCGAGGTCGCGCACCTTGGCGATATGGTCTTCAGGCTCGCCGAGCACGCAAAAACTCTCCACCACATCGTCGGTGATGAAATCGAGATAGGGATTATCGGCCTGGCCGTGCTTGGAATAATCGTAACCCCGGCGCTTTTCGATATAGCTGGTCAGGCTCGCCGGCACCTTATCGCTGTCACTGCCGTATTTCTCGACGATGTCGGCGACATGATTGCCCACCATGGCCGGAAACCACTTTACCTTTTCGATGGCGCGCTTCTTGTCGCCAAAATAGGCCGGCGCAGCGGCCATGGAACGATAATTGGACATGTCCTTGCCCGCGGCTTTGCCGGCCTCGATGCACTGATCGGTAAACCATTTGCAAAGCCCCGGATCGGCAATCTGCAATACGACGCCATCGGCGTGCTCGCCGGCCGTCTTCAGCGCAAGCGGGCCATAGGCGGCAATCCAGCTCGGCATCTCGTGGCCGACGGCCCAGGGAAATTTCACCGCCGCCGGGATTTCGCCGTAACTGACTTCTTCGCCACGCACCATGGCCTTAGTCTTGTCGATGAAGTCGGCCACCCGCGCCAGTGTTGCCGGCTTCTTGCCCATGACGCGCATCGAGCTGTCGCCGCGCCCCACAGCCAGGTCGAACCGCCCGCCGCTCTGTTTGGAGAGCGAGCCAAAAGTGGAGGCGGCGACCGACCAATCACGCACATCGGGATTGGTCACCAGCGGCCCGAACCGCATGTCGGTGGTGTGCTCCATGCACATGGCGATGGCGGCATAGCAATCGCGCCACAAAATATGGCTGTCATAGAACCAGCAATAGGAAAAGCCGGCATATTCAGCCGCGCGGACCAGATAACGGGCGCGATCCGCCTCGATGAATCCCTTGAAGGTGATGCCGAATTCCATTGTTCCCCCGCTCTCCCCTCTCGGCCACAAATTTGACCAGACGATCAAATTTTTGATCTTGGCAGCGGTGATTGTCAACGGGGTATTCGCAGCACCGGGATACAATGCAAAGGGCGATCCAATTGGACCGCCCCGCTTGATCTTCTGTCTTGGTGCGGAGTTGCTACCGCGCTGCCCAGTTGAGTCCGCGCCGCAGGATGGTTCGCATCTGCGGCACTTCGAATTCCTTCGAGACATGGCCGAGCGAGGAATAGAACACCCGCCCCTTGCCGTGCTTGCGTTTCCACACCACGGGCATGGTCACCCCATCGATCCAATAGGCATGTTCGCCGGTGAATGTCGTGGTCGCCAACACCTCGTTGGATGGGTCCACATGCATGTAATATTGCTCGGAGGTGTAGGGGAAGCTCTCGATCCCCTCCATGATCGGATCGTCCGACCGGGTCACATCGACGCGATAGTCGATGACATTGCCGGGATGGGCCACCCACTGCCCCCCCACCATGAACTGATAGTCGACCGCATCGCGGAACGCGTCGCCCATACCGCCGTGATAGCCGCCAAGGCCCACACCGCCGGCTACTGCCGCTGTGAGGTTGGAAAGCTCTTCCTTCTCGATCTTGCTCATGGTGAAGATCGGCACGATCAGGCTGAGATCGTGAATGGTAGGATCGGCAAAGGCCTCGGTGGTATTTTCCACATAGACCTTGAAACCGTCCTCCTCGAGCATCGACTTGATGATTACGGCGCATTGCTCGGGCTCGTGCCCACTCCAGCCACCCCAGACGATCAGCGCCTCACGCATCTTTTTCTCCTCTACCATAACTATTGTAGCCGCCCCTCGCGCAATGATTGGGACAGTGGTGCCGGCCGTTCGACCGGCGTTGTGATCTCCACAACCTTGCCGCTCTCGGCAGAGCGCTGGAAAGCCTCCATCACCTCCAGCACATGCAAGGCCAGATCGCCATTGCAGCGATGCGGCCGGTTTTCGGCAACCGCATGAGCCATGTCCGCCAGCCCGATCGAGCGGTAATTGCCGTCGGCATAAGGCTGGTCGGTGTCGACATCAGCCCATTCGCCGCCCTTTTCGAGATATTGGATCTGACCACCGAAATGGTTCGGGTCGGGCACGATCAGCGTGCCTTCGGTCCCGTAGATTTCAAGCGGTACATGTTTGTGGCCGGCAACGTCAAAGCTCATCGTGACCTGCACCAGCGCGCCATTGGCAAACTGCAGGGTGCCCGACACATGGGTGGGCACATGAACAGGGATTACCTCGCCATTGCGCTCCTTGGCGGTGATCGTGCGGGTCGTACGCAGCATGGAGCCGAAGCCCGATACCCGTGCGACAGGGCCGAGCAGATTGACGAGATCGGTGATGTAATAGGGTCCCATATCGAGCATCGGGCCGCCGCCGGCTTCGTAATAAAAGCCTGGGCTTGGATGCCAGCGCTCGTGGCCTGGGCACATGAAATAGGCCGTGCCGCCGACCACCTGGCCGAGCTTGCCACTATCGACAATATGCCGGGCGCTCTGGTGCGATCCGCCAAGGAATGTATCGGGAGCCGAACCGACGCGCAGATTTTTCGCCTTGGCCGCCTCGATCAGTTTCTTGCCTTCGGCAAAGACGACACCGAGGGGCTTTTCCGAATAGACATTCTTGCCCGCTGCGATGGCACGCAGGCCGACCTCGACGTGAGCCTTGGGAATGGTCAGATTGAGAATGATCTCGATTTCCGGATCTTCGAAAATCGCATCCATCGACACAGCCTTGACGCCGAATTCTGCCGCGCGTGCTTCCGCTGCGGCCGGATTGAGGTCCGCTACGCCCTTTATGTCCAGAATGGGAAAGTTCTGTGCCGCCTTGAGATAAGCAGCTGAAATATTGCCTAGGCCAACTATACCGATGCCAACTTTGCGCATCACGATCTCCTCACCTAATTCCTTTGTCTCATGGATCCTTGCGGAGCGCCGGTCCGGTCGTGCTCCAAGGTGATCCATAAAGTTCACTCAGCGCCACGGCGGCCGCGCCGCGCGCCCAGACCTCGTCACCGGCCTCCTCGATGACGATCTGCGTCACCTCGCGCAGCGGTTCGGCCAGAGACCGCGCGAAAGAGGCCTGAAGCGGCTCGATCAGTCCCCGACCAAGCGCAAGGCTCGATCCGACAAGGATCACTCGCGGCGGCGCGAACAAGCCTGCAAGATTGGCAATGGCAATCCCCAATGCCTCGCCTGCCCGGCTCGCTGCTGCTGCAAACATGTCGTCGCCATCCGCCAGCAATCGGCGCACATGGCTCATCCCACGCCCGACGCGCATGGCTTCGCGAAGCCGCAAATCGGCATGCTCTCCGGACAATATGGCCTTCTCGCTGGCAATATCGGCGAGTTGCTCGGACTGGGCGGTCGAAACACCCATCATCATGTGTCCGAGATCGAGGCTCAATTCACGCGCACCCCGGAACAATTGCCCGTTATGCATCACGCCGAGACCCAGCGCGTCCTCCACCGAAACAAGCACGAAATCGTCGCAATCGCGCGCTCTTCCGAACCAGTGCTGGGCCATGGTTATGGCGTTGGCATCGCTCTCGGCAATGGTTGCCACGCCCAGACGTTCGGCCAGGAAGCTTGCCAGCGGCACGTCGCGATCGCGGAAAATCGAGCTCGACCGCACCCGCCCGGAGCCATGTTCGACGATCCCCGGAACAGCCAGCGCCACCGACGTCACATCCGCAAGACCAAGCCCCGCGTCGAGCACACAGCGGCGCACACCGTCTTCGACCAGATCGGCAAATACCGGCAGGGGCAGACGATCCACGCGTACCGGCAGCGTGAGGCTCGCAAGGATATCGCCCTGAAAATCGGTGACCACGAACACGAGGCCATTTGGCGCGATCTTGGCACCAACAACCCGCGCAGCCGAGGCGTTGAGGGTCAGCATGACGCGTGGCCGTCCGCGTCCGGCTCCATCGCGCAGATCACCCTCGTGTCGAGGCGTGATCAGCGCATCGTCGAGCAGCGACGCGGTGATGGCGGAAATCGTCGTGGCCGACAATTGCGTACGCTCGCCGATCTCCACACGGGAAATCGAGCCGGCACGCCGGATCGTATCGAGCACATGGAACCGATTGATCGCACGCATCAATTCGGGATCGGCTGTCTTCATGCCAAAGCCCCGTACCTCCCACCGCTCATTTTATCAGCATGGCGGATTAATTACTGGCTTATTGGCACATCCGACCGACCTCACACAAGGGGTTGAGCGAGCAAAACGCTCGCAATTACTCCACCCCCTTGACAGTTTCTCAGCAAAGCGCACTAATTAATTTGCAATCAGGACAAAAATGTCCGGTGGGAGGACTACATGAACACTATTATTGGCCGCCTTGCGCGGCATAGGCTAGCTATTGCCCTCAGCGCTGTTGCCTTGATGGCCGGAGTTTCTTCGGCCTCGGCACAATCTGTCATCAAATGGCTGCACCTGGAGACCAACGCTGGCCGCCTCGCGACCTGGCAGGAAATCGCCGCCGCCTATGAAGCGGAGCACCCTGACGTCAAGATCGAATTCCAGTTCCTAGAAAACGAAGCCTACAAGGCCAAGTTGCCGACGCTGCTTCAGTCGAGCGAAGCGCCGTCCATGTTCTACACCTGGGCCGGCGGCGTGCTCGAAGCCCAGATTGCCACGGGCGCTCTCCGCGACATCACCCCTGCCATGGACGCCGATAACGGCGCGTGGCGCAATTCCATCAACAAGGCTGCCGTCGACGGCATGACCTTTGATGGCAAGGTCTGGGCCGCTCCGGTTCAGTCCGGCGTCGTCTCTTTCTTCTACAACAAGGAACTCTTCGATCAGGCCGGCGTCGATGGCACGGCCATCGCGACCTGGGACGACTTCCTCGAGGCGGTCAATACCCTCAAGGCGGCCGGGATCAACCCCATCGCTGGCGGTGGTGGCGATAAATGGCCGCTGCATTTCTACTGGTCCTACCTGGCCATGCGCGAAGTCGGCCAGGACGGCTTTGCGGCAGCCAAGGGCGGCGAAGGTTTTGCCGGCGAAGGCTTTGTCCGCGCCAGCGAAAAGCTCATCGAACTGGGCGCGCTCGAACCCTTCCAGCCCGGCTATCTTGGCGCCACCTGGCCCGATGCGATGGCAACTTTTGCCGATGGCCGTGCAGCCATCGTGCTGGGCTTCGAAAACACCGCAACGCCCACCATCCAAGGCGGCGCGGCAACAGATGGCAAGGGACTTGAGCAGAGCAACATTGGCCGGTTCCCGTTCCCCGTCGTTGAAGGTGCTCCGGGCCTGATCACCGACGATTTCGGCGGCATCAACGGCTGGGTCGTCACAGCCAATGCGCCACCCGAGACTGAAGAATTTCTCAAATTCTTCACCAACCCTGAAAACCAGGCAATCGTAGCCGAACGCAACGCCATTCTTCCCACCACGATCGGTGCAGAAGTCGGCGTCAAGGATCCGTCCATGGCAGAGGCCGCGGCCCAGAAGGCCAAGGCCACCTGGCACCAGAACTACCTCGACCAGGATCTGGGTCCCAATGTGGGCCGCGTGGTCAACGACATGTCCGCCGAACTGGCCGCCGGCCAGATCTCCGCGGAAGATGCCGTCCAGCAGATCCAGGACGCCTTCTCGCTCGAGATGTAGTCCGGTGCGGCCTCGCCTCAATCAGGCGAGGCCGCTCCTCGCGCCTGACCCGCCCCGGGAGACTGATCCATGAGCCAAACCAGTTCGCTCGCCGCCGCACCCCCGCTCGCTACCCGCGCGCCGGCAGTTGCCCGTCGCAGCAAACGTCACGTCCGCGGCACCCTGCCCGTCCTGGTGCTGTTTCTGCCACCGGCCCTGCTGCTCTTTACCGTCTTCGTCATCCTGCCCATGGGCGAAGCCGCCTGGTATTCTTTCTACAACTGGAATGGCTATGGCTTGCCCACCCAATGGGTCGGCACCAAGAATTACGAGCTGATCTTCAACAATGGCGCGTTTCGCCAGGCCCTGATCAACAATGGGCTGATCATCCTCGTCTCCATCGTCATCCAAATCCCGCTCGCCCTCTGGATCGCCACCATGGTGACGCACCGGATCAAAGGCGCGGTGATGTTCCGCCTCCTGTTCTTCTTACCCTATGTCCTGGCAGACGTGGCCGCAGGCATGATCTGGCGCTTTGTCTATGACGGACAGTTTGGTCTCGTGGGTGGGCTCTTTACGTCCCTGGGAATGGAAGCCCCGTTCTGGCTGGCCGACCGCCAGGTTGCCTTTTACGCTGTGCTCGGCGTCATCGTCTGGAAGTATTTCGGCTTTCACATGATGCTCTTCGTGGCGGGCCTGCAGTCCATCGATAAGAGCGTGCTCGAGGCGGCCGATATCGACGGGGCCACAGGCTGGCAGAAATTCTACCGTGTCACCCTGCCCATGCTGGGCTCGACGGTCCGTCTTTCGGTGTTCTTTGCCGTCATCGGCTCGCTCCAGTTGTTCGACATGATCATGCCGTTGACCGGCGGCGGTCCGTCCAACTCCACCCAGACCCTTGTTACCTTCCTTTACAGCTTCGGCGTCATGCGCATGCAGGTCGGCTTCGGCTCGGCCGTTGGTGTCGTGCTCTTCGTCATCTGCGTCGTCCTCGCCTTCAGCTACAAGCGGATCTTCATGAAAAATGACTGAGACAACCGCACCCATCGACGCAGCCACCGCCGGCGGCGGGCGCAGCGAGCGCCTGCCCACCAAGGTCTATCTCTATATAAGCCTGACGATCCTGACCGCGATCATCATCATTCCGCTGCTGAGTACGGCCCTGGGGGGCTTCAAGACTCTCGGCGAATTGCGGGGCAATCCCTTCGGTTTGCCGGCCAACTGGCAATGGAGCAATTACGGCGACATTCTCTTCAGCCAACGCTACTGGCTGCAGATGGGCAATTCCCTGCTCATCGCCGCCCTGACGGTCTTCCTCACCCTTTCGCTCTCGGCCATGACCGCGTTCACCTTCGCCCATGTGAAGTTCTTCGGCTCGGGTTTCCTTTTGAACTACTTCCTCATCGGGCTGATGTTCCCGGCGGCAACCGCCATCCTGCCGCTGTTCATCCGCATCCGCGATCTGGGGCTGCTGGACACCTATTGGGGGGTTGTCCTGCCGCAGGTCGCCTTCGGGCTCGGCATGTCGGTGCTGCTGTTCCGCAATTTCTTTCGTAATCTCCCCAGCGAGCTCTTCGACGCCGCCTTTGTCGACGGGGCCGGATATCTGCGGTTCTTCTGGAGCATTACCCTGCCGCTCTCCCGGCCGATCATCGCCACCGTGGGTATCATCTCCTTCGTCGGCTCCTGGAACAGCTACATCCTGCCGCTCATCATGCTCAACTCCGAGAGCAAATATCCCTGGCCGCTCGGCATCATGGTCTATCGCGGCGAGTTCTCGACTGATTGGCAGCTGATCCTGGCCTTCATCACCCTCACCATCCTGCCCACCGTGATCGTCTTCTTTGCGGCGCAGAAACACATCATCGCTGGCCTGACCGCCGGCGCCGTCAAATAGACCCAGGAGCACTGCAAATGGCTGGTCTTGAACTCAGAAACATCGCCAAGAGCTATGGTGCCGTCTCGGTCATCGAAGGCATCGACTTGTCCGTGGAAGACGGAGAATTCGTCGCCCTGGTCGGTCCGTCCGGTTGCGGCAAATCGACGATCCTCCGCATGGTTGCGGGGCTCGAGGACATCTCGGGGGGCGACATCATCATCGGCGACCGCGTGGTCAATGACCTCACCCCGCGAGAGCGCAACATCGCCATGGTGTTCCAGTCCTACGCGCTTTACCCGCACATGACTGTTTACAAGAACATGGCGTTCAACCTCGAACTGTCGGGAAAGCCAAAGGCCGAAATCGACCAGCGCGTCCGTCAGGCGGCGCGCATGCTCGAACTCGAGCCTCTGCTCGAACGCAAGCCGAACCAACTGTCCGGTGGTCAACGCCAACGCGTGGCCATGGGCCGTGCCGTTGTGCGTGATCCCGCCGTGTTCCTGTTCGACGAACCTCTGTCCAATCTCGATGCAAAACTGCGTGTGCAGATGCGCTCCGAGATCAAGGCGCTGCACAAGAAGGTCGGTGTCACCTCGATCTACGTCACGCATGATCAGGTCGAGGCCATGACTCTCTCCGACCGCGTAGTGGTGCTCAATCACGGCGTTATCCAGCAGGAAGGCTCGCCAATGGAGCTTTATCGCCGGCCGGCCAATCTGTTCGTCGCCGGCTTCATCGGCTCCCCGGCCATGAACTTCTTCGAGGCCACCATCGAGGGCAATTCCGCCCGCACCGCCAGCGGCCTCAGCTTCGCGTTCAATGCTGCGGAGGCAGTCAGCGACGGCCAACAGGTTACTATCGGTGTACGGCCCGAGCATTTCCAGGCCGGCAGTGGCCCGCTGTCGGGCGAGGTCACCTTTGTCGAGCCCACCGGTGGACAAACCTTCGTCACCCTTGACCTCTCAGGCCAGCCGACAATGGTGCTGGTGTCGAGCGAGGAGGACATCGAGACCGGCTCGCGCCTTTCGGTCACCGCACCCCTTGAAAGGACCTATGTGTTCGACGGCCAGAGTGGTCGCCGCATCAGCAAGAACTGAGGGCCCCCTCAGTCCACCAGTTCTGGCCGATCCTTGAAGTGCAGCAGCACTTCGGGATTGGCGAGACCTGGATTGTTCTCCAGCGCCTTGCCATTGACCGCATCGCGCACCGCCAATTCGGCGATCTTGTTCGATCGCGTGCGCGGGATATCCGGCACGGCGAGAATTTTTGCCGGCACATGCCGGGGCGTTGCGCCAGCGCGGATGCGTCTCTTGATCTCGCTCACGAGCGCATCGTCGAGGACCACCCCTTCTGCCAGACGCACGAACAGGATGATGCGCTGGTCGCCCTGCCAGTCCTGCCCCACCGCGATGGCCTCGAGGATTTGCGGGATCGGCTCGACCTGCCGGTAGATTTCTGCCGTGCCGATCCGGATGCCGCCCGGATTGAGCGTCGCGTCCGAGCGCCCATGGATCACATAGCCGCCGGAGGGCCGTTTCTCGACATAGTCTCCATGGGTCCACACACCCGCAAAGCGCTCGAAATAGGCGGCGCGATATCGTGCACCATCGGCATCATTCCAGAAGCCCAGAGGCATGGAGAGATGGGCGTTGCGGCAGACGAGTTCACCTGCTCCCGCGACGACGGGCTTTCCCGCCTGGTCGAACCCGGCCACATCCATGCCCAGCATGGCACCCTGCATCTCGCCCCGACGCACCGGCAATGTCGGCACCCCGCCCAGGAAACAAGCGCAAATATCGGTCCCTCCGGAGATTGAGGCCAGATGCACATCGCGCTTCCAGTCCCGATAGATGTGGTCGAAACCGTCCGGCAGCAGCGGCGAGCCGGTGGACAAGATGGTTCGGAGATTTTCCAGTCTATGCGTATCCCGGGGCCGTAGCCGTGCCTTGTTGCAGGCATCGATGAATTTCGCCGAGGTCCCGAAAACATCGATTTCCTCAGCGTCGATGATGTCAGCCAGCCGTCCTGCGTGCGGGAAGGCTGGATTGCCGTCATAGGTCACCAGCGTCGCGCCCGAGGCGAGGCCCGATACCAGCCAGTTCCACATCATCCAGCCGCAGGTGGTGTAATAGAAAAAGCGATCGCCTGCCCGCACGTCGCAATGGAGCTGCTGCTCCTTGAGATGCTGCAGCAAAAGGCGCCCCGCTCCATGCACGATGCCCTTCGGCTTACCCGTCGTGCCCGACGAAAAGAGGATCGCGTGCGGCGCATCGAAACCCTGCCGCAAGAAGTCGATTTCTCCTGCCGCGTGCGGGACCAGCCAATCGTCGAGCGCGATCGCCGGCCCCTCATAGGCCGACAGATCCTCCACCGCGCCTAGGAGCACGACACGCTTTGGCGCACTTGCCGCGACGACGGCATTGATGGACGCAGTCGTGTCGAAGCGCTTGCCCCCATAGCCATAACCGGGAACGGCGACCAAGAGGCTCGGCTCAACCTGACCGAGCCGGTCCGCTGCAGCCGCCGGCCCGAAATCGGGCGAGCACGAAGCCCACACTGCCCCGATGGCCGAACTGGCGAGGTAGAGCGCGATGGCCTCGATATCATTGGTGACGATCCCAGCCACCCGGTCGCCGACCCCGATCCCCTCTGCGCGCAACGCCTTCACCATGCGCGAGACCAGACCGTAAAGCCCGGCCCGCGTTAGCGTCCGGCGCGTTCCGTCCTCGCGATGGGCGATGATAGCCAGCCGGTCATCGGCCTCGCGGAGCAGGTTCTCCGCATAATTGACCTCCGCATCGGGGAAGAACCGCGTCTCCCGGATCGTGGCGCCCGGCACATAAACCCTCTCCCCGCGTTGGCCGACCACGTCGAATGCGGACCAGAGTGCGGAGTGGAACGCCTCCACCTCGTCCACCGACCAGCGGTGAAGCCCGTCATAGTCTGTCGGCGCAAGTCCCGCTTCTGAGGCAAACCGGGCCATTGCGCTGCCCGCAACTCTCTGCGGATCCGGATTGAACATGACATCGCCGTCCATCGGCTGCGCTCCAGAAATCATTTGGCCGTCCATCCCCCGTCGATGGCGATTGCGGCACCGGTAATGGACCGTGCCCAGTCCGAGCAAAGATAGGCGACGAGCTCGGCGATCTCCTCCGGCTGCACAAACTGCTTGCTCGGCTGTGGCGCGAGGATGATCCGGCTGATCACCTCCTCCTCGCTAATGCCGTGGACCCTTGCCTGGTCTTCCACTTGTTTTGCCACCAGCGGCGTCCAAACATAGCCTGGGCAGATGGCATTGACCGTGATCCCCTTCTCGGCCACTTCCAGCGCTGCGGTCTTGGTCAGCCCCACAAGTCCATGTTTCGCTGCCACATAGGCGGACTTGAAGGGCGAGGCCCGCAGCCCATGGGCCGAGGCAACATTGATGATCCGCCCCCAGCCCCCGGCCACCATATGCGGCAATGCACCTCGCATGGCGTGAAACGCCGCATCGAGATTGACCGCCATTAGCCGCTGCCA
This sequence comes from Devosia sp. FJ2-5-3, assembly GCF_029201545.1. Taxonomy (NCBI): domain Bacteria; kingdom Pseudomonadati; phylum Pseudomonadota; class Alphaproteobacteria; order Hyphomicrobiales; family Devosiaceae; genus Devosia; species Devosia sp. FJ2-5-3. Next base: position 1,022,415 of record NZ_CP104007.1, on the reverse strand, counting down.
GTCGTCTTCAGCAAAATCTGCAATGGACGAGACCTTTTGGATGCCGGCATTGTTGACGAGAATGTCGATCCCGCCCAGCGCCTGCACCACTTCCTGCACGAGCCCAATACTGGCCGTTGAATCGGTAAGATCGGCGCGCACATAGTGAATGCGACCGTCCCCCAGTGCCTGCAGCGCGCGGATTTGGTCCGCAACCGCTTCATCGGACTCAAATCCGTGAACAGCTACGTCAAAGTCCATCGCCGCGAGTTTCCGAGCGACGGCCAAGCCGATTCCGCTGGTCGACCCCGTCACCAGGGCAATATGCCGGGCCCTCATTCCATCCCCCCACAGGCCTTGAGGCCTTTTGCGAAGTCTGGCGGTTCGCGCGGTCCAGTGCAAGCCGACGCTTGACGAAACCCTCTGCACAATTGAAGAGACTGTAGGGAATAAGGAGGGGAAGAGGCCATGGTCGGAAAGATCATCGCGCCCATTGTGGTGCTTGTGCTTCTCGTATGGATGGTGATTGCAACCACACGCCAGCAGGCGCCGACGGCCCCAGCCTCACCCGACGTCATCGACGGCGTCGCCGATAAATATATCGAATGTGCCGCTTACTATGCTCTCACCGCGCGCTATCTCAGCGCCGACGGGGACGGTGAGACGGGTGCCCAATATGACGAGCGAGCCAACACGGCCTTCGACGAAGCCAAGGCACTCTCCGGAGAACGCGATCTCGACCTGATGCGCAAGCGCGACACGCTGATGGCGCAGATGGGTGGCAATGCCAGCGCCGAGGGGCATGGCTTGGCAGAGCTGGGCGTCACCCATGATGAGGAATGCATCGCCCTGCTGGATGGCTAGCCTTTAGGGCCTGAGGAGTTCAAGGACATGCGCATTCTCGACACCCATCTGCACCTCGTCTATCCCAACCGTTTTTCCTATCCCTGGCTTGCCGATGCGCCGGAGATCAACCGGCCCTGGCCGCTGGAAGCCTATTTCGATGAGGCATTGCCGCTCGGCATCGAAACCGCCCTTCACATGGAAGTGGACGTCGCCGAAACCGACATGCTGCCCGAGACCGAGTTCGTCCTCGGACTGCCGCGCATTGTCGGTGCCATTGCCGCCTGCCGACCGGAACACACCGACTTCGTTGCCCAGGTGGAGCGCCTGAGCGAATTTGCCCATGTCAAAGGCGTTCGACGCATTCTTCACGAAGCGCCAGACGACCTTAGCGAGTCCGATCTCTTCATCGAGAACATCCGCCACCTGCCGGACTACGATCTCAGCTTCGACCTGTGTGTCCGCGCCGACCAATTGCCCATTGGTCAGAAGCTCGTCGAGCGTGCGCCCGATGTCACGTTCATCCTGGACCATTGCGGCGTCCCCGACGTCACCGGAACAGGCCTCGATCCCTGGCGGGATAACATCCGCGCCCTCGCGCGCCTGCCCAATCTCAACGCCAAGGTGTCGGGGATCGTCGCTTATTCCGGCCGCGACTGGACCGTCGACACGATTCGCCCCTATGTCGAGCACGTCATCGAGAGCTTTGGCTGGGACCGCGTCGTCTGGGGCTCTGACCACCCCGTCGTCACCCGCACCGGTTCGCTCACCCGCTGGGTCGAGGCAACGCGTGACATCATCTCTGGCGCGAGCCCAGACGAGCAGTCGCGCCTTCTTCACCGCAATGCGGAGCGCATCTACAAGGTTTAGCCGTCAGCGGTCGCCTTGAGCATGCGGGTCAGCGAATCCCGGCGGAGCACGAAATGCTCCACCAGCGCCCCCACGACATGGAAGGCGATGGCCGGGATCAGGACCAGCCGCCCAATCTCGTGGAGTTCTGCCGCCAGCTCGATCCCGAGGAACCACGCGATCGCTCCGGTCAGCGGCATGAAAAAGATGAAGCCATAGAGCAGGAAGTGCGTAATCGCCCCGAGCCAGTTGAGAATGGCAGGATTGGCGCTGTGCGGTGGCGGCGCGCCACGGCGCAGGCGGAAAAAAACGCGTATGGCGGCGAGAACCAACACTGTCATCCCGACGATGATGTGCAGCAGCGCGCCCAGCGTTTGGCCGCCGATCTCACCATCAAGCCGTTCATTGAATGCGATCTGCATCGCTTCGTTGACGAAGAGCTGGAACACCACCAGCGCTGCAATGGCCCAGTGCAGGATAATCTGGACCGTAGAATAACCCTTCACCTCTGCCATTGCCCCTCCTTTTCCGTGCTCATGACTAGGGAACTCATTGGCGGGACCTGCGTTCCATTGACGGATCATCCTGTGGGGGCAGATGCGACGCGACGCGGCAAACTCATTTCGAAATACTGTCCGCCTAGCGCTAGTTTTGGCAGCGTCGCTGCTGATATCCGCCTGTAATCCCGAGCAGAGCGCCCTCCATCCCGCCGGCCAGGATGCTGCTGAACTCTCCGATCTCTTCTGGTTCATGACATTTGGCGGTGCCCTCGTCTGGTGCATCATCATGGGTGCGGCCATCTATGCCGTGCTCGGCAAGAAACGCCCCCGGAGCGAGAAATTCGCCGATCGTTTCATTTTCATAGGCGGCGTGGCTTTCCCGACAATCGGGCTCGCGATCCTGCTGCTGGTCGGGCTTGCGCTGCTGCCAAGCTGGCGTGAACAGGATCCACCTGATGTGCGCATCCACGTTGCTGCCGAACAATATTGGTGGCGCTTTTCGTACGAAACCGAGGATGGCGCCCGGGTCGACACCGCCAACGAGATTCACCTGCCCGCCGGCTCCACCGTCGAGTTCGTCCTCACCAGTACCGATGTGATCCATTCCTTCTGGATACCTTCGCTTGGTGGCAAGCTCGACGCAATTCCCGGCCGGACAAATCTGCTGCGCCTTCGGCCGACGACACCAGGCGTCTATCGCGGCGTCTGCGCCGAATTCTGCGGCCCCTCCCATACCTTCATGGCCTTTCCGGTCATCGTCTCCGATCAAACGGAGTACGAAGCCTGGCTTTCAGCTCAGGCCCAACCCGCCACAAGCACGAACGGCGCAGCCTTTCTGGCCGCTGGCTGCGGCGCCTGTCACATCGTGCGCGGCGTCAGCGAAGCCGGCTCCGTCGGCCCCGACCTCACCCATCTCGCCAGCCGCCGAACCATCGCTGCCGGCACCCTGCCCTTCAGTCGGGAAGCGCTCGACGACTGGATTGTTGCGCCGACCCACATCAAGCGCGGCGCCCGCATGCCCTCCTTTGCCACCCTGCCCGATGCCGATCGTGCGGCCATCGTCGATTTTCTCATGGACCTCCGATGACCGATAAAAGCGCCGAAGCACAGCAATTGGCGAAAGTCTGGGAGCGGCCCACCGGTTGGCGGGCATTCTCGGACGTCAACAATTCGGTCGTTGGCCTTTGGTACATCGCCACCGCCTTTGCCTTCATGCTCTTTGCCGGCGCGCTGGCCCTCATCATTCGCGCGCAACTGGCCGTGCCCGACAACACCCTCGTCAGCGCGGACACCTACAACCAGATGTTCACCCTGCATGGCACGGTGATGATGTTCCTCTTTGCCGTCCCGATCTTCGAGGCAGTGGCCATCCTCATCCTGCCGGCCATGCTCGGGGCGCGCGACCTGCCTTTCCCGCGCCTTTCGGCCTTCGGCTATTGGTGCTTCCTCATCGGCGGCGTCTTCGTCTGCGGCTCCATCTTCTTCGACGCCGCCCCCGACGCCGGCTGGTTCATGTATCCGCCCCTTTCCACCGAGCAATCGGGCATCGGCGCCGACATATGGCTGCTCGGCCTCAGCTTCATCGAAGTGGCCTCAATCGCCGCGGCGGTCGAGTTGATCGTCGGGGTCCTCAAATGCCGCGCGCCGGGCATGCATATCAACCTCACCCCGCTCTATGGCTGGTACGTACTGGTGGTGGGCGCGATGATCCTCTTCGCCTTTCCGCCGCTCATCGCCGGCGACTTTCTCTTCGAGCTTGAACGCGCCTTCGACTGGCCCTTCTTCGACGTCCGGCGCGGCGGCGACCCGATCCTCTGGCAACACCTGTTCTGGATCTTCGGGCACCCGGAGGTCTACATCATCTTCCTGCCGGCCATCGCGCTCCTGGCCATGATCGTCCCGACTTTCGCCCAGCGGCCCATCGCCGGCTATTCCTGGATCGTGCTCTCGGCCATCGGCACCGGCTTCCTGTCGTTCGGCCTCTGGGTGCACCACATGTTCACCACCGGCCTGCCCTCCATTTCCCTGGGCTTTTTCTCAGCCGCGTCGGAATCGGTGGCCATCCCTACCGGCATCCAGCTTTTTGCCTTCATCGCCACGGTCATGCTTGGCACTGTGGTGCGGACAGTCCCGATGCTCTTCTGCCTCGGAGCCCTGGCTACGTTCATTATCGGCGGATTGACCGGCGTCATGGTGGCCGTCGCCCCCTTCGATTTCCAGGCCCACGACACCTATTTCATCGTCGCGCACCTGCACTACACCCTTATCGGCGGCATGCTGTTCCCTGTGCTCGCCGGCATCCGCTATTATTACCCGTTCTCCCAGGGCAAGGCGCTGTCCCGCGTGCTGGGAATCTGGTCGTTCTGGCTGATCTTTATCGGCTTCCACATCGCCTTCCTGCCAATGCACCTGACGGGACTTCTGGGCATGCCGCGCCGCGTCTACACCTATGGCGCCGAGCGGGGATGGGACGCGCTCAACATGACCTCGACCATGGGCGCCTTCATCTTTGCCGCCGGCTTCCTGCTCTTCGTCTGGGATTGCGTCCGCCCCAAAAGCCGCGAACCCAATGTTGCTCGCAATGTCTGGAACGCCGGCACGCTCGAATGGGCGGGCCGGGTGCCCGCCGACAATTGGGGCCTTCGTTCTATTCCCACCATCAACAGCCGCTACCCCCTCTGGGACGACAAGGACCTCCTCAACACGATCGATCAGGGGCGAGGCCTCCTCCCCAGCGCGGAGGAAGGCAAGCGCGAGACCCTCGTCACTTCCGTGCTCGATGCCGAACCCATCCAGGTCCTGCGTGTCGGCAAGCCCACTTTCCTGCCCATGCTGGCCGCCTTTGGTCTCGGCGGCGTGTTCATCTTCACCGTCTTCAAATGGTGGTGGATCACCGCCTTTTCGGGCGTCTTCTTCCTGGCCGTCCTGCTCTACTGGCTATGGACGGGCACAGGCGTTCACCCCGAAAAGGATACCAAGGACATCGGCGACGGCCGCCACCTGCCCCTTTACGTCTCGGGGCCGAAATCGACCGGCTGGTGGGCGATGTTCATCACCATGACCGGCGACCTCACCGCCTACCTCTCCGTGGTCTTCGGCTACTTCTTCTTCTGGACCATCCACACCGATTTCCCTCCTGCGGGCGAAACCGGGCCGGGCTGGCAGTGGCCCCTTGTCGCCTTCTGTCTTGGACTTCTTGCCTGGGGCGCCACCTTCGGTGCTCGCCTTGCCAACGGCTCCGGCTCGGTCGGGCTGGCGCGGGGCCTGCTTGTCATAGGGCTGGTCGCCGCTGCCAGCTGCGGCCTTGCCATCATGGCAGGTCCCTGGACCACCGGCCTCGACCCGACCCTCCACGCCTATCCGGCAATCGTCTGGGCTCTCGTGGTCTGGGTGGTCCTGCACCTCGGCGTGGGTATGATCATGCAGGCCTATTGCCTCGCGCGATCCATCTTCGGCCGCATGACCCCGAAATACGACGCCGATATATGGAACGTCTCGCTCTACTGGCACTTCGTCGGCTTCAGCGTCGTCCTGACCTCAGCAATCATAGGAGGCTTTCCGCTACTCCAATGAATGCGAACCGCGCCAATAACGAAATCGAACGCGAAACCGGCCATGGCACCGACCTCTGGAAGGTCATCGCCGCGCCCATCATCTGGGCGGTACACTTCCTCGTCTGCTACGTACTGGCGGCCGTCTATTGCGAAAAGGCCGGCCGCGGCGCCTCTCTCGAGGAAATCCGCATCTGGCTCATCGTCGCAACTATCGCTGCCCTCGCAGGCATCGCCGCCTCCACGCTCCGCCTCTGGAGCGTTCGCGCCCGTAGCGTCACCGACAATGATTTCGAGTTCGAACATAATACGCCCGAGGAGCGCCATCGCTTCCTCAGCCATGTGGCGCTGATGCTCTGCGTGCTCTCGGCTGTCGCCGTGCTCTACGTCTTCATTCCCGTGGTCTACCTTTCGTCCTGCCGATGAGCCCACGCGCCCTCACCCTCCTCGGCCTCGCCATCCTGGCCCTTGCCTGGGCAGGCCCCTTGCCGCGCATGGTGCCGGGGAGCTTTGTCGCGCATATGAGCCTCCACATGGCCGTGGTCGGCATCGGCGTGCCGATCCTCGCTGCCGGTCTCGCCCCACGCCTCGCCCGCCATCCTTTCATGCGCTCGCAGATGGCCCTGCCGGTGGCGATCAGCCTTCTCGATTTCGTCGTGGTCTGGGGCTGGCACACCCCCGCCCTCCACCACGCCTCGCGGACCGACCCCTGGGCGCTGGGCTTCGAGCAATTGAGCTTTGCCGTGGTCTCGCTCGCCGTCTGGGTCCTGGCCCTTGCTGGCACGGCAGAAACGCGCCGCACTGCGGCCCTCGCCGGTGCGCTCTCGCTGTTTTTCACCTCCATGCACATGACACTATTGGGCGCCCTGATCAGCCTCGCGCCCCGCTCAATCTATGGCGATCACCTCCACCACGGCTCAGCCATGTCGCCCGTCGTCGAACAGCAATTGGGCGGCGTCATCATGCTGGCAATTGGCGGGGTGATCTATCTCCTGGGCGGCCTGGTGCTCATGGCCCGCGTCCTCAGGCGGGAGACGGTGACATGAAGCGCCTCAAACCCTTCATCATCGGTGCGGCCGGCGGGATTTTCGGCCTGGTCCTCCTCCCCCTCAGCGGCATGCTGCCGATATCCGCAGTGCCGGGCCCGCCAGCCATCATCGACTGGTATCTCAACATGGCCGCACAGCAGTCGATCGCCCTGCGATCGCTCGAAATTGCCGTGCCCGAGCTCGATGACCGGGAAAAAATCCAGCGTGGCGCCGGACACTATGAAATGGTCTGCGCCGACTGCCACGGCAGCCCCACCCATCCAGCGAGCACTCTCGCCGACACTCTGAGCCCACCCCCGCCCCTGCTCACCGAGCGGATGCAGCAATGGCATCCATCCCAGCGCATCTTCTTCACCGTCAAGCACGGCATCCGCCGCACCGCCATGCCAGGCTGGCCCAGCCAGATGCGCGACGACGAAGTTTGGGACATGGTCGCCTTCATCGAGGCCCTGCCGCAGATCACTCCGGAAGACTACGCCGCCCTCACACCCGGCGATGCCCGCAATGACTGCGCGCGCTGCCATGGCAACAATGGCGAAGGGCCCCTGCCCGGCGTCCCTCGGCTCGATATCCAATCCCCGGCCTATCTTGAAATGGCCCTGAAGTCTTTTCGCGACGGCATGCGCCAGAGCGGCACGATGATCGCTGCCAGCCGCGGCCTCACCAATACCGAAATCAGCGAACTCGCCGCCCATTTCGGCCGCAGCCGCGACCTGCCCCCTGGCAACGAAACGACCGGCGCCGCCATCGCCAGATCGGGCATCCCGGACCGGGACATCCCTGCCTGCGCCTCCTGTCACAATTCCGAAGCCCGCGCGGAATATCCGCGTCTTGCCGGCCAGGACATCGACTATCTGCGCACGCAACTGGAACTCTTTGCCGAATATGGTGCCGAGCGCGGCGGGCCCAATGCGCACATCATGGCGGAGATCGCCCGCGAACTATCACAAGACGACATAGAGGCCCTGGCCGCCTATTTCGGTCGATAGCGCCTCATCCTGATCGATCATGGAACCCTGGGCCTCTACCCCCGTTCCGGACCATAGGCCAAATTTCAGGGAGAGAAATGACATGGCGCAGGCGAGTCACGGATTTGGGTTCTGGGCAGTCCGAATACTCGCTCTGGTGATGATCATTTTCGGCCTTCCAATCGCCGCTGGCGGCGCCTGGCTGATAACCCTCGGCGGATCCTGGTATTATCTCTTTGCCGGCATCGGCCTCATTGTTTCGGCTGTCTTCCTCTGGCGCCACGACAGTGTCGGCGTCTGGGCCTACCTGCTCACTTTCCTCGGAACGCTGGTATGGGCGCTATGGGAGCGCGGCATGGATGGCTGGGCGCAAGTCCCGCGCCTCGTTGCGCCGACCATTATCCTTCTGCTCGTCCTGTTCGCGATCCCCGCCCTGCGACGCCCCTTCGCCGCCTCCCGAGCCGCCATTGCCGCCTCTCTGGTCGGTCTTGGCGCCCTGGGCCTCTCCGGCGGTGTGCTGACTTCCGTTCAGCAGACCGACCTCTTTGCCCAGGAAGCCCCTGCACCAGAGCCTGGCCCGACCCTCGCCCCGGCACCCGCGCAGCCCGACGCCGAAATCGCTCCTGCAATCGTCCCCGAAAACGAGGAGCCAGCGGCCGGCACAACACCATCGCCCAACCGCGCACCCGGCATTGTTGCCGAAGTCGGCGCCGATTGGCCTGCCTATGGCGGAACCTACGAGGCGGTTCGCTTCTCCCCGATTGGCCAGATCACCCCGGAAAATGTCGGCCAACTCGAAAAAGTCTGGGAATTCAACACCGGTGACATGCCTTCAGAGGCGGCCGAAGGCAAATACTCGCCTGAAAACACCCCGCTCAAGATTGGCAGCAATCTCTACCTTTGCACGGCCATGAACATTCTTATCGCCGTGGATGCCGCTAGCGGGCTCGAGGAATGGCGCTACGACCCCGGCGTATCGACTGACGCCATCCCTTATGGCGCCACCTGTCGCGGCGTCGCCTACTATGAATCTCCCGAATTATCCCCCGACGCCGCCTGCGCCACCCGCATCCTCGTCGGCACCCTCGACGCACGACTCATCGCCGTCGATGCCCAGACCGGCCAGCCCTGCGCGGACTTTGGCAATCAGGGCCAGGTCAATCTCGAGGACGGCATCGGCGACACTGTTCCCGGCTGGTACGCGGTCACCTCCCCGCCGACCATAGTGCGCGGCGTTGCAGTGCTTGGTGCGCAGGTCAAGGACGGTCAGGATGAGGATGCACCCTCGGGCGTCGTCCGCGGCTATGATGCCGTCACCGGCGAATTGGCCTGGGCGTGGGACCTCGGCAATCCCTCCAATCGCGGCGCGCCGTTGGAAGGCGAGGTCTATACGCGCGGCACGCCCAACATGTGGACCATTGCCGCAGCCGACGAAGAGCTCGGCCTCGTCTACCTGCCGCTCGGCAATTCTTCCGTCGACTACTACGGCTCCAACCGCAGCGAACTCGAAAACGAGTATGCCACGTCCCTAGTGGCCGTCGATGTCACCACCGGGGAAGATATCTGGCACTTCCAGACTGTCCGCAACGATGTCTGGGATTATGACCTCGGCTCGCAACCCTCGCTGATCGATTTTCCGACCGCCGAAGGGACCGTTCCCGCACTGGTTCTCGCTTCCAAGCAGGGCGACATCTACATCCTCGATCGGGCGACGGGCCAATCGCTGTTTGACGTCGAAGATCGCGCAGTGCCCCAGGGCGGCGTCGAGCCCGACTATCTCTCGCCCACCCAGCCCTTCTCGGCCTATCATACCCTGGCCTTTCCCGGCCTGACTGAAGCCGACATGTGGGGCATGACACCGCTCGACCAGCTCTGGTGCCGCATCCAGTTCCGCCAGTCTCACTATGAGGGCATCTATACGCCCCCCACCACCGACCGGCACTGGATCCAATACCCAGGCTATAATGGCGGCAATGACTGGGGCAGCGTCGCCGTTGACCTGGAGCGTGGCCTGCTCATCGCCAATTACAACAACATGCCGAACCACAACCGCCTCGTCCCGCGCGAGGAGGCCGATGCGGCCGGACTGGCGCCCATCTATGATGCTTCCGGGCAGGCAGAGACTTCCCTCGGCGAAGCCGGCCCTCAGATCGGCGCCCCCTATGCCATTGACGTCAATGCCGGCTGGCGCATGCCCACGGGACTGCTCTGCACCCAGCCTCCCTATGGCGGCATCCGCGCCATCGATCTGGCTACCGGCGAGACCGTCTGGGATCGTCCCTTCGGCCAGGCCCGCAATAACGGCCCCTTTGGCCTGCCGACTTTCCTGCCGCTCGATATCGGTACGCCCAATAATGGTGGCCCGATCATCACGGCTGGTGGGCTGATCTTCGTTGCCGCCACCACGGATGATCTCATCCACGCTATCGACATCCAGACCGGCGAAACGGTCTGGACCGATAGCTTGCCGGGCGGTGGCCAGACGACGCCGATCAGCTACGAAATCGACGGACGCCAATACATCGTCATCGCTCCAGGCGGCCACCATTTCATGGAAACCGCCATCAGCGACGCGGTCATCGCGTATGCGCTACCGGCCGAGAACAACTGAGCTGGACGGCCGGATCTGGATCGCCCGCTTGCCAAGCCCACCGGCGACACCCTCCCCTTGTGGGGAGGGCTAAGGGTCATAAACTGGATGCGGATAAAAACTACGCCATAGCCTCGAGCACGCCCCGCCAGCCCTGCGGATCACCCGCCTGGATCCGCGCCGCGGCAAGGCTCGCATCGGCGCTGAGCCGACGCACATCCTGCCCCGCAAGGCGCCTCCGGATTTCGTCCTCGATCACTGGATGCAAATTGAGGACGCCACCCACAAAGCCCATTGGGCGCGGCCCAATCCTTGTCGAGAGCGCCTCGGCCAGCATTGCCAGCTCGCGCCCTGCGGTGCGCAAAATATCGAGCGCAATTGCGTCTCCGCCCTCGGCAGCTCTTGCCACACCCACGGCCAGTTTGCCGATCCGTCCGCGATCCCCAGCGTAAACGAACTGGCGCACATCGCTCCAGTCCGAACCGCCCACCTCGGCGAAAAGCCCCTTTGCCAGGGCATCGACTGCAGCAAACGAACCCGCCTGGTCCAGTACCCGATAAATCCGATCCAGCGCCCGAAGCGCGATCCAGCTGCCCGAGCCTGCGTCGTCGATAAGAATGCCGCGACCACCGACCCGGGTGAATGTGCCGTCGGCGGCAATGTGCACACCGATCGAGCCGGTCCCGGCAGAAATGAGATGCCCCTCGCCCGGCGCAAAATTGGCGAGATAGGCCAGCAGCACATCGTCAACGACGATCATCCGGTCCCGCGCTGCACCGAACACGCTCTCCAGCATGTCCTTGACCTCGCCAGACACCGCCGGGCCGAAGCCCGTCATGCCCAGCGTGATACTCGCAACGCCCTGCCCCGCAGCGGCAATGTCGGCGGCTATCGTACTAAGGGCATCGCGCAGGCGCTGGTTTTCCGCCGGATTGAAGATATGACCGGTCGCGCCGCCAGCCTTGCCGCGCGCGACTTCCGCCCCGGCATCGTCGCAGATCACCCAGCGGCTGGCCGTGCCGCCGATATCCAGGCCGAGATGTAGTCCTTTGTTCACCGGGCCACGCCCTGACGCACAAAGGCACGCGTGATCTCGCGCGGATTGGTGATCATGGTTCCCACCACGATGGCATGGGCACCCGCCTCAAAACCCTGGCGCACAAGATCGGGAGTATTGTAGCGCCCTTCACCGATGACCGGCACACTCAGGCGGGCGACAAGCTGTTCCACCAGCATCAGATCCGGCGTATCCGGTTTTGGCTCGGTCGCCTCGGTGTAGCCCGACAATGTCGTGGCCACATAGTCCGCGCCCCAGTCAGCCGCTGCCAGCCCCTCATCCAGTGTCGAGATATCGGCGAAGACTTCCGCGCCAAGCTCCTCACGGATGCGCCGCACGAGAACTTCGGGGGCATCGCCGTCGCGCGCCCGGATCGTGCAGTCGAGCGCAATGATCTCGGCGCCGGCTGCAACAATGGCCTCGGCCGCCGAAAAATTGGGCGTGATGTAGACCGGATACGCGTCCGAAAAAACTTTATGGATGCCGATCACTGGCAGACCGGCCGATTTCACTGCTGCGATGTCTCCAGGTCCGTTGGCCCGGATCGCCACCGCCCCGCCGTCACGCGCGGCGAGCGCCATGGCACCCATGAACTGCGGCCCGTGCAGCGGGTTGTCCGCGCGCGCCTGACAGGAAACGATCAGCCCCTTGGGAAGCCTCACTTTACCGCACCTGAAGTCATGCCGGCGATGAACTGCTTGGACAGCAGGATATAGATGATGATGATCGGCGCCGCAGACAGGGTCAACCCCGAGAACAGCACGCCCCAGTCGGTGGTATATTCGCCCATGAAGGTGGTCAGTCCCTGCGGCAGGGTTTTCAGATCATCGTTCTGGATGAACACGAGCGGGAAGAAGAAGTCGTTCCAGATGGGCACGACGTTCTGGATAGCGGCGATCACCATGGCCGGACGCACAAGCGGCAGCATGATCGCCCACATGATCCGCGCCTCGCTCGCCCCGTCCATACGCGCGGCATCTTCGAGTTCATTGGGCAAGGTGCGGATGAAGCCGGTCATGATGAACACGGTCGAGGGCAGGCCCATCGCCGTGTAGACGAAGATGAGGCTGAGCTGATTGTTGAGGATCGACAGGTCCCGCATCAGGATGAACAGCGGTATGATGGCCAGCTTGAGCGGCAATGTCAGCCCGGCCAGGAAGAACATCAGGATAAAGGTCGAGCCCTTGAATTCGTATCGGCCGATGGCATAGGCCGCCATGGTCCCCAGCGTCAGGATCAGCACCATGGAGGCGCCGGTGACGGCAAACGAGTTCAGCAGGTAGCGCAGGAAATTCGTCTGCGTCCAGATTTTCACGAAGTTCGCCACTTGCGTGAAGTCGGGGATCGAAAACGGTGACTGGAAGATTTGCGGCGTGGTCTTGAAGGCCGAGAACACCATGATGACGATCGGCGCCAGCATGATGATCGTGTTGGCAATCAGGATGATCTGCAGCAGCCCATCGCGCCCCAGCGTTCCCAGAATACCCTTGCGGTCGGAGTAGTGCATGCTCGAGGACGCGCTCATAGCTGGATCTCCCGGGCCCTCAGGCGTGTCGTGATGACGCCCGCCACCAGCGCAATGAACAGGAAGATCAGGACGGCCAAAGCACTACCAAGGCCGAAGTCCTGTTGGCCGGCCGACACATTGCCGAATGCCGTGCGGTAGAAATAAAGCCCCAGCACGTCCGAAGACCCAAAGGGCGAGCCGTCCAGCCCCGCCATGATATAGGGGAGCTCGAACCAGTTGAACGCCCCCACGAACAGCAGCGTGAAAACGATCGTCGCGCTCGGCGCCACCAGCGGCCAGACGATTTTCGTGATCTTCACCCATTCGCTCTCGGTTTCCATGCGCACAGCATCGAGGATTTCCCCGGGAATGCGCTGCATGCCGGCAAGGAACACCAGCGTGGGAAAGCCCACCATGTGCCAGGCCTGGGCTACGATGATCGACCACAACGCCGTCCCGCTCTGCCCCAGCCAGGGTTGCGCCAACCCACTCAGCCCGATCGAGCGGAGGGTCAGGTTCACGACGCCGAACAGCGGGTGGTAAAAGAGCTTGAACAGATAGGCCACGATAATGGTCGAAAGCACCACCGGCAGAAACACCGCAATCCGATGGAAGCGCGCGCCGGGCAATTCGCGCCAGAGCGCATAGGCGAGGATAAACCCGAGCCCGTTCTGCAGCACCATCAGCGCGAAAAAGACAATGACGTTGTTCTTGAAGGCGTTGAGCGTCCAGCTCCGATAGGGCTCGACGAACAGCACAGTGTGGAAATTCTCGAGTCCCACAAACGCGCCCCGCCGCAAGCCCTGCCAGTCGAAGAAGGCATAGGCGAACGCGGAAATGATCGGATAGACGATGAACAGCGCCACAAAGGCCAGTGGCGGCACGATAAGCGCGGTAATCCAGAGGCCGCGGCCGGTCATCCGAAGTTGGGGCATTGTCGTTGGACTCGCTTGGTTTAGGGGGCGGACTTGCCACCCCCACCCGACCTCCCCCTTTCCAGGGGGAGGAGAAGTTCTTTGTGCTTGGCAGATCCTTGCCACACCCACCGCACTGTCCCTCCCCCTGACAGGGGGAGGCTAGGTGGGGATGTGACGAGCGTGAGCTCTTACTTCTTGAACGGCTCGTACCAGGCGGCAAGACCTGACGTCAGGGCTTCGCCAATGGCTTCCGGTGTGGTTTCACCCGAGAACAGCTTCTGCATTTCGCCCTGGATCAGAACGGAACCGGAGGGCTCGCCGAAGCGGAAGTGGGCCAGCATCAGATAGGGGATCGAGTGCTGGTTCAGCTCGTTGATCTCGGCCAGATCGGCGCTGTCGAACTTGACTCCCGGAACGGCGGAGAGGGTCTTGAGCGTGTCGGCCATGGACTGGCCGAATTCGGTGCTGGCCAGATAGTTCAGGAACTTGAACGCGGCTTCCTTGTTCTTGCCGGCTTCGTTGATGGCATAGCCACCGTCGAAATAGATGGCGACGAGCTTTTCGTCGTCAGCGGCGCGACCCGGAGCGGCGAACATGCCCATCTCGATGTCGGGATTCATGGTCTTGAAGGTCGAGAGCTCATAGGAGCCGCCCACGAACATGCCGGCCATGCCCGAAGCAAACAGCTGCTGGGCGGACGGGTAGTCGAGGCCGATGAAGCCGTCGGCGAAATAGTCCTTGGCCAGCGCGGCAACGTCGCCCAGGGCCGAGGTAAAGCGCTCATCGGTGAAGTCGGTCGTGCCGGCGATCAGTTCGTCGTAGAAATCGCGACCGAACAGGGTCGAGCCGAGGCCGAAGGTCACGGTCTCGTTCTGCCATGCCGTAGCAGTACCGTTGGCAAACGGAATGACGCCCGCATCCTTGAGCTTCTGGGAAGCTGCAACCAGTTCTTCCCAGGTGTTGGGCTCGGCAATGCCGTTCTGGTCGAAAATGGTCTTGTTGTAGATGACCAGCTGGGTCTGGCTGGCAAACGGAACGGCGTAGAGCGTGCCGTCCGCGCGCATCGACTCGGCAGCAAGGGCCGCAGGGTTGAAATTGGCGATCGCCGGAACGTTCTCGGCGGTCAGTGGCTCGAGATAGCCACCAACGGCCAGATTCTCGAGGCCACCATAGGCGCGAACCTGTGCCAGGTCCGGACCGGTGCCGCCAGCAAGGGCAGTCGCCAGGATGGTGTTGTAATTGGTGGCTTCAAAGGTCTCGAACTTGACCGTGATACCTGGATTGGCAGCCTCGAAGGTGTCGATGAACTGCTCATAGGCGGCGCGGTCTTCCTGGCGCCAGCTCCAGAATGTCAATTCCTGGGCCATGGCCGGTGCGGCCATGATCAGTGCGGCGACTGCTGCGCCGATGCGGACGATGTTGGTTTTCATTATTCCCTCCTTGATGAGCTCGATCAGGTCCCGACCGGGACCAGCCGCCGACCGGTATCGGCGGAAAAATAGTGCGCGCCGGCCGGCTCGAGGCCGATGGTGACGATTTCGTCGGGCGCATAAAGATCGTTTGGCGTGGTTCGCGCGGCCAGCAGGGTGCCGTCGGCAAGGCGCACATAGACATAGGCGTTGTCGCCAAGATATTCGGTGTAGACGACCTGCCCGGCAAATCCTTCGCCGCCATTTCGCGACAGACGCACCGCATCGGAACGCAAGCCAAGCTTGAGCCTGGTCTCCTCCGGCAGGGCCCCCGGCGTCACGCTGCCGCCCTCCCCTTTCATCGCCAGCGTATCGCCCCGCCGCTCGACATCGACCAGCGTCATGCGCGGCGATCCGATGAAGGTGGCAACAAAAGTATTTGCCGGCGTTTCGTAGAGTTCGCGCGGGCTGCCGACCTGCTCGATCCGTCCGGCATTCATCACCACGATCTTGTCGGCCAGCGTCATGGCCTCGACCTGGTCGTGGGTCACGTAGATCATGGTGCCGCCGATATCGCGGTGCAGCTTGGCGATTTCCAGGCGGACTTCCGAGCGCAGCGCCGCATCGAGGTTGGAGAGTGGCTCGTCCAGCAGGAACACCGCCGGCTTGCGCACCAGGGCACGCCCGATGGCGACGCGCTGGCGCTGGCCACCCGAAAGCTCGCGCGGCTTGCGCTGGAGCAGCGGCTCCAGTCGCAGCATGCGCGCCGCCTCGGCGATCCGCGCCTCGACCTCGTCCTTGGTCAATCCCATCAGCCGCGCGCCAAAGGCCATGTTTTCGTAGACGTCCATATGCGGATAGAGCGCATAGGACTGGAACACCATCGCGATGCCGCGTCGCGAGGGCGGCACATCGTTCATGCGCTGGCCGTTGAGGATGAACTCACCGTCGGTGATCGGATCGAGCCCGGCGATCAGCCGCAGGAGGGTTGACTTGCCACAGCCGGATGGTCCGACAAACACCACGAATTCACGATCCCCGATCTCGAGATCGATCCCGTGCAGCACCGCAGTGTCCTTGAAACGCTTCTTGATGCCGCGCAGTGACAGTTGAGCCAAGATACCTCCTTAGGGCGCCCGCTCCGGACGGTCGCACCAATACGGGCCGCTCTCCGAGAAGAGGCCCACAGTTCAGGAATATTGAATTCCAAAACGAGAAAGTGTCAAGAATAGAATATTACAAATCCACGACGCCCGAGAAAGCACGCTTTTGAAGGTGTTCAGGCCTTCAGCACTGTGACGGCCGTTTCGCTGTTGTGGATGTAATCATAGGCATCGCCCTGGTGGCGCAGCAGCAGGATGAACAGCATGTCCATCAACACAAGCTGGGCGTCGCGGGCGGTGATGGCCGATGAACGCACACGGTCCTCGTCGGCCACGGTGAACAGCTTGATGTCGGCCACTTCCGCCAGGGGATTGGACTGGAGCCCCGTGACGGAGATCACCGTCGCCCCCCGTTTCTTGGCGAGTTCGGCAATGCGCAGGGTTTCCACGCTGCGCCCCGAATAGGACAGCGCCATCAGCGCATCGCTTTTGCCCAGTGCCGAGGCGTTGGAAATCTGGATGTGATTGTCGCTGTTGAGCAGCACTGTCCGCCCGAGCTTGAGCAGCTTGTAGGAAAAATCCTTTGCCACCAGCGATGAGGCCCCGACACCTGCCAGGAGAAGTTTCCGCGCCCCGACGAGCTTTGCAAGCGCCGCCGTGATCGTCTCCTCGTCATTGGCGGAAGCGGTTTCACGCATGGATAGAAGTTTGCTGCTGATCAGCTTCTGCACGATGGTCATGTGGCTGTCGCTGGCGTCGATCGATCCATGGATCACGCCGCCCGGCGCGTGCCACTCCATCGCCCGAGCGGTCGTCACCGCCATTTTCAGCTGCTGATAGCCGCTGTAACCCAGTTTCTGGCTGAACTTTACGACGCTCGATTGGCTGCGCCCGGTCGCTTCGGCCAGGGCTGCAGAGGACAGATCCAGCATTCGCGCCGGATCCTCGAGAATGAATTCGGCGATCTCCCTGTCTGCGAGGGTCATCGACGCCTTCTGCGCCTCGAGCAGTTTCAGAACCGACATGCTTGTTTCCATCACTGATGCGCCGCAGCTCCCGCGCCTCGGCCCCAGCGGCAACCCGGTAGACGAGCGCGCAGCGCCAAGGCAGTCTGCCTCTGCGGCGCAACTGCCCTCACGCAACGACCCTGAATGACTCCCAAATCACTCTAGCCACGCCCTCGCCAGCTTGGCGGCGCAATACCCGCCGCTTTTCCACCATTCTACACACACACTGACGCATTTCGGAATACAATATTCCAACTTTCGTTGACAGACGGAATATTCGTTCATAGCATCGAGCCATTCTATGAGTGATGGCACGATGGCAAAAAGCACACTGATCGCGGAACTCGAACATCTGGTCTCCGAGGCCCGCAATCCTGACACGATGCAGATCGACCTCATGTCGACCGAGCAGATTCTCGCCGCCATGAACGCGGAAGACGCCAAGGTGGCTGGCGCGGTGAATGCCGTGCTCCCACAAATCGCCGAAGTGGTCGACTGCATTGTTGAGGCCTTCAAGGCCGGCGGTCGGCTCATCTATGCCGGTGCGGGCACCAGCGGTCGCCTTGGTGTGCTCGATGCTTCCGAATGTCCGCCCACTTTCGGCGTCCCCGAGACCATGGTCGTCGGCATAATCGCCGGTGGCGACCGTGCCTTGCGCCACCCCATCGAAGGGGCCGAGGATGACCGCAACGAAGGCCGCCGCGATCTCGAGAAGGCCAAGCTGGAGGCCCGCGACGTTGTCGTCGGCATCGCCGTCAGCGGCCGTACGCCTTACGTCATCGGCGCGCTCGAATATGCCAATGAAGTGGGCGCCACCACCGTTTCCCTCTCCTGCAATCCCATTTCGGCCATTGCCGACATCGCCAAAATCGCCATTTCGCCGGTCGTGGGACCTGAGGCGCTTACCGGCTCCACCCGCCTCAAATCGGGTACCGCCCAAAAGCTCGTTCTCAACATGCTCACCACCGCATCCATGATCCGGATCGGCAAGAGCTACGAAAACCTCATGGTTGACCTCTCGGTCTCCAACGCCAAGCTCTCGGCGCGCGCCACCCGCATGCTTGCGGAAGTCTCAGGCTGCTCCAATGACGAGGCCGAGCGCTATCTGGTCGAGGCGGGCAATAATGTGAAGCTGGCCATCCTCATGGCCCTCACCGGCATGAATGCTGCAGACGCCCAGGCGGCCCTCAGTGGCGCTGATGGCTTCCTGCGCCGCGCCGCTGCCGATCACCCCCGCATCGCGAGCTGATCATGGATCTGCTGGTCAATCTCTATAGCCGCAAGATGGACGAGCTGCGCAGAAAGGCAGAGGCCGTCGAGGCGACTATCCGCGTCGCCCTGCCCCCCGAGCAGCACATCATCAAGGATTGGGTGCGCACCCACTTTTCCGAATATTGGGTCAGCGAAGTTTCGGCCGCCATGGCCCACCAGCCCCCCGGTTGCCTCATCGCAACTGTTGACGGGCAACTGGTCGGCTTTGCCTGCCATGATGCCACCGCGCGCGGCTTTTTCGGCCCCACCGGCGTCTCCGAAGACCAGCGCGGCAAGGGCATTGGCCTCGCGCTCTTCTATCACACTCTCGTGGCGATGAAGGCCCAGGGCTACGCCTATGCCATTATCGGCTCGGCCGGGCCTGTCGACTTCTACGTCAAGGCCGCCGGCGCCATGCCGATTCCCTCCGACAATGAAGACATCTACCAGGGCCTGCTGCGCATCAAGCCCAAGACCGAACCGGAAAACTGACCATGGCTTCGACCACACCCCTCGCCCTTTTCGTCGGCATGCCAGGCTATGAGCTTTCGGCTGACGAAATCGCCTTTTTCCGCGAGACCAATCCATTCGGGCTTTTTCTGTTCAAGCGCAATCTGGACAACCACGACCAGATCCACAAGCTGGTCAGCCAGTTCAAGGAAGCCGTCGGCCGCGACGACGCCCCGGTCTATATCGACCAGGAAGGCGGCCGGGTGCAGCGCCTCGACAATGGCAATTGGCCCCTCTTCCGTCCGCTCGGCCATTTTGCAGCGCTTGCCAAAAAGGACCGCGAGCTGGCCAAGCACGCGCTGCGCCAGAGCCATCTGGCCATGGGCTCGATGATGAGCGATCTCAACATCGGCTCGGGCACGACCCCGGTTGTCGATCTTGCCCGTCCGGGCACCCATGACATCATCTCGTCGCGCTCGCTGGGTTCGGACCCCGAGCTCGTGGCAGAATTTGGCCGCGTGGCGATCGAAGCCCTGCTCGAGGTCGGCTCGATGCCGATCATGAAGCACATCCCCGGCTATGGCCGCGTCGATGTCGACCCCCACCACGACCTGCCCGTCGTCCGCGCTTCAGTCGAGGAGATGATGGACACAGATTTCCTCCCCTTCATCCGCCTCAAGGACACGCCTTGGGCGATGGTGGCCCATCTGATCTTTACCCAGATCGATCCCGACCTGCCGGCCTCGATCTCGCCGCGCGTCTGCGAGCTGATCCGCGATACGCTGGACTATGATGGCGTGCTGATCACCGATTGCCTGACCATGGATGCCCTTACCGGCAGCTGGGATGAGCGGGTAACCGCCGCCCTCGACGCCGGCTACGATATAGCCCTTCATAGCCAGGGCGACCTTTCTCAGAGCCAGGCGGCCTGCAAGGCAGCCCGTCCTTTGAGCGAGAAAAGCCTCGAGCGCATCGCGCGCGCAGAGGGCAGGCTGGGAACACACCGCGTGGACGTGCATGCACTCCATGCCGAGGTGGAACAGATTTTCAGGGAGCGTGGCGTCGCCTGAGGCGAACCACCAAGCAAGGAGACTGGAAAAATGAGGAAACTCACACTTCTGGCGGCAACGTCCGCAGCAGTGTTGGCAATGGCGGCACCCGCTTTTGCCCAGAACGTCCTGACGCTCAGCTCGGAGCAGACGACCACGTTCGTGCGCAATTTCAACCCGTTCGGTCAGACCTCTGCCCGCTACACCACGCTCGACTTCATGTACGAGCCGCTGGTGGTGTTCAACCGCCTCAAGGGCAATGAGCCCAATTTCCGCCTGGCCGAGAGCTTCGACCTGGCCGACGATCTGATGTCGATCACGTTCACCCTGCGTGAGGGCCTCAAGTGGTCGGACGGCGAGACACTCGACGCCGACGACATCGTCTTCACCTACGACTATCTCAAGAAGTTCCCGGCGCTGGACTTCATTTCCGTCTCCCAGCAGCTGACATCGGTCGAAAAGGTCGATGATCGCACCGTGCGCTTCAACCTCACCGAAGCCAACTCGCTCATCGCCAACACCATTGTCGGCATGCCGATCGTTCCCGAGCATATCTGGGCCTCGATCGAAGATCCCGTAACCTTCGCCAACGAGAACCCGGTCGCTTCCGGGCCGATGACCGAAATCACCCGCTTCACGCCGCAGGTCTACGAACAGTGCGCCAACCCGCACTATTGGGATGCGGAAAACCTCAAGGTCGACTGCCTGCGCATGCCGCAGCTGGCCGACAACCCGCAGGTTCTCGCCGCACTCGCCGAAGGCACGCTCGACTGGGCAACCAGCTTCATCCCCGACATCGACAATACCTTTGTCGCCAAGGATCCCGAGCATCACAAATACTGGTTCACCCCCTCCAGCCTCGTTTCGCTGCAGATGAGCCAGGTCTCGCCTGACGAAAACGCCCGCAAGGCCTATAACGACGTCAACTTCCGTCGCGCGCTCTCGATGCTGATCGACCGCCAGACCATCGTTGATATCGCTGGCTACGGCTATCCGCTCGTCAACGAGGACCCGTCGGGCCTGGGCGAACTCTACTCGGCCTTCGCCAATCCCGAAGTCGAGACCCAGTTCGGCCAGTATGCCAAGTTCGACCTCGACGCTGGCATCGCTCTTCTCGACGAAGCCGGCTATGTCGACGCCGACAATGACGGTTTCCGCGACAATCCCGATGGCACCCCGATCGCCATCGACTTCATGGTTCCAAACGGCTGGACCGACTGGATCGACGCCGTGCAGATCTCCATGGAAACCATGCAGGAAGCCGGCCTCAACGTGAAGATGTCGACCCCCGAAGCCGCTGTGTGGACCTCCGCGCTCATCTCGGGTGAATATTCGATGACGCTGAACGCCCTGGCATCGGCTGCCGACCCCTACTTCCCCTTCATCCGCTCCTTCAACCCGGATGATTTCGGCAAGTCGCGCTTCACCGCGCCGCACTGGTCGAGCGAGGAAGTTACGGCCCTGCTCAGCGAATATAAGCAGAGCAAGGATCCTGCAGCCCGCAAGACGGCGATGGACAAGATCCAGCTGATCGTGGCCGAGGCCCTGCCGATCGTGCCGCTCTACAACAGCCCGTCCTTCTACGAGTACAACACCAGCCGCTTCACCGGCTGGGCGGATGCTGAAAATCCGAAGTACTCGCCGGTCGTGTCCAACGCCAATCCAGCGCGTCTGCTGCAGCTGCTCGACCTCGAGCCAGTCGCACAATAATCATCACGGGAGGCGCGCTCTGGCGCGCCTCTCTCCTGCCGGAACGCGCTCTTCCCGCACCAGACGGGGATCCAGTCAGGCAGCCACGAGAGAAGGAAAAAATATGGGCTTCCTGCTGCGACGCCTGGCGTTCTACCTCGCGGCCTTCCTCGCCGCCGCCACCATTAACTTCTTCCTGCCGCGCCTGATGCCGGGTGATCCCATCCAGATCATGTTCGCCAGCGCCGGCTCCGAACTCAGCCTCGAAAACCTCAACGCTCTGAAGCTCACCTTCGGCTTCATCGACGCGCCGGTTCACGAGCAGTATTTTTCCTATCTCAAGAGCGTCTTCACCGGCGATCTCGGCCGCTCGATCAAATACTTCCCCCTCCCCGTCACTGAATTGCTCGGCCGTGCGCTGGTCTGGACCCTCGGCCTCGTCGGCATTGCCACGCTGATCAGCTTCACCCTCGGCACGTTCCTTGGCGTCATGGCCGCCTGGCGCCGTGGCTCGCGCTTTGACTCGGTCGTTTCGCTCTTGGCGATCTTCTGCAGCTCCGTCCCGGCCGTGGTGATCTCGCTCATCATGCTGTTCCTGTTCGGCTATACGCTACGCTGGTTCCCCAATGGCTATGCCGCCAACCCGATGCTCGATCCCGCCTTTACCTGGGAATATATCTCGAGCGTGATCTATCACGGCACCCTGCCCCTGGTGACGCTGGTCATTGCGCTCTCGGGCGGCTTTGCCGTCACCATGCGCAACAACATGATCAATCTCCTCGGCGAAGACTATATCGTCATGGGTCGCGCCAAGGGCCTCTCCGACAAGAACGTCATGCTGTGGTACGCCGCCCGTAACGCGCTGCTGCCGACCGTCTCGAGCCTTGCCATCGCCATCGGCACCATTCTCTCCGGGTCGCTGATCATTGAGGTGGTGTTCAACTATCCCGGCCTCGGCAATACGCTCTACCAGGCCATCCTCGCGCGCGACTATCCGGTCATCCAGGGCCAGCTCCTGATCATGACTGCCGCCATGCTCGTCTCCAATTTCGTCGTCGATCTGAGCTATGTCCTGCTCGATCCGCGCCTCAAGAAGGCCTGAGCCATGCCCCTGCTCCGCCAGCTCCTGCACAACAAGAAGGCGGTGGTCGGCTTGACCATCATCATGTTGATCCTGCTCATCGCCATCTTCGCGCCGTTCCTCACCGAATATAGCCCGACCAAGCGCGTTGGCCGCCCACACCAGGCCCCGTCCTGGGACCATTGGCTTGGCACGACCCGCCTTGGCCACGACGTGTTCTCGCGCCTGATCCATGGCGCGCGGGTTTCGCTCGCCGTCGGCTTTGGCGCGGGCCTGCTCATCACCATCATCGGCACCATTCTGGGCATCATTGCCGGCTACAAGGGCGGCGTGATCGACGAGGTCATCAACTTCTTCACCAATATGGTGCTGGTCATCCCCAATTTGCCCCTGCTGCTGGTGCTTGCCGCCTTTATCGGTCAGGCCAGCCCGATGGTCATTGCCATCATTCTCGGCCTCACCTCCTGGGCCTGGGGCGTGCGCGTTACCCGTTCGGAAACGCTCTCCATTCGCCAGCGCGACTATGTTAAGTCCGCCGAAATGCTGGGCGAGCCGAGCTGGCGCATCATGGCCTTCGAGATTTTCCCGAACCTGATTTCCATCGTCGGCATCAATTTCATCGGTAGCGTCATCTTCGCCGTCATCGCTGAAGCCACGCTCGAATTCCTTGGCCTGGGTGATCCGAACACCGTCTCCTGGGGCATCATGCTCTATAACGCGCAGAACGCTTCTGCCCTCTCGGTCGGCGCCTGGTGGGATCTGCTCTCGCCGTGCTTTGCGCTGGCGCTGCTCGGCCTTGGCCTGGCGCTGGTCAATTTCGCCATCGACGAGATCGCCAATCCGCGCCTGCGCACTGGCGGCATACTCAATCGCTGGACCCGCATGGTCCATGCCGGAGAAGGCAAGCTATGACCACTCCCGTCCTCTCCGTCCGCAATCTCACCATCGACTATATCGGGGCTGAAAAGGATTTCTCGGCCGTCAAGAATGTCAGCTTCGACATCCAGCCGGGCGAGCTCTTCGGCCTCGCCGGCGAGTCGGGCTGCGGCAAATCCACCATCGCCTTCGCGGTCAGCCGCCTGCACCGCCCGCCTGCATTGATCCGCAAGGGCAGCCAGATCCTTGTCGACGGTCGCGATGTGCTCACGCTCGACGATCAGGAATTGCGAAAGTTCCGCTGGCGGGAAGTCGCCATGGTGTTCCAGAGCGCCATGAACTCGCTCAACCCGGTGCTGACCATCGAAGAGCAGTTCTACGATGTGCTGCGCACCCACACCGACATCACCCGGGCCAAGGCGCGCGAGCGTGCTGCCGAACTCCTCAAGCTGGTCGATATTTCCCCCGACCGCCTGTCCGCCTACCCCCACCAGTGCTCGGGCGGCATGCGCCAGCGCATCGTCATCGCTATCTGCCTCGCGCTCAATCCCAAGCTCTTGATCATGGATGAGCCCACCACCGCGCTCGACGTTGTCGTGCAGCGCGAGATCCTCCAGCGCATCGACGTGCTGCGCAAGCAGCTGGGTTTTGCCGTGTTGTTCATCACCCATGATTTGAGCCTGATGGTGCAGGTCTCCGACCGCATCGGCATCATGCTCGAAGGCAATCTGGTCGAGGTCAACGCCGCCCAGACCATCTACCGCTCGCCCCAGCACGACTACACGCGCCGCCTCTGGGCCTCCATGCCCAAGCTGCACGGCGCCCAGATCTCTCGCGAGGCCACATCATGAGCCAAACCGCGCCCATCCTCGCCCTCGACAATGTTTCGAAGATCTTTGGCGGCAAGGACAAGCCCGTCTATGCCGCCCGCGACGTTTCCTTCGCGCTCCATTCCGGCCGCACGCTTGCGCTTGTCGGCGAAAGCGGCTCTGGCAAGACCACGGCTGCTCGCCTCATCATGCGTGAATATGTTCCAGACCAGGGACAATTGCTGTTCAAGGGTGCACCACAGGGCAAGGCCGACGCCAAGGCGGTCAAGGCCTATCGCTCGTCTGTGCAGATGGTCTTCCAGGACCCTTTCTCTTCGCTCAATCCGGCCCACACCATCTTCTATCACCTCGAGCGCCCGCTTCGCCTCCACCAGAAAGGCCTCAACGCAGCACAGCGCAAGGCTGCGGTCGAAGAGCTGCTGGCCCGGGTCAAGCTCGACCCGGCCATTGTCATGCCGAAATATCCCCACGAGCTTTCGGGCGGCCAGCGCCAGCGCATCTCGATTGCCCGTGCGCTCGCGGTCAATCCGCAGGTCATCGTCGCAGACGAGCCCACGTCCATGCTCGACGTCTCGGTGCGCCTCGGCATTCTCAATCTGCTCAACGACATGAAGGCGGAGCTGGGCCTTGCCCTCCTCTACATCACCCATGACATCGCCACGGCCCGCTATGTGGCCGAGGACATCATGGTGATGTATGCCGGCCAGATCGTCGAATGGGGTGCAACAGACAGCGTGCTCGAAAACCCGCAGCACCCCTATACCCGCCTCCTGCTCTCGGCCGTGCCCGATCCGGACCGGCGGTTTTCGGAAGCCGGCGCAGAACTGGACCAGGTGGAAACGATCCGCCGCCAGTCCGCACTGCCACAGTCCGAAATCCGCCAGATCTCGGAAAACCACTTCATCCGCCCCATGCCCGAAGAGCGGTGATGACGATCAATCTCAAACTGACCGATGCGCCGACCAGCGATGAACTGGCGGCCATCGGCGACGGTCTTGCCGCCTTCAACGCTGCCGATGCCGGTCCCTCCGACCGCCTTCCCCTCGCCATCACCCTCACCGATGAAGTCGGCGCCTTCCTGGGCGGCCTCTCCGGGTACACCGCCTGGGGCTGGCTCTATATTCAGTGGCTGTTCATCGCCGAGCCCCTGCGCGGTCAGGGCTGGGCGCCGCGCCTACTTGAGGCCGCAGAAGCCGAAGCCCGCGCGCGCGGCTGCCACGCCGCCCATATCGACACCTTCAGTCCTGTGGCCCTCAAGACATACCAACGCGCTGGCTACAAGACCTTCGGCGAACTCCCGGACTTCCCCAAGGGCCGCACCCGCACCTTCCTCCAAAAGCAGCTCTAATTACGATCTAAACCTGTCGCCGACGACGCGGCAAAGCGATCGCCTGCCAAGCCTTGGCAAATCGTCCTTTCCCCCATCTTGCGACCATGAAGCCAAGCGCCGACACGCAACCGGGGTACAGCCGCAGCGCGCTGGCCAGAAAGCCAATGGCGCGCCTCCGCTTGCCGAACTTGTGCATGTAGTGGGCGAGATCGAGCCGCAGCAGCGCGTGCTGATAGGGGTAAAGGGCAAGCACATCCTTATTCTTTTTGAGGATACGAATGAGCCCCGTGCACTCCCGGCGCTTGTTGCGTGAAATGCTGTCGGCCGACATGAATCCAAGCACCACAGGGATCGTGTCCTCGTAAATGTCGGTGTTCCGCGCCACGCGAACCGCAAATTCCCAGTCTTCATTGGCCCGCGCTACTGGGTCGAACCACACATCTCCGGGGTAACAATTCCGCCGGAACAACGTGTTTTGCAGGCTGATCCGATTATCCATCAGCAGATGCTGCAGCGTATCGCCGCCGACAACCAACCTCGTGGCGGGGTCCGGTGCGACCGCGGCCTTCCCCGCGCCGAAAGAGAACTTCTGGTCACGCCCATAAAGGATCTTGGGTCCCGTCACCACTCCATAGGCCGGGCCCAGCGTGGCCATCAACTGCATCTGCCGCTCAAGTTTCCCGGGCAGCCACAGATCGTCGCTATCATGGAAAGCGATAAAACTCCCCCGTGCCAACGCTATCCCCGAGTTGCGCGCGGCCCCGGCCCCGCCATTCTTGGGGCGCCGGAAAAACTTCACCCTCGGGTCGTGAAAGCCCAGGACGATCGGCTCTACATCCTCCATAGATCCGTCATCGACAACGATCAGTTCAATGTCGGTCCAGGATTGCGACAGCACGCTGGCCATCGCATCACCCAAGGTCTTCGAGCGATTATAGGTGGGTATGATCACCGACACGGTCGGCGAGCGCTCCGGGGCAATAGCGGGTTCGTGCTCTTTATTCATTGTGTGACCATGTCCAGATCCGCCGGTGGCCAGGAGCCATGGGCGGCAGCCGATAGTTTCGCGGTTTCGATCCTGCGCTTATGCTGCTTGTTGCGCGGCACATGGTTCTGGAATTCACGTTGGAATGCCCTTCCCAAGACGCTGGCCACTTCGGGCATCTTTGAAGCAGCGCCCTGCCGAACGACGGTCTCGTAGACCTTGAGGAGGCGCGCGCTCATATGCTCGAGGCTGAAATTGTGCTCCACGATCTGGCGACCCATCCGGCCCAGTGCCTCTCGCAAACCAGTGTCGGCGAGCAGAAGCCCGATCTGCTCCGCCAGATTGTCACTCCCGCCATCGCCGATGCCGTAAAAGCCCTGATGCATGAAAAGAGCGACGGAATCCGCGTCGAAGACGCGCGAAAATCCGCCTTCCCCCTGCACGATCAGTGGACGCCCGATGGAGAGGGCCCGCAGGGCGGAACTGCCCATGCCGAGCACGATATCGGCCGCCGCATAGGCCGGCCTTGGGTCCCCTTCCTCGCCGAGAAGCGTCACCACCTCTCGCCCATGCCGCGCATTGACGGCCGCCGCACGATTGAAAAGGGCCTCGTAGGCCGGTCCACCGCCGACGATCGCCAGCCGGACCCGATAGCGATCGGCGGCGACATCGATGGCGTCGATGGCGCGAACCAGGGCATCAAGCTTGAGATCGACGGCAAGCCGCGACACGATCACCGCCAATAGCTCGCCCTTCCCGAGCGCCAGCCGACGACGAAAGGCACTGGCGTCTATTCCTGGATTGTCCCGCTCGATATCGATTGGCGGCTCGATCGCCCAGACCGGCCCGGGCCGGGCCTTGCGCCCCGCTTCCGTCAACTCGGCCGTGCCCATGATCAGCGGCAGCGATGGCGGCACGAAGGGCGAAAGCGTCATATCGAGAATGGTTGCCAGCACCGGCACCCGCCCGACAAGCCCTGCGCCCAGATAGGCGTCGAGGCATGGCGGCCATTCATATGTGTGGATGAGATCAGCCTTCTCCCGCCGCGCCAGCGCGTAGAGCTGGGCGATCTTGGGCGGCGCGGGCCGATATTTGAAATCCACGGCGCGGACGAATTTCAGGCCACGCTCCCTGACATAGGGCACCAGCGGACCATCGGTGCCGTAAATGATGACGTCATTGCCCTTCGCGGCAATGGAGGCGGCCAGATCGATGGCGTTGATCTGGCTCCCGCCAATGCTCAATTCATGCGGATAGACGATGATTTTCATGTGACACCAGCACGCCCCCTGCTCTGTAGCCCGACCCTACCGACGCGCCCGGACGGCCGGAATCAACACAACGGGCTAGCGCAGATCGTCCTGCTCGGCGCGGACGGAACGCCTGCCTGCATCCGGTCCCGCCAGGTCTGCCATCCACCTTCCGCTCCCCAGCAGCAGGATGAAGAGCACATAGGTCGCGCCCCAAAAATGAACCATCCAGCCGGCGAGGAAAAAGCCGCACATGGATATGAGAAACGCAAGCCTGCACCGCTCGGCGCGCGCATCGAGGCCCTTGGCAAAGCCGACCGAAAGTGTGGTGGAAAAGAACGCTACGGTCATGAAAACGGCCGCGGGAATGCCGCCGACAATGGCGTTGACCAGCCAGAACATGTCGACGCTGAACGGCATCCACTCTGGCCGGTCCCATTCCCCCAGCCCCACACCGAAAATGGGATGGTTGAGCACCGACTGTGACCCGAATTCCCAGATCAGCAGCCGGAAATAGGCTGACGCCTCATCCAGCGCGAAATAGGAAAACAGGATCGCCGGAAGCGGACGGTTGGACAGCAGGTCCAGCACGAGCACCAGCGAAAAAAAGCCACCGATCAGCAGCCACCAGCGGTTCTTCAGCTTCCCCAGGACCTTGTCCCAGGTCAGCAGCATGACCTGCACGATCACGGTCGACATCGGTCCGGAGGACATCGAGAGAAATGCTGTGACAGCGACGATCCCCGTGCTCGCCAGCCGCCGCGTCGCCGATTTGGCATGACCGCGGACAACATAGGTCATGGCAAGCGCACCCGAGCAGAACACGCCAAACAGGATCGGATGCTCGAACACCGATTGGACGCGCCTTATGCCCATCCTTGGCGGTTGGTAATTGATGATGTGGGTGGGCAGGACCTTGGTGGCCAGCTCCAGCACGATGTTGCGGCCTGTCGCCACCTCCAGCAGGGCGAGCGGAAACAGCACCATGCCGACGATCACGAACAGCAGGCGGGCCAGGGCTTCGTAGTCGCGCGAAGAGCGGATATAGGCGCGCGCGACCATGAACGTGCCCAGGGTCTCGAGCACCTGGCTGCCGGCCTGCTCGACCGCTCCGGGCAATCCATGCGCCATCACCAGGGCGACGCAGATCCAGCACGAAAACAGCAGGATGGCGACATCGGCGACGCCGATCCGCCCCGCCTTGCCCCCAAAAATCCGGAACAGGGCCGGAAAGAAGGTCACGATCAGCACAATCCGGTAGGGCTGCATGGAGAGCGAGCCCAGGGGAATGATCCAGGGAATGATCAGGGACCAGCAAAGGGCCACCACTGGCCAGCCAAGTTTCACCCTGTCGGACGCGGGATTGATCGCCTTGGAAACCGGCTCCGCACGGGACGCGCGCAATTGGTTTTCGGCCTGCCGCGAGCGCAACACCCGCTTCGGTCTCTCGAGCGTTCGAACCGATTGCGATCGGGCCAGCCGGGCGTCAGGCACACTAATTCTGGACAACGCGCTCGAACTCCAGTTCCGGACTGCTGCGGACCCCGAGCAACCCTTTCAGAATACCGGCTCGCGCAATACTGACCCGGTCATAGGCAAAGGCCTGTGCGTCGATGGCGATCTGCCGTGCGAAGCGCTGCCGCAACGCGGCGTCAGCAGAAAGATGGACCAGGGCCGCTGCCAGGCTCGCGACGTCTCCTGGCGGCACGACCAGCCCGTTTCGGCCATCGTCCACCATGCGCGAGGCGCCCATGGGCGTGGTGATCACCGGCACGCCACAGCCGCCGGCCTCCAGTGTGACCTGCGGCCCGCCTTCTTCCAGCGTCGGAAAAACGAACGCATCGCAGGATCGGTAGAGATCACCAAGATTGGCGGTAAAGGGCATGAGTCTCACCCCATGCTGCGCGGCCTCTGCCAAACGCCTGCCGAGGCAGGGCTCGACATCACCCACGATCAACAGCTCACCCGCGATCCCGCTCCGCTTCCAGGCCTCCAGCAGTTCGGGAATTCCCTTGCGAACGCACGCGGTGCCGACGAACAGAGCCCGAAAACCATCGCCCCGTTCCACTGCGCCCGTGCCGGCAAAGCGCGCGGGCTCCCACCCGAAACTGGTCGGCAGGATCCGCTCGGCAGACACGCCTGCTTCAACGAGGGAGGCCTCGGCGCATGGATTGGAGGCAAAGACAAAGTCGTAAAGTGCCAGCTCCAGGAGTTCGGCGGCAGCGGCCTCTTCGGTAATTGCGTGCGCCGGTGCCAGGCCGGCCCTC
Organism: Devosia sp. FJ2-5-3; assembly: GCF_029201545.1. NCBI lineage: Bacteria > Pseudomonadati > Pseudomonadota > Alphaproteobacteria > Hyphomicrobiales > Devosiaceae > Devosia > Devosia sp. FJ2-5-3. Next base: position 992,028 of record NZ_CP104007.1, on the reverse strand, counting down.
CGATAGGCGCGGTCAAGGATGGGCTTGGCGGTTGCCATGCAGCAATTGATCATTTCCCGGACCGTGACGATCCCCAATTGCTTTGCATGCTGGACCAGTTCCGGCGGAGATCCCGGCCAGAAATAGGCGATCGTCGATTGCGGATCGGCCGCATCGAGCGCCCGCCTGAAGTCCTGGGCAAGCTGTCGATCGGCCATGGACCGCACCAGGCTCCAGGGCAGCCTGGCGAACGGGAAGTGCAGACATTGCCGGAACTCGATGTTCTCCGGGCCCTCGGCGCGACGCCGAGGCACGAACAGGATGGGCCGTATGGATTGAGAGACGAATTGGGAAAGAATGTTGACGCAACTTTGCGGCCAGCCCCCGCCGGCATAGGGAAGTCTGCAATAGGTAAGGCAAGTGATGCCCGGTGCTGCGTCCTGCCTCACGGTGCGACCTCGGCGTCGGTTGCGATGACAGTTCCGCGCCGACGCCACGCAGTCTTGAGATGGCCGATCCATTTGAACGAATGGGCCATCTGGCGAGCGCCCTCGTTGGCCAGGGTGAAGAGGGAGTGGATCCACAGCACGACCACCGGCCAGGGGCGCGGTGCAGCTACCATCATGTCCCGCTCCAACCGCAGAGCTTGCCCGAAGCGGGATTTGTACTCAGCCTCGCCTTGGCCAAAATCCATCATTTTTACAGATGAATCTCTGGATAGATCGCCGATCATCCTGATCATCGAAAAACGACCGACAGCATAATCAGAATAAACCGGATCAAATCCCGGCGTCCCGACAGCGAATACTTGGGCATATGCTGTTCCTGGCCAGAAGGCGACTGGCCGGCCGGCGCAATAGAGCATCCAGACCCGCGACCAGCCCATTTTCAACCCCAACTGCAGGAGCGCGCGATCGAGCGCCACACCCGAGAACGCGGCACCCAGCTTGTGTTGGTAGGTCACTGCCGCCACCGCGGTCATGTCCCTGCAGGCTTCGTCCAGATCGTCGGGATCGCGGAAACACCGCAGCTCTACATCACCCTCGAAATGCTTGAACAACTCACGCTCTTCGCGACGAAGCTTCTTGCGCGTCGAGGCTGTGCGCCGGGCCAGGAACGCCTCAAGGCTTTCTGAGACGTCGATGACCCAGCGGTGGGAGGGCACCTGCCCGTGGCCTCGAAACAACCAGTGGTTGACGGATATGGCCGCTGCAAGCCGGTCGCCGGCAAGGTCGAGATTGCGGGCGATGAGGAGGTCGGCGTCACCACAGGCCAGCGCATCGCGCAACTTGGCAAAGGCGAGCGCTTCGTCGGCTCGCCCGCGCGCGCCCAAAATGCCGTCGAACGACAAAATGAGGCCCCGGAGCCTGACCTGGGCCAGCGTGGAATAGCCCAGTTTAAGCGGCAGATGCATATCCTCTATCCGCGCGACCACCAGCATGTCGCGATCATCGGCGCGGATATGAATGACATGGGGGCGGACAGCACTTGGAAGCTCTTTTACGACCGTGAGGAAGTAGTCGATATCGGCATCGATATTGGGAACGTTAAGCGAGGCCCACACTGCTCGCAGGGCCTCGACTGCTTCGATCGTCCTCGCAACGACAACCTCTACCGTCCCCATCGACAATGCCCCCGGGGTTCAAGGACCCACGTGTCTGCTCTGATCGGGTGAGTCTATCGCATCCAAACTACAGCCGGAAAATCGACCGAACGGGCTATCAGGCGACCGGGAATCGACAAAAAATCCCGCTTTTTCCTTACCGCCAACCAAAAAAATGCCCGCGTCAACTCGTCGCTCCCGGCCTCAAATACGCGCGTTAATCGGACAGTTACAAATTACTAACACCGAAGCAAAAAACGTCTTCCCAAGAGCAAATCTCCGGCACCCCTTTTAGTACGAATCAGAAGTACCACTAGCCACCCATCCACTGCCTGGCGGATTTTAAGCCCCAAAATTGCCCAGATGCTGGGAGATTTCCATAGCCTCCATAAAAAGAATAGGTGATTAACTATGGGGTACTGGCCCGATGGAACTAATACTGGATTACCCGAAGGGGTTATACTTGATGTGCGCACGGGTGACATCATTGTCACCAAAGCGGGTACTGTTTTGTCTGGCCTCGATATTCGGGGAACGGTCTACATCCAGGCAGACAACGTAACTATTCAGAACAGCAAGATCACCAGTGGCGGCTTCTCGGTCATCAACGTCAAACAGGGTGTGACCGGCACTGTCATCCAGGACAGTGAGCTTGATGGTCTCGGTAAGGCCGGCAAGGGCATTATCGGCCATGGCACGTTCCTGCGGAACGACATCCACCATGTCGTCGACGGCATCGATGTGAACGGCAACAACACTCACATCGAAGGCAACTACATCCACGACCTGATCGGTTACATGGATGATCCGCACTATGACGGCATCAACATCGACGCCAGCAATGTGACGGTGAAGCGGAATACGGTCATCGTCGACCATTCGCAGACCTCCGCGCTCATGGTCTCGAGTGACTGGGGTACGGTCCGCAACGTTCTCGTGGAAGACAACCTCCTCGTGGGCGCCGGCTACACCGTGTACGCAGTGACCGGCAAGGCCGGCCCGGGCACGCTGGTGGATGTCAAGTTCATCGACAACCATTTCGGCAAGGGCCAGTGGGGCACGTTCAACACGAACACCACGGTCCACCAGTCGGGCAATACCACCGATGGACATCAGCTGGTCGCTGGCCTGTCCGATGACGGCGCCTATGTGCCGTCCAATCCGAGTGAGCCCCAGCCGGGCAATCCGGATCCGGTGCCTGAAGGTCCAGATCCCGCGCCGATCCCTTCCAAGGGCGCGACCGAGGGTGACGACGTTCTGACCGGTGATGCCAGCGCCAATACAATCAATGGCCTGGGCGGCAACGACCGCATCGATGGCGGTGCCGGCAACGACACCATCAACGGTGGTGCGGGCAATGACACGATCATTGGCGGCCTCGGCCGGGATACCCTCACCGGCGGCGCCGGCAACGACACCTTCGTCTTCCGCTCCACCGGCGATTCCGGGACCAGCAACTCGACCCGAGATGTGATCACGGACTTCGTCACGGGCCAGGACAAGATCGACCTCAGCGCCATCGACGCCAATAGCCGCACCTCCGCTAACGACGGGTTCACCTTCCTGGCGGAAAACGACGCGATCTTCACCAAGACGGCCGGCGAACTGGCATGGCATACCGATGCCGCCAATAACCGCACGATCGTCCAGATCGACGTCAACGGCGACGGCAAGAGCGATCTCGATATTGCCCTCACCGGGATCAAGCAGCTGACGGCCCGTGATTTTGTCGGCATCGCCGGCACATCCGATCCTGCTCCGACACTGCCCACCACCCCGACGCCGACGCCAACTCCAGGTCCGACCAATGCGATCAACGGCACCTCTAATGCCGATCGTCTGACCGGCACCAATGGCGACGACATCATTGACGGCCGCGCCGGCAACGACACCCTCGTCGGCGGCAATGGCAATGACGTCCTGATCGGCGGTACGGGCCGGGATACGCTCACCGGCGGCGCCGGGAACGACGTGTTCCAGTTCAAGGCCGTCAACGAAATGGGAACCCGCGCTGGGGCCCGCGACGTGATCACGGACTTCATCAAGGGCCAGGACAAGATCGACCTCTCCGAGATCGATGCCAATAGCCGCGCCTCCGGCAACCAGGCCTTCAGCTTCGTTGCTGGCGATGACACCCTCTTCAACAAGAAGCCCGGCGAAATTGCCTGGCACACCGAAAAGGGCATCACCGTCATCCAGGGTGATATCAACGGTGATGGCCGCCACGACTTCGAGATTCAGCTGACTGGCAACATCCAGCTGACCGAGGGTGACTTCATCCTCTAATCTCCTGCGTCTCGACCTTACGAACTGAAGGAAGGCTCCCGTCCGAAAGGATTGGAGCCTTCCTTTTTGCTCCCCGGCCGCAAGGCGTCCGCCGCTGTCGAGCGGCCCAGATAGGAATCGCCCAGCCACATGGCGAGCTTCATGATGGTGAAGGTCGGGTTGGCGCTGCCCGCAGTCGGAAAGACCGAGGCGCTGGCAATTGCCAGATTGGGAATCGTGTGACACCGCAAATTCGGTCCAACCACCGAGCTGGCAGGATCGGTTCCCATGCGCGTCGAGCCTGACGGGTGGGCGCAGGCTTCTGCCCGATCGCTGATATTGCCTGCCGGATCCAACACCGAAGGGTTCCAGTCAAGCGGGCAGAGATTGTCGAAGCCCGAGTGTTTCCAATAGCTTGCCAGGCGCCGCACCGTTGATCGAAAGGTCTGCTCGTCCGCGGCGCGCGGCTTCCAGTCGAACTGGGCCAGCTTCATTCCCATGCGATCGGCCTGTGTTGACAGGCGGATACGATTTTCCGGGTGGGGCAATTGCTCGACACAGGCCATCAGGCGGAATGGAACGTCGCGGGGCACATAAAGCTGACGGTAGCGGAGCCGCCAGTATGCAGCCGTGGACAGCAGCCCCACTTGGCCGATGGCCTGGCGCAATTGCCCGCTTTCCAGCCGCCTCTCCTGCAAGCCATGGGCGATCGACCTGATGATCGACAGTCCACTAGTTGCCAGATCCATCGACACATAGACAAAGCCGCTCGAAACACCGTCCTCGACCTGCGCACTGTGGGCCAGTTCGAGGTGCAGGTCGCGTCGCGTCCCCTTGATGAAGCGAAATCCGAGCATGTGATTGGTCAACTCCGGGCGCTGTCGGTTGACCACGGCAACCTCCGCCTTGAGATGATCCTGGAAATAGCGCCCCAGGGCATCGGTGCCGGCAAAGGCGCGCCCGTCATTGGCGGCATCGAGCGCCAACAAAAGGCGGGTTGATTCAATCGTGCCCGCTGCAATCGTGAATTCCTCGGCGCGGACCGTCACGCTGGCTCCGGAAAGACTGCGTGCGGTCAGCGCCCTCAGCCTCCCCTGCTCGCGGTCGAGATCGAAACCGACCACGGTCGCATGGAGCACGACCGTCAGATTGGCGCTGTCTCGGATTTCCTTGCCCAGCGCGGTCAAGATGTTGCAGCGCGCAAAGGTGGGGCACTTGGCCCAGCGCGCCCGGAAATTCTCGACATCGGCGAGAAGAAGGCCCGTCGCCCCGGGCATGGCCGCGTCGATATCTTCAAAGGAATCGTGCCCGATCTGGAACAAATCCTCCAGCTCGTGATGATATCGGTCGAGTGTCTCCAGCGCGAAGGGCCACCCCTCCTGCGCGACATGGTCCCGCCTGCCGTGTTCGTCCGGACTGATCGGAATTATGCGCCCGCCCCAGCGCGAGGATGAGCCACCGAGGCCCCTGTAGCGACCGGTTTTCTCGCGTCCATAGCGCCCATCCGGGTCGTCTATGCCATTGAGGTCATGTATCTCGCCGTCGAAATCGAGCCCCCCGCTTTCGAGGACCATTACCCGTTTGTGGTGCCGGGCGAGCCGGGTCGCCAGCAAAAGCCCGGCTATCCCGCCCCCCACAATGCAATGGGTTGCGCCGGTCGGCAAATCTGAGCTTCCTGCCACGAGATCGCGTATTGTCATCAAGGACACCCACATATGTTAAGAGGAGTCTTAGCGTGACCTGAGGTGTGGCCTGCTGAGCAGTACGGCGGGGGGATTTCACCGTTCGGTCTAAGCCATTCATGGCTCTCGGGTTATTGCCCCAGATAGTCCATCGCACCACTCTGGGCCAAATTCAGGGAGTGCAGGAATGCCCGAAGCGCCGCGTGTCAGCATTATTCTGCCCCATCTGAACGAACCCGACCTGCTCAGTTGCCTGCGATCGCTCGACCGGCAGCGTGCGGACGGCATCCCATTCGAGGTGCTCGTGGTCGATAATGGCTCGACAGTGCTGCCGGAGGGAACGGTGTCGCTCGTTTCGGGGGTCCGCCTGCTGTATCAACCCATTCCGGGGCCAGGCCCGGCCCGCAATCTTGGCGCCGAGGAAGCCCGCGGCGACCTTCTCCTCTTCATCGACGCGGACTGCATCGCCATGCCGCACTGGTTGTCGCGGATCGTACATTATTTCGACGAGCATCCCGAGATCGACATCATCGGTGGCGACATTCGTATCCAGCCTGCAAAGGCCAACCAGCTCACCGCCGTCGAGGCCTATGAGAGCGTCTATAGTTACCGCGCCCGCTATTATGTGGAGCGCCATGGCTTTGCCGCCACCGGCAATATGGCGGTGCGCGCGGAAGTGTTCCGCAAGGTCGGGCCCTTTGGCGGCATCGGCACCATGGAGGACACCGCCTGGGGCCAGCGCGCGACGGGCATGGGCCACCGCATCGCCTTTGTCGAAGGCGCCTGCGTCAAGACCCCTTCATGCCGGTCCTTCGGTGAACTGGCGCGTCGCTGGGATCGCCACATCGCCCACGAATTCGGCGAAATCGAAAAATCCGTCATGGGCAAGACCCGCTGGCTCGTAAAGAGCGCTGTCATGGCCCTGTCGCCGTTCGGCGAAATTCCAACCATCCTGCGCTCCAACCGACTCGACACCGCGCAGGAGCGCTGGCGGTGCTTTGTCTGCCTCGCGCAGGTGCGGCTTTATCGGGCCCGACGCATGGTGGGACTGGCCTGGCATGACAACGCATCCTCCATGGTTGACCTCTGGAACCGCGAAAAGCGCTAGCCGACCCAATCCATCGGTCTAGGCGCGCCTTCGTTTTTAGGCCCACCGCGACTGGTGCTCCATCGCAAAGGCGATGTCCGGCATGGTTGGGGACATGCCAACTTGCTCAAAACCACAATGGGGAATGGCCGATGCTGAACGGTGTCGATGGAGACGGGCGAATGGCGAGTGCACCGGGGGAAACACCCGACCGGATAGCAGGCATGAGGCTCGATAGCGCCACAAGCGCCGATCGCCTGCCCCAACTCTGCGATCTGGCGACCGAAGGCCTCAAGCGCATGATCCTGCCGGATCTGCGTGTCGCCCACACGATGCGCAGCGTCGGCAATCGCAATGGCTCCGGCACCACTGCCGAGGGCGATAATCTGCGCTATGCGGCGAACGTCGCCCAGGGACTCGGCTGGCTACCAGAACAGGTCCAACGCGACGTGCTCGGCGGCTGGACAGCCATAGACCTCGCCCTCAATTGCGTCGAGCGCGCCCGAATATCGGGAGAGCCGGGGGCTGTCGCCCTGTCGGCCTGGGCCGCTGCGGAAACCGCGGGCGTCTACACGCCCGATCTGTTCGCAATCCTTGCCATGGCGCTCTCCAGCCCGACGGCAATCCATACCGTTCCCTGCGCTTGGGCCCTGACCGCAGCGCTGGCCGCACGCCATCTTGGTGACACCAGCGAGGTGCAACGGCTCGCGACAGCCAAACTCAGGCAAGGGCAGTCCGCCTCGGGTCTTTTCCCCCACGTCCTGCCATCGGATTCAGCGGGATGGATCCGTCGCCACATCGGCAGCTTCGCCGACCAGGTCTATCCCATCCAGGCTCTCTCTCGCCTGAGTGCGGCAAACGGTGATCGGGAAGCGCTGCGGGCCGCCAATGCCTGTGCGGCGCGGATCGTGCTGTTGCAGGGTAGTGCTGGGCAGTGGTGGTGGCACTACGACACCCGCGACGGTCAAGTCGTCGAGGGCTATCCGGTCTATAGCGTGCACCAGCATGCCATGGCGCCCATGGCCCTGCTCGACCTCCTCGATGCCGGCGGCGTCGATTACCGCGCGGCGCTAGCCAAGGGGCTACGTTGGATCGACAATCGTCCCGAGACCAAACAACCAATGGTCTCAGAGGCCGACGGCACCATCTGGCGCAAGGTCGGCCGCAGCGAGCCCAGCAAGCTCGCCCGCAAGCTGGGTGCCTTCACCACCGCAGTCAGCCCCGGCCTGCACGTGCCCTACATCGACACAGTGCTCCCGGCCGACAAGGTCGACCGCGAATGTCGGCCCTATGAATTTGGCTGGATGCTCTATGCCTGGCGCTCCCACGGCGTCATCGACCAGCTTCGCCGGACCGGCAGCATTCGTCTGCGACTGGACTGAAATTTCGCGATTGAACGCGGCGCCGCGCCAATAGCTCCGGGCCTCTGACGCGACCCCTCCGGGGTCGCGTTGCATTTCACGGTTCGCGCAGCGCTTCGTCTAGGCCACGGATCAATGGATGGAGGAAATAGGATATCACCGTGCGTTCGCCGGCATGGATCTCGGCGGACACCGTCATCCCGGGCAGAAGCACGAAGTTCTCCGGCAAATCCGTGAGCCGCCCTTCTCCCAGCTTGATGCCGACCTTGTAGAATGCCGGACCCTTGCTCTGGTCGGCGCCATTGGACGGCGAAAACGAACTCCCGCTGATCGTCGTGACCGTACCGTCCATGGTGCCGTGCACCGGGAACGGGAAGGCGTCGAATTTCACCCGCGCCAGGTCCCCCAGCGCCAGATGGCCAATATCTTCGCCGGCGACCATCACCTCGACATCGAGCGGAACATTGATGGGCACAAGCGTGATCAACGGCTCTGCCGGCTGGATCACCGAGGCGATCGAGCGTTCGGCCACTTCGAGCACGGCGCCATCGGCCGGCGCATAGAGCTTGGACATGGTGGCCCGAAGCTCCACCTTGCGAAATTCCTCCCGCGCCTCGGCATGTTTGTCATCGAGATCGACCAATTGCTCCAGCGCCATGCGCCGGTAGTCCTCGATAAAATTCTGCCGTTCCGCCACGGTCTTGTTCAATTGCTCGATCGCCTGCGCATGCTGCCCGACGATCTGGCTCACCGAAACCTGAAGATCGAGATTGAGGTCGCGGCTTTCCAGCAGAGCGAGCCGCGAACCATTGCCGGTCTGGGCGAGATCGGAGCGCATGCTTTCGATTTCGCGTAGCCCCGCCAGCCGCTGGTCGAGCGCAGTTTGCTGGGTGAGGGATGCGTCAATGACCGCCTGGCTCTGCGCGATCTGCGCGTCGAAATCGGCGATCCGCGCTTCATAGGCGAGCCGACGCTGGCGGAAGAGCTGTTCCTGCATCTTCTCTTCGGCCGATGCAGCCTCGCCCGGCGCATAGGACAGCCCGTCCACTTCCGCCCGTAGCCGCGCGACCTGGGCGCCGAGATTGGCGAGCCGCGATTTCAGCTGCCCGGCGTCTGAGGAGCTGAACGTCGGATCGAGCGTCGCCAGCAACTGCCCCTTCTTGACGATATCGCCGGGCCTGACTGCGATATCGCGGATGATCGAGGTCTCGAGCGGCTGGACCACCAGCATGGGTTGGCTGGTGGACAATTTGCCCGGCGCCACGACGATCTCGTCTATTTTCGACACGCTGGCCCACGCAATTGCTGAGCAAATCGCAGTTGCCACGAGGTACAGCGTCAGCCGCGCCGCAATCGGCGGCTTGCGCTCCTCGAGCGCAATGGCGTCGGTCTGGAAATCCATGACCGCGCTCTGGGCAACGGGCTTTTCAACCACTTCGTTGGCGGCCTTGGGCGGCTTTACCAAGCGGGGCTTTTTCTTCTCTGCGACACTCATCCTGCAAGCTTCATCTGCTGGTTCCACAGGTGGCGATAGGTGGTGCAGCGCGACACCAGCTGGCTATGCGGACCGATATCGACCAGATGGCCGCGATCGAGCACCAGTATGGCATCCGCATCGGTCAGCATCGACAGCCGGTGGGAGACGATGATCACCGTGCGTCCGGCCGCTATGCCCTTGATGGAGCGCTTGACGATGGCCTCGCTCTCGGGGTCGAGCGCGCTGGTGGCTTCGTCGAGAATGAGGATTTTTGGTTTGGTCACCAGCGCCCGGGCGATGGACAGGCGCTGCCGCTGCCCGCCGGAGAGGTTCTCGGCCCCCTCCTCGATCAGCGTGTCGAAACCACGTGGCAATTGCTCGATGAACTCGGTCGCGCCGGCCAGCCGCGCCGCTTCCACCACCTCTTCAAAGGTCGCATCCGGCTTGGCCGCGGCTATGTTCTCGCGCACCGTGCCGCGGAACAGGAAACTGTCCTGCAGCACGACGCCGATGTTGCGCCGCAGATGCCCCAGATCGAGCTCGCGCACATCATGCCCGCTGATGCGGATCAGGCCCTGCTGGATGGGATAGAGCCCCTGGATCAGACGCGTCATCGTGCTCTTGCCCGAGCCGCTTCTGCCCACGACGCCCAAAACACTACCACCGGGCATGCTGAAGCTGACATCATTGAGCGCGAAGGCCCCGTCCTGCCCATAGCGGAAGGCGACATTTTCGAATTCGACGCCGCCGCTAAGGTCCGGCCGCAGCCCCTCGCTCCTGCCGGCATGCTCCACCCGTTCGTTCATCACCTGGCCCAGCATGCGCACCGAGAGGGCGACCTCCTGATACTCGTGAACCATGGTGACGATCTGCACCAGCGGCCCCGAGACGCGGCCCGCCAGCATGTTGAAGGCGATCAGCGCACCCACAGTCAGCACGCCATCGAACACCTGCATGGCACCGAAGACGATGATCGCCACCGACATCAATTTCTCGATGAGGCCGGTCACCGCCTGCGCGGTCACCGAAATCACCTCCACCTTGAACCGGCTGTTGATGGTCTGGGCCGAGCGGTCATCCCAATTACGTCGCTGCAACGGCTCCATCGCGAGAGATTTGAGCGTGCGCACCCCATGCATGGTCTCCACAAGCAGACCCTGCCGCTCGCCCTCGGCGGCATAGAGATCGGCGAGGCGCTTGCGGAACGGCGCAACCAGCAAGGCCACAACAAGCCCGATCAGCGCACTGCACCCCAGCACGATCAGCGCCAGCGTCGGGCTGTAGAGGAACAGCACCGGAATGAACACGAAGAGCGACATCGCGTCGAGCAGGGTCAGGAACAGCCGACCGGTCAGAAATTCCCGGATCCGGCTCGCCTGCTGCATATGCTTGACGAGCACACCGGCCGAGGCATGTTCGAAAAAGGTGATCGGCAGATTGAGCAGATGCTTGAATGTGCGCGTCGCCACGCGGATATCGATCCGGTTGGTGGCGTAGACCAGCAGATAGCGCCTCAAAAAGACGAAAAGCGCCTCGAACATCAGCGCCACGCCGATACCCACCGCCAGCACGGCCAGCGTCGAATAGCTCTCGTGCACCAATACCTTGTCGATGACGAGCTGGAAAAAGATCGGCGTCGCCAGCCCCAGCGCATAAAGAAACAGCGCTGCCACCGCCACATCGATGAACAGCCGCCGCTGCTGCAGGATTTCCGGAATGAACCAGCGGAAGCCGAACGGCTGCTCCGGGTCGGACATGCCGAAACTACGCTTGGCCAGCAGCACCTCGCCGTTCCAGTGCTTGGCAAACTGGTCGAGCGGCACGACGATCATGCCGCCCGACGCTTCCGCCAGCGGGTCGAAGATGCGCAGCACACCGGCGCCGGCATCATTCTTTTCGGCGCCCACCAGCACGACCCAATTGCCATTGTTCAGCCTGACCAGCGCCGGATAGGCCTGACCCAGCTGGAGCAAGGCCCGTGGCCGCAGCCGGGTTTTCCTGGCCTTGAGCCCGCCATTCCGGGCCATGCGCAGCACCAGATCGGGCCCCACCCCCTCGTCGCCGACGGCATATTCGGCGACCAGCCGCTCGGCACTCACGTCAAGTCCATGGTGCCGCAGGATGGCGGAGAGGCAGATAGGTCCGGTCTGGATCGACATGTGAAGGGCTTACGCGGTTACATGAAATTGGGGGAGTTGGTGCCGTTCGAACCGGCCGGCTTGGCCGGGATCTGGTCGGGTTCGTTGCGGCGGATGGCCCCCGCCTCGATCAGCCCGTTCATGGCGTTCTGGAGAACTTCGAAGCTGTTGGCAAAGCCCTCGAGCGACATGACGATGCGCATGCGGTGCTCGGGCACCGGCTGGCCCCTGTCGTCCCGCATGGTGTGCGACAGGCTCACCAGGTCGAGCCGCATGATCGTTCCGGTCACCGTGATTTCGCCAATGGCATCGGCATAGATTTCGGCCTGCATATTCAATACTCCAGTTGGCGTGACGGCTCAGGAAGCGAGCTGTGCGTTGAAGACGACGTCGACATAGTAGTTTGCGGAATTGTAGCTGCTGTTCGGGAAGGCGCTGGACGTGCCATAGGCGTAAAGCCCGTTCCCGCCGCTCGAAGAGCTGGAGGGTGCAGTCAGCGGACCGGACGTCATGGCTTGCTCGAAGCCTCTCCCGCTGACCGAGTAATTCCCGTTCGTGTGATAGGAAATCACATAGGTCGTGCCCGCGGTGATGGCGATCGGGTTGGCAAAATTGGCCGTCTGCCAGCCGCTGGCGGTTTCGTTCTGGAAAGTCACCCGCCCCAGATTGGTCCCGGTGGAACTCCACAGCGTTGCCTCATGGGGCCCGATATTGTTGGGACCCTTGTAGAACTTCGCCCCGGTGATGAAGCCGGCTTGCGAGCTGGTGAACTTCATGCCCAGATTGACCCCGTTGGGATCGTTGACCGAGACGGTCTGCGGCACCGAATTGGCTGGAAACAGGGAGATGCCACTGGAGACAGGAGCGGCCGCCACATTCAGCCCGACATTGGCCGACGCTGTGCCGCCCCGGCCATCCGAGATGGAATAGGTGAAATTGGCAGCGCCCGAATAGCCGTTTGTCGGCGTGAAGGTCACCACATTGGTCTGGGCATTGAAGGTCACGGTGCCGTTCGTGGCCCCGCTGACGCCGGTGATGGTAAGTGCATCGCCATTGGCGTCGGTATCATTGGCCAGAAGCGTTGCCGCCTGGATCTGCAGCGCCGTATTGGGCTGTACGGTCAAGCCGCTATCTGCAGTCGCGACGGGCGCCGTATTGGTGCCTTGCTCGTAAAAGACATCCACCCAGTAATTGGTGGCGTTGTAGCTATTGGTCGGGAACACACTCGATGCGCCGTACGAATACAGCCCGTTGCCATTGCCGGACCCGCTGGCCGTCTGCGCCGCGGTGATCCCATTATTGGTGATTGGGGCGGAGAAAGTCGCACCGGTCGCCGAATAATAGCCACTGGTGGTGTGATACGAGACCACATAGCTCGTGCCTGCCGTGACCGCGATCGGGCTCGCAAAGCTGGCCGACTGCCAGCCACTGGCCGTCTCATTGGTGAAGGTTACGGTCCCCAGCTTGGTGCCGGTGCTGGTCCACAGCGTGCCGGTATGAGTCCCGGTGTTTTGCGGTCCCTTGTAGAAACGCACGCCATTGATCGTGCCCGCCTGGGCGACGCTGAACCGCATCCCCAGTTCGACCGAGGAGCCATCATTCACGGTGGTCGTCGCCGGCGTCGCATTGGCGGCAAACAGATTGGCGCCGGTGACCGTCGCGGTAACCGCCAGAGACACCCCGGCGGATGCCGTGCCGCCGCGCCCGTCAGCGACGGAATAGGTGAAGCTCGCCGCGCCGGTATAATTGTTGGCGGGGGTGAAGGTGATGACATTTGTCGCCGCGTTGAAGGCGACCGTGCCATTGGTGGCCCCGCTCACCCCGGTGATGGTCAGCGCGTCGCCATCGGGATCGGTGTCATTGGCCAAAAGGCTTGCCGCTGTGATCTGCACCGCCTCGTTCCGCCGCACGCCGATGCCGGTGTCGTTGGTGGCGACCGGAGGCCGATTGGCTGCCGCGGCAACATTGAGCCCAACATTGGCGCTTGCAGTGCCGCCCTTTCCATCGCTGATGGCATAGGTGAAGGAGGCCGCGCCCGAATAGCCGGCGGTCGGCGTGAACACGACCGAATTGGTCTGCGCGTTGTAGACCGCCGTACCGTTGATCCCATTGCTGACGCCGGTGATCACAAGCGGATCGCTGTCCGGGTCACTGTCATTGGCCAGAAGTGTCGTCGCGCTCAGCGTCAACGCCGTGTTCTGGGGGGTCGAATAGCCGCTGTCATTATTGGCAACAGGCGGCCTGTTGGTGCTCGGCGCATAGTACACATCCACCCAGTAATTGGTGGCGTTGTAGCTATTGGTCGGGAACACGCTCGATGCGCCATAAGAATACAGTCCATTGCCATTGCCGGACCCGCTGGCCGTCTGCGCGGCAGTAATCCCGTTATTGGTGATGGGGGCGGAGAAGGTTGCGCTCGTGGCGGAGTAATAGCCTGATGTCGTGTGATAGGAGACGACATAGCCCGTGCCGGCCGTCACTGCGATCGGGCTCGCGAAGCTGGCCGACTGCCAGCCGCTGGCCGTCTCATTGGTGAAGGTGACCGTCCCCAGCTTGGTTCCGGTGCTGGTCCACAGCGTGCCGGTATGCGTCCCGGTATTCTGCGGTCCCTTGTAGAAGCGGATACCGTTGATTGTGCCCGCCTGGGCGACGCTGAACCGCATCCCCAGTTCCACCGAGGAGCCATCATTTACGGTGGTCGTCACCGGCGTCGCATTGGCTGCAAACAGATTGGCGCCGCTAACCGGCAATGTGACCGCGAGCGACACCCCGGCAGACGCCGTGCCGCCCCGACCATCGGCGACGGAATAGGTAAAGCTCGCCGCCCCCGTGTACCCGGTCGTGGGCGTAAAGGTGATCACATTGCTCGTCGCGTCGAACGACACAGTACCGTTCGTCGCACCGTTGACCCCGGTAATGGTCAGCGCGTCGCCGTCCGGATCACTGTCATTGGCCAAGAGGCTTGCCGCCGTGATCTGCACGGCTTCGTTGCGGCGTACGCCAATTCCGGTGTCGTTGGTCGCGACCGGCGGTCGGTTGGCTCCTGCCGAAACGGTCAGTCCGACAGTTGCGCTGGCCGTGCCGCCGCGCCCGTCGCTGATCGAATAGACGAAGGATGCAGCCCCTGAATAGCCGGTGGTCGGCGTGAACACGACCGAATTGGTCTGCGCATTGAACACCGCCGTGCCGTTGACCGCATTGCTGACGCCGCTAATCACAAGCGGATCACTGTCCGGATCATTGTCATTGGCCAGCAAGGTCGTCGCACTCAGCGTCAACGCCGTATTCTGCGACGTCGAATAGCCACTGTCATTGGTGGCCACCGGAGATCTGTTGGTGGACTCGCTCGTCGAATTCATGATGACGTCGACCCAGTAATTGGTCGATCCGAACGAGCTGGTCGGCATCACATTTCCGGTGCCGTAGGTATAGACCCCATTGGCCCCGGCCGGCGCTGTCAGCAGGCCGCTCGTGTGGCTTGTAGCGAAGTAATTGCTTGTCGTCGCATAGTGGCCATTGCTGTGATAGCTCGCAACATACGTTTGCCCGGCCGTGATCGGCACGGGATTGCTGAACATCACGGTCTGCCAGCCGCTAGCGGTTTCGTTGACGAAAGTGGCCGTGGCCAACAGTGCGCCCGTGCTGCTCCAGAGCGAGCCGGTATGCGTGCCCGTATCGAGCGCACTCTTGTAATATTTGATCCCGCTGATGACCCCGGCTGCAGACGCCACGAATTTGACGCCCAGATTGACCTGGGCAGCGTCGGCATTGCTGAGAGTGGTTGGCGTGTCCGTCGGCTGAAACAGCGTGCTGGTGCTGACGGCAGCGGCGACGGTCATGTTGACCATGGCCGCGCCCGTTCCCCCGCGTCCATCCGAGATCGAATAGCCGAACGATGCCGGGCCGGTATAGCCGGCGGCGGGGGTGAAGGTAAGGGTCTGCGCTGCGGCATTGAAGGTCACGGTACCGTTGGAGGCCGATCCCGCCCCGATCACCGTCAGTTCGTCATTATTGGGATCGGTGTCGTTGGCGAGCAGCGTAGCCATCGAGAACGTAATCGGCGTGTCGCGCTGTACCAGATAGCCGTCGTCATTATTGCCGATCGGCGCCGCATTGGGCGTGGGTACGCCGCTGAACACCACGTCGACGAAATAGTTGGTCCCCGAAGCATCGATCGTGGGAAAGGCGCTGGCGCTGTCATACGAGTAGGTACCGGCCGTCGCGGTGAGCGGACCACGGGTCTTGGGCGAGGTAAAATAGTCCGGCGACGCGGCATAACCGATACCGTAGCTGCTGGCCACATAGGTCGTGCCCGCCGTTATCGAGATCGGATTGTCGAAGACGACGGTCTGCCAGCCGCTCGGCGTTTCATTGCGGAAGGTGGCGCGCGCCAGCAATTGCCCGGTCGAAGTCCAGAGCGAGCCGATATGTTCGCCGCTATTGCCCGTACCCTTGAAATAGCGCAGCCCGACAATGCTGCCAGACTGGTTCGAGGAGAATGTGACCCCCAGATTGACCGGCCGATCGTCCTGGTTGAAGGGTGTCGTCGGCAAATCGCCCGGGCCGAAAAGCGTGCCCGATCCGCCCTGGTCGACCGTAACGGTCCGGCCGGCACCGGGAGTTTCGAGATTGATGCTGTCGTCGACGGCGCGCGACAGGATCGTGTAATTGCCGCCAACCAGCGGCGTCCAGCTATAGCTCCAGCTATTGGAGCCCTTGGCGCGATGCCAGGACTGACCGCCATTGGTGGACACTTCCACCACCGAAACAAGGCCGCCACCGGCATCCGTCGCCGTGCCGGTGATGGTGACTGTCTTGGCCGCCTCGAGCGGTTCGCTCAGCGGATTGATCACCGTCGTCGGCGCCGCATTGTCCGTCGTCTGGGCGGCCGCAACGAGGCTCTGCATCAGCGTCGTCGGCTGCACGCCCATATCGGCGAACAGATTGATCATCGCCTGCTGCACATTGCGGTCGATCGGCGTCGTCTCGAGGTCGTGGTGGCTGTCGAGGCCCCAGGACCAGTAGACAGTGCCCGCGCCGAATACCAGCGCCCCGCTGGGCGCACGATAAAGCGTCAGGCTGTGGTCGGCCGTGCCGGGGCCGGTCGATGTACCATAGTCGAGCAGCAGCGTATTGACGTCGACCGTCGTGGAGGACAGCGGCACCAGGCCCGCCGGACGGAAGCCGTTGTCGACATCGGAATCCCACTCATAGCCGAGCAGGTTCTTGGTGAGCGTATAGACCTCGCCGGGATTGGTATTGGCGACGTCGGTATTGCGCCAGAACCGCAGATTGGACATGTCATAGGGCACGTCGATCGCGTCGAGCCGATACGAATCCACCGTGAACATCGTGCCGGTGAGCGCATTCTCCGGCTTTCCTGACCCGAGCACCGGATCGCGCCATGTGGACGTCGTCCCGTCCGGATCGCTATCCCTGTTGTCCCAGCGTTCCTTATAGGAAACGAGCGTCTTGTACGGGGTCCCCGTGCCATCGATGCTGGTCTCCCAGCGGGTCTGCCAATAGACTTCGTTGCCGCTCCAAAACGACAGATTGACCCCAGAATCGCGCGCCGCTTCGACATTGGCGCGCTGTTCGGCCGACCAATATTCGTCGTGCCCGACCGACAGGAAGATCTTGCTGTTCAAGAGCTGTGCGCCGTCTGCAGCAGCGTCGATGCCGGAGATGTAATTGATGTCGTAGCCATTCTGCTCGAGAAAGCGGATGGCCGAGTATTCGGCGCCGAAGATGTAGTCCTGCGGCCCGGCCGCAAAACCGCCATCGCGGGTGATGATGGGCCGGTTATAGCTGACCTTGCTGGCGCGCCCGGTGCGCAGGCCGCCGTCGACACCGCCGTAAAAATTGTAGCCGCCCCACCAATTATACGCCTGCCAGGTCGTATCGGCGGTCTGGAAGGTGACGTCGCTGGGAGCTTCATCGTTGCGAACGATGAAGGGGATCATGTTTTCGCCCATCGAGCCGTCGAGGCGCGTCAGCTTGGCGAAATAGACCCCCGAGACGGCATCGTCCGGGATATCCCAGGACGCCGTGACCGACCAGTTTCCGGCATCGACCAGCTTGGTCTCCGGATCGAATATGGGCAAGGGCTGAGATTGAGCCGTAGTCAAATTCCGATTGATGGTGTGCATCAACCTGGCGCCGTCGCCATTGTAATAGCCAAGGCGATAGACATCGATCTTGTAGTTCTTGGAATCAGTGCTGATCTTGAAATCGACCGTTTCCCCGTGATTGAGCGTGAACTGGGAGGCGAAGCCCTCGATCGTCGAATCGTGCTGGTCGATCAGCCATTCGCTCTCGGGCGTCCCCTGCTTCATGTTCTCGAGGACGATCGCATTGGGCGCGGCGTCCAGGTTCACGAGAGCGGCGCTGACGGTCCGGGCAAGGCCCATGCTGTCCCCGCTCGCCGCGCTCTCTTCCGGTTCATAAAGGTCGAGGACGCGCTGCGAATACCCGGTCGGCTGGCCATTGCTCGCTGCAGGTCCCCCTGTGCGGATCGAGCACATGGTGCAGGCCCGGCCCGTGCAACTGCCACAGGGCGTCGTGCCCGCCGCGTTGATCCAGCTGGTGCGCCAGTCGAGCATCGCCGCGGAATTTGTCTGCTCGGTCTCGGGCGCTCCGACGGAATTTGAGCCGGACGGCGCGGTCAGGGCCTTGGTCGGGGATTGCGCGGTGGCGGGCGAGACGCTTGCGCCGGCCCCGGATGTTTGCCCGGTTTCCGCAGACGGCCCTGTCGATGGCGCTCCCGAAGTCACTGGAGCGATCGCTGACGCCGTCGCCGACAAATCGGTTCCGCCCACCACTCCACTATCCGCCGGAGGCGTCGAAAGGAGGGATGGTGTGGCAATGGGTTCATAGGCTTTCGGGGCGAAGACCTGGCTCGCACCGGCGCTCGCACTCCCCGAGAAATAGGACACGGGCGCGGCCATGCCGCCGATCACGGCCGAAGAGCTGGCCAGGGGATTGTCAGTGCCGCGCAGCCAGTCAGTCTTCGCCAGGGCGTGCTTTTCGCGGAGCGGCATCACCGGACTGCCGGCATCCCGCGACACGGCGAAGCGGGCCTGTTCGCTACCGCGGCGGAACCGCTGTGCCCTCGAGCCATCCCGCGTCGCGCGGGCCAAGGATGACATTCCCACCCAGCTCAATTGGGACTGGTTGGTGCGCTGCTTCTCGGCGATGCTGAAGCGTTCCACTGACATCTTGTTTGCTCCTCTTCCAGACTTGTCCCACGCGTCCGGGGAGTAGAAAATCAGCCGAAGGGTTAGCGGTATCCCCGAGAGCTAGACCGTCGGCTGCGGCGACCAATACCTCTGAAAACCAGGTGTCGGGCGGGCCATCCTCCCGGCCCGGCCCGACGCCCGGCTTGCGCAGGAAACACCGCCGTGTCCGCAGCGCCACGAACGCTGCCTGGACGGCCGTCTTTCGACCCTGCTAATGGACGCAGCTGACTTTGACCCTGCGCCTCCAGATCGATCAGATCGGTATTTCACTGGACTGCCTATCGCCCTATGGGATTAGGACTGATCCCGATCCGATCTAGTAAAGTGTTCATGCCCCCCTGGCCGAGGGCTGCGGGCTGGGCTGGCGCTGCACCGAAAACTTGTCCCAGGCCGCATGAACCCCAGCGCGATGCACCGCCGAGCCGCCGATGCTGCGCAGCAGCTCCCCGCTGAGCACGGCCAGCCGAAAGATCACATTGACGAAAGCGCCATGGTGGCGCTCGTAATCGATGATGCGATTGGCGGTCAGCAGAGCATAGAGCCTGGCATTGCGGCTGTACTCGCCCCCGATATGGATGAAGACGGCCTCGGGGACGAAGGCGATGTGCTGGCCGGCCTCCCGTATGCGCCGCTGATAGTCCACTTCCTCGCTATAGAGAAAGAAGCTCTCGTCCCAGGGCCCAATGCTGGCGCGCGCATGCGACGACACCAGCAGCGCCGAGCCGCTGGCCCAGTCGACGAGCCCCGTCCGCTCATAGCGGCCGTCATTGCAGACGCACTCGCCCTGATCGAGCCCATAGCCGAGCTTTGTGCCGAGCAGCGCGTCGGCCCAGGCCGTCTGCAGCGATGGCTCGCGGCGCAGCGAATGAAACAGCGTTCCGTCCTCATGCAGGATGCGCGGCACGGTGATGCCGATATTGGGTGACAATCGCCGCATGAGATGGGCCACCGATCCAGGCGCAACCCGGATGTCCGGGTTGAGAATAAGCAGGTCCGCATCCGGAGAGATGGTCGCCGAACCGGCATTGATGCCGGCTGCGTATCCGCCATTACGCCCCGTCTGGACCACCCGCACCCCAATGGGATGTCTCAGCGCGATGGCGACGGAATCATCGGCCGAGGCGTTGTCGACGACGACGATTTCGGTCTGCCCGATGCCGGCCAGCCCCGCGCCCAGAGTGTCGAGAAGCCCTCCCAGCGTATCCCCACTATTGTAGGTCACGATGATGACTGCCAGTTTGCGGTGTTCCAGGCCCTTGGCATCGGGCTGGCCTGAGGTTTTCACGGCCATCTGCGCCTCCAAATAGCAGTTGGCACATCAGCTTCTGGCAGACGAGCGGTACACTAGTGATTTGAGCTATCGGAGCGTCGTTGTGCTTATTTCCCTAGTCATAATTACGCCCCAATTGGACGCCCTCCGACGCCCGGGCACTCGTAAGATACCTCCCCCGCACCTATCCGACTGATTGTTGGGTCTTTGCGACGCCGCATAGCGTCACCTCCTCGCTAGGGAGGGATCAATGACATTGGTCACGGGTGGAACCCAATTCGGCCAGCCTTTGAAGGGGTCCGGCCTGCTGTACGGGCTACGTGTGGACGCGATCTGTATGGAGGAGGCCCTGCAGCGCTGCCGACTGGCGCTGGAGACGCGGCGCACCCTGCTGGTAGGCGTGCTCAACGCCGCCAAGATCGTCAGCCTTCAGAACAATACCGAGCTTCGCAACGCCATTCTCGACTGCAACATGCTGCTGGCCGACGGGCAATCGGTGGTTTGGGCGAGCCGCGTGCTTGGACACAAATTGCCCGAACGCGTCGCCGGCATCGATCTCTTCGTCCAATTGCTGGGTCTCGCCGACACCGAACACCGGCGCATCTATCTGCTTGGCGCCACGCCCCAGGTTCTGGCCGCCCTGGTGCAGGAAATCGGCCAGCGCTGGCCCGGCGCCGAGATCGTCGGCAGCCAGGACGGTTATTACACCGAGGCCGAGGCGAAAGCCGTCGCCGACAGGATCCGCGATGCGCGTCCGGACATGCTGTTCCTCGGCATGCCCTCGCCCAAGAAGGAAATCTTCCTCCGGCGGTTCCAGGATCATCTGGGCGTGCCGGTACTGCATGGCGTCGGCGGGTCCTTCGACGTCCTCGCCGGCCTCACGAGGCGTGCGCCCCTGCTCTGGCAGCGCATGGGCCTCGAATGGGCATATCGCCTGCTCCAGGAGCCCCGGCGCCTCTGGAAGCGCTACCTCACCACCAACACCGCCTTTGTCAGTCTCACCCTGCGCGAGCTCGTGCGCCCCAGCGCCGAACTGCAACGCCTGCCGGCATCCGATCCGGCGCAGCCTTCACGCCTTCAAATCTCACCATAGGAAATATCATGTTGAACGAAGTCTTCAGCGGCAATCTCGTCGTCGTCGGAATGGGTTACATCGGCCTGCCCACCGCGACCGTGCTTGCCACGCGCGGCGTGCAGGTCACCGGCGTCGACGTCAATCCGCGCATCGTCGAAACCATTTCGCGCGGCGAGGCCCCCTTCATCGAGCCCGACCTCGCCGTCGCTGTCAGCGGTGCCGTTGCCATGGGCCGCCTCTCCATGTCCCGCGACATTCCCGAGGCCGACGCCTTCATCATCGCGGTGCCGACGCCGTTCAATGACGACCACACGGCCGACCTCTCCTATGTAAAGACCGCCGCCGAGCAGGTCGCAGTCAAACTGCGCCCGGGTAATATCGTGGTGCTGGAATCCACCAGCCCTCCGGGCACTACCGAACTGGTCAGCCGCTGGATCGGCGCCGCCCGTCCAGACCTCGCCATGCCCCACGTCGTCGGCGCCAATGCCGATATCGCCGTCGCGCACTGTCCCGAGCGCGTCCTGCCCGGCAGGATCATGATCGAGATGATCACCAATAACCGGGTCGTCGGCGGGTTGACCACGAGTTGCGCCATCAAGGCCGCCAGCATCTACCGGGTGTTCTCGCAGGGCGAGATCCTCCTCACCGATGCTGCCAGCGCGGAAATGGCCAAGCTGGTCGAGAACGCCTATCGCGACGTCAACATCGCCTTCGCCAATGAGCTCTCGCTCATCACCGAACATTTGCGGCTCGATGTCTGGGAAGTCATCAAGCTTGCCAACCAGCATCCCCGCGTCAACGTCCTGTCACCCGGCCCCGGCGTCGGCGGCCACTGCATTCCCGTCGATCCCTGGTTCATCGTGGCGGCCGCGCCGGACCTGGCTAAGCTCATCCGCACCGCGCGCGAGGTCAACGACCACAAGCCCCGCCACGTGGCCAACCGCGTCGTCGCCAAGGCCAAGCGCTTCGTCAGCCCCTCGGTGGCGTGCCTCGGCCTCACCTTCAAGGCCAATGTCGATGACATCAGGGAAAGCCCGGCGATCGAGGTCGTGGGCCTGATTGCCAGCGCCCTGCCGGAGGTCGAGATCATGGTCGCCGATCCCTATGTCGACACCCTGCCCGCCGAACTCGTCGGCAACGCCAATCTCCGCCTCACCAATGCCGGGGAGGCGGTAGACAGGGCCGACATCATCGTTCTCCTGGTCGAGCACGACGCCTTCAAGGCGCTGCGCCACACCCGCCACAATGGCAAGGTGGTCTACGACACCCGAGGCGCGTGGGCGTGAGCCCGCTCGCCCGGCACGAAGTCGATCGGCCGCTCGGCATAGCCGAAGAAGTGCTCGATTGATTGCACGCTGCGCTCCGAGGCAAGACCGTCACCATAGGGATTGACGGTCTTTGCCATCGCATCATAGGCGAGCTGGTTGGTCAAAAGCCGGCTCGCCTGGTCGAAGATCAGATTTTCATCCGTCCCCACCAGCGATACCGTCCCGGCCAGCACCGCCTCCGGGCGCTCCGTCGTTTCCCGCATCACCAGCACCGGCTTGCCCAGGCTCGGCGCCTCTTCCTGCACGCCACCGCTGTCGGTCAAGACGATATCGGACTTGTTCATGGCGTAGATGAAGTCGCTATAGCCGAGCGGATCGGTGATGATGATATTCTCGATGCCGTCGAGCTCGGGCAGCAGGATTTCGCGCACCGCCGGGTTGAGATGGGCGGGCAACAGCATCTGAATGTCGGGGAAGGCATGGGCAAGGCGCGCCATGGCCCGAGCCGCGCGCGCCATGGGCTCGCCCCAGGATTCGCGCCGATGCGCCGTCACGAGGATGGTGCGCCTTCCATCGAGCCGCAGCAGATCGGGGTTCACCGGCGGGATCTGGCGCGAGGCGACATCGAGCAAGGCGTCGATCACCGTATTGCCCGTCACCACGATCCGACGCGGATCGATTGCCTCCGCCACAAGGTTTTGCCGCGCCGTTTCCGTCGGCGCCAGGTGTAGCGCTGCAAGGCGCGAGACCATGCTGCGGTTCATTTCCTCAGGGAAGGGATCGAAGGCGGTATAGGTCCGCAGGCCCGCCTCGACATGGATGACCGGCGCCTTGGTGTAGAACGCGGCCAATGCTCCGGCAAAGCATGTCGTTGTATCGCCCTGCACCATGACCGCATCGGGATGCTCGATCTCGAGCACGTCGGAGATCCCCTCCAGCGCCCGGGCGGTGATGCCTTCGAGGCGCTGCCGGTCCGCGATGATATTGAGGTCGTAGCGCGGCTTGATGCCGAATATGGCATTGACCTGGTCCAGCATCTGCCGGTGCTGCCCCGTCACCACGACAATGGGCTCCAGGTGATCCGATGCCTCCATGGCGGTGATCAGGGGCGCCATCTTGATGGCCTCTGGTCGTGTTCCATAGACGACTAGTACTTTGCGCATGCTCCCGCCTCCCCTGCCCTTCAAAGGCATTCCGGGGACGCTAGGCGTGCCGGCGTGCGGCCCAAATACCTACATTTTGGTAAGCGGATACCGGGGCATGTGGACCCCTGTTTTGGCCCCTAGCCCAAGTCGACTATGGGACTGTCCAAAAGGGTAGCGCCGGGATTGAGTCATGCGCCGGACGGCCTGTTAATCCCCCGTTAAGCCTAGTCCTCCGGCAACAAACGGCGCCGGAAACCCTAACGTGGTTAACTATCGGCTAATCGGACGGGGCAAATCCTCGTCATCTCAGCCTCCCCCTAGTCCTCTCGGCGGAATTCTGGTTGGGCGGATCGCGACTAACGTTCCCACACTTTTATTTTTGGGGACGAAAATGCTCGATCAATTCGTTGAAGGCCAGGCGGTCTTGGGCGCGCGTGCGCGCTCCGCCTGGATGCCCCTGACCAGGGGGCGGCAGGCCTATGCAGCCGGCAAGCGCCTGATGGACATCGCCATGGTCCTTGTCGGCGCTGTGCTTGTCGTGCCGCTGGTCCTGGTCCTGGCGCTTCTGGTCAGGATGGATGGCGGACCGGCCTTCTACCGGCAGCCGCGTATCGGCCGTCATGGCCACATCTTCCTGCTCTGGAAACTGCGCTCCATGGTGCCGGATGCGGACAAGGCCCTCGTCGCCTATCTCGACGCCAATCCCGCCGAGAAAGCCGAATGGGACAAGCACCAGAAGCTGCGCCGCGATCCGCGCCTGACCGCGATCGGACCGTTCCTGCGCCGCTATTCGCTCGATGAACTGCCCCAATTGTGGAATGTGCTCGTCGGGGACATGAGCATTGTCGGCCCGCGTCCGATGATGCCGCAGCAGCGCCTGCTCTACGAGGGACTGGCCTATTACGATCTGCGGCCGGGCCTGACCGGGCTCTGGCAGATCAGCGAGCGCAACAATTGCAGCTTTGCCGAGCGGGCCCGCTACGACGAGCTCTATTGGGCAACCGTTTCGGCTGCCACAGATGTCCGGACCATGTTCAGGACGATCGGCGTGGTTCTGGGCGGCACTGGCTATTAAGCCGGCGCCGACCCCAGCATTCCGCGCCGACCCTGCATTCCGCGCCGGCTACGGAGCCGGCGCCATCGCCGTATCCGTCTGTCCAATCGGCGTTTCCACCAATGTCACCTTGATCAGATCGGCCGGCTGCAGCTGGCTGATTTCCGTTGCCGGCAGGGTGACGGTTTCTCCGTCCTGTTGCCGCACGATAGAATAGACCAGTGTTGTCTGGATCTGTGCGGCCAGCACGATATTGCTGTCGGTCTCGATAGACTTCACCAGCATGCGGCGGGCGGCAGATTGTTGCTGGAGGATCTTTTCAAGGCTCGCCTGGTCCTGCTGCAGGAGCCGCGCCGTTTCCGACTGCTGCTCGTCCTCGAGCTTGGCCAGGTCGCGCTGGGAGTGGTTGAGGTTTTCACGGGCCGTCATCGTGGCGATGATGATGTCGAGCCGCTCGGACCGCAGATTGGCCAGTTCGCGCTCCACATCGCTCAATCGGGACGTTGTCGCAGACCCTTTCGCCACCAGGTCGCGGATCGATTCGACCTGCTGACCGGTACGGGCAATTTGCTCGTCCACTGCCGCCAGCTTTTGTTCGAGGGCGTCGATTTCGGCATGATAGAGCGCATCGAGATCGACAAGGCCGGTTTTCTGCCGCGCCATCTCATTGGCATGCGCCTCAAAGATGCGCCGCTCCTGCGCCATGATTTCGGACACCGCCGGATCGGCGGCATCGAGCAGCACCGGAAAACTGATCTCCTTATCCAGCGCGAACTCGGCCCTCAGCCGTGCCAGCCGCGCCTCGAGGCGCAATATGTCGCTGTCGAAGCCTTTGATGTCGGTTTCGAGCCGGATCGTTTCACTCGCCCCGCCGGCGCCGTCGGAGCGCAATTCGCCACCCGCCATGGCCACGGCCTGGATCACGCTCATGCCCGGTCGATATTCGAATTCTCCCGGCGTCGTCACATTGCCTGCCACATAGATGGGCGGATATTTCAACACCTGCACCGAAGCATCCGGCTTTTCGATCAGCCCGAGCTTCTGCTGCAATTGCGTGGCGATCTCCGCGCCGAGCTGGTCGGCTGAGAAACTCTTGGTCGAGATCGCGCCCAGAGAGGGAATATTGATCGTCCCGTCGGCCGCGACGTCGAATTCGCCACCAAGGGCGTCCCACCGCCGATATTCACCCAGCGACGGCACGAACTGCACGACGGTGAGCTTGAGCCGGGTCATCGGCACCAGGGCCTCCGCCCTCGCCACGAGGGGCGATGCGGCGACCGATGCCATCAGGACTGCCCAGAACAAGAGACGTCTTTGCGATCTGGGTCGCTGTTGCAATTTCGGCATGGTTCGATCCGCCCCTGTCAAAGCTTTGGTGCGGCATCGTATCCCGCCCCGGGTTCGACCAGAACCGACCAGTGCGGCTTAGCCCAAGCGGCCTAGCGCGCGGCGATGACTACCCATGTTGGCAATAGTGAAGCCCATACGGTCCCTTATCCTCATCCCTCAGACACCACGCATCCATCATGCGGATGCAGAAACCGCGTTGCGTGAGGCAGGAGACGGCATTGTCCAATTTTGATTTCAGTTTCTATTTCGCCCTGTTTCGCCGCCGCTTGCCTGTTTTCATAACGGTATTGGTCCTCGCCGGCGCAGCCTTTCTCGCCGGGATTTCCCTCTGGCCGGTGTCCTATCAGGCGACGGCGCGAATCCTGGTCGAATCACCGCAGATCCCAACCGATCTCGCCAAATCCACTGTTCCCACCGGTGCCGCCGAGCAATTCCAGATCATTCAGGAAGACGTGCTCTCCCGCCAGAACCTGCTCGATCTCGCCGATCGCTTCAAACTCTACGTCAGCAAGCCCCTGCTGACCGACGCCGATATCGTCACCGACATGCAGGCCCGTCTCGGCATCCTGCCGATACCGATCGGCACGGGCAGCGGCGCAACCGCCACCGTATTTCAGATTTCCTTCAAGGCTGATCGCCCGGGCACCGCTGCCGATGTCGTCAATGATCTCGTCTCGATGATCCTCAAGAAGGACGTCGAACTCCGGACCGAGCGCGCGCGCGAAACCGTGACCTTCTTCAATAAGGAAACTGCCCGCCTCAATGCCTCGCTGCGCCTCGTCGAGGAGCAGATCCTTTCGTTCAAGAACACCAATTTCAACGCCCTGCCGGACAGCATCGATTTCCGCCGCAACCAGCAGACCAATCAGCAGAGCCGGCTGCTCGTCCTGGCCCAGGAAGAGGCCGGGCTCAATCGGCGTCGTCTTGCCCTGCAGTCCCGTCCGCTCAGCCTCATTGCCAATCCGGTCACCCCGGACGAACAGACCCTGGCCTCCCTCCGCCAATTGCTCGTGCAGCAGCGCGCCGCCTTCACCGAGGACAGCCCCACCATCGTGGCGCTGCGCAACCGGATCGACACGCTCGAAAAGAGCCTGATGGCCACCAACCAGACCGGCGAGGGCGAAGGCGACGAGCAATCCGCCATCCAGAGCTCGGAAATGTTCGACATCCGCGAGCGCCTGGATGAAATCGCCGACGAGCGCGAACAGCTCAACAAATCGCTCGCCGCGCTCACCGCCTCCATCGAGGCCACGCCCGGCGTCGAGACCGCCCTCAATTCCCTCCAGCGCGACCGCCAGAACCTGCAGGCGCAATATGACGTGACCGTCTCCCGCCTCGCCGAAGCGTCAACTGGCCAGCAGATCGAACTGCTGCTCAAGGGCGAGCGCCTGTCCCTGATCGAGAGTGCCGTCGCCCCGCAGCGGCCCCAGGGTCCCGGCCAGCGAATGCTCATCCTTGGCGGCGGGCTGGCCGCGCTGGCCGTCGCCCTCGCCACCCTGGTCGTGCCCGAACTGCTCAACAAGCGCATTCGCCGGCCCGCGGAAATGGTCTCGCGGCTGCAGATCGTCCCCTTTATCACCGTGCCCCATATCAGCCGCCCCGCGCGCGGCTATGGCTGGCTCAACCGCTTCTTCAAGGGCCTTGGCACGCGGCTGGGGATGGGGGCACACCGTAATGCGCCCTCCACTCCCTTCCCGTCCCCAGCCTTTGCTGCATCCTCCAAAACCAGATCGGGCCGATAGATCATGGACACCCTCGACGGAGAACTGGGCACGCTCAATACGGCCGCCAAGCCGACGCTATCCTGGTCCCACATGCCCGCCCTCGAAATCGACCTCTGGCGCCTCGAACGGCACAGGATCATCTCGCTGACACGGCGACATCCCGGCTCGGCCGCCTTCGACGTCATGCGCACCAAAGTGCTGCAGGACTCCCGCGACAAAGGCTGGACTATCCTGGGCATTTCCGCCCCGACCGAAAACTGCGGCAAGGCGACCGTTGCGGCAAACCTCGCCATAAGCCTGGCCAAGCACGAAAAATTCAAGGTCGCCCTGATCGACCTTGAATTGAGCCGGCCGAACCTGTCGCGCATCTTTGGTCATTCGGGCCGCTATTCGACCGAGGATTTCCTGCGTGGCCGCTGCCGCACCGAGGATTTCCTCGTCCGCCTGGGCGACAATCTGGCCATCGGCACCAGCGCCCCCGGCACCAATTACGTCGCCGAACTGCTGCACAGCCCCGGCGCTGCAGAAGTCCTGGCGCGGATGAAAGCCGAACTCGACGCCGACATCATCCTCTACAATCTTCCCGCCCTGCTGGAGGGCGACGACTGCCTTGGCCTGCTGCCGCGGGTCGAGGCCTCCCTGCTTGTCGTCGCCGCCGAGGAAAGCACGATCGACGACATCGACGTCTGCGAGCGCCAGATGCGCGAGCGCACCCATCTCCTCGGCGTCGTCCTGAACAAGTGCCGCTACGAAACCGGCAAGAACAGCAATTTCCAGATCTGATCAGCCTTCGCGGAACGTCCGCATGAACCGCTCTTCGACCGGCCCCATCAGATAGGACCAGACGGACCGCTCGCCCGTCTGGAAAAATCCTTCCGCCGGCATGCCCGGTGCCAACTGCGCCTCGGCAGGCAGCTTGGCCAGTTCCGCGTCCGCCACATCCACGCGCACCGAGAAATAATCCATCCCCGTCAGCGGGTCCCGCAACAGATCGGGCGCGATGGCGTCAACCGTACCCACCAACAGCGGCGTGCTGCGCGTGTCAAAGCTCAACAGCCGGATATCGGCCGCCTGTCCCACATGAAGCCGGCTGACCTCGGTCGGACTGACCCGCAAATCCACCACGAGGTGCACGGCCCGCGGCACGATCAGCATCAGCACATCGGCCGGCGAAACCACTCCACCCACCGTATGCACGCTCGATTCATGCACCGTGCCGTCGACAGGCGCGCGGATCTCGAGCCGCGCCAGCCGTGCCTCGGCGGCGATGACCTTCTCGCCAACCTCGGCAATGGTCTGGGACACGCTCTGCAATTCGCCCAGCGCCTGGGATCGGAAATCGCTCACGGTCTGGTCCGACTGCAACCGCAATTCGGCGATCGAGCTCTGCGTCGAGGCTATGGCCGAGCGTACGCCGGCCAACTGCCCCTCGATCTCCGCCTTGCTCCGCCGCACTTCATTGACCCGCTGGGCCGACACAAGCGCCTGCCCGGTGAGGGTCTCGAGCTGCGCCAGTTCGGCCGTCACGATATCGAGCTGGTTGGTATAGGCGGTGATCTGGGCCTCCTGCCCCTCGATCAGTGCCTCCTTTTCCGTGATCAATTCGCCGATCCGGGACACCGAACTGTCGAGCGATTGTTTGCGCGTCAGCAACAGGCGGAGTTGGTCCTTCATCGCCTTTTCCAGGAGCGGATCGCCTTCGAGCACGCTCGGGATTTCGGGCATTTCCATCGAGGTGCTGCCCACGCTCTCGGCAGCGAGCCGAGCGCTGGTCCCCAAAGCCTCGCGCAGCTGGGTCTTCATCACGCCCAGTTCTGCCCGCGCAAACACGTCGTCAAGCTTAACCAGCAGCTGGCCGGCCGTAACCGTGTCATTGTCCTGCACCAGGATCTCGCGGACAATCCCGCCCTCGGGGTGCTGCACTTTTCGCGACCCGCCCTCGACGACGACAATGCCCGAGGCAATCACCGCGCCTTGCACCTGCGCCAGCGCCACCCAGCCCCCCAGCCCCAGGAACAGCACCGCAATGACCATCAGTCCGAGCAGCGCGTGGCGGTGCAGACTGCCCAGGAAATGATCCTGCGGTTTGAGGGGACTTATCTTCGGCCTGCCGATCTGGAGCGGATTACGCATGTCGCGCCTGCGCTGGCGGCAGCGCCACCTGTTCGAGCACTTCCCCCTTATTGCCGAAGGCCACCTGCCGGCCGTCGCGCATGAACATCAGCTTGTCGACGGCCGCGATGGCGCTCGGGCGATGGGCGACGATCACGACGATGGCGCCGCCCTTGCGGGCATTCAGTATGGCAATGGTCAGCGCCTCGTCGCCCTCCATGTCGAGATTGGAATTGGGCTCGTCGAGCACGATCAGGAACGGATTTCCATAGAGCGCCCGCGCCAGGCCGATGCGCTGGCGCTGCCCCGCCGAAAGGTTTGAGCCGTGCGCGCCCAGATGGGTTTCATAGCCATTGGGCAGGGAGGCGATAAGCTCATGCACGCCCGCGGCACTGGCTGCGGCCAGAATGGCCTCCGTGTCATGGCGCTCGTCAAACCGGCCGATATTCTCGGCGATCGTCCCGTCGAGCAGTTCCACCGCCTGCGGCAGATAGCCAATGGCGGCGCCCAGTTCGAGCGGATCGTAATGGGCCAGCTCCGAGCCATCGAGCCGGATTGCTCCCGAAAGCACCGGCCAGACACCCACCAGCGCCCGGGCGACGGAAGATTTGCCCGCCCCCGAGGGACCGATAATCCCCAAGCCATCCCCGGCATTGAGCGTGAAGGTCACGCCCCGTGCCACCGGAGCATGGTCGGCGTCGATGCCGGTCGCAAGATTTTCCACGCTCAGCGTCTGCCGCTTGATGGGCAGGCGGGTTGGCCGCTCGACCCGCGCGGCAGCCTGCAGCATGCGATTGACGCGCACGCCCGCCTGCCGTGCGCTGACGAAATTGCGCCAATGGGCGACCACCTGTTCGATCGGCGCTAGCGCTCGCGACGTCAGGATCGAGGCGGCGATCATGATGCCGCCCGTCGCCTGGTTCTGGATCACCAGATAAGCCCCCAGCGCCAGCACCGCCGATTGCAGCAGATAGCGAAAGCCCTTGGTGATCGAGCTATAGAACGCCACGCGGTCGAAGGAGCGCGTCTGGGTGCGCACCAATTGCTCGGCGGCCCGGGCCCAGCGATGGGTAACCGCGTCCTGCATGCCCATGGCAAAGATCGATTCGGCATTATTGTCCGCATCGCGCGAGAGCGCTGCCCGTTCCGCCGCCGCAGCCGTGGTCGCCATGGCCGGCCGGTGTGAATTGAGCTCGTTGAGCACCAGCAGCAGCGTCATCACGACGCCACCGGCCAGCGCCATCGTCCCCAGCCAGGGGTGGAGATAAAAGGCCAGCGCCAGATAGATCGGCACCCACGGCACATCGAGCAGCGATATGGCCCCCGGTCCGGACACGAAGAGGCGCACCTGGTCGAGATCCTGCACCGGATTGCTGAGGCGCAAATGGCTCTGGTTGATCTTCATCCGCATGGTGAGCGGAAAGAGGCGCTGGCTCAACCGGTCGTGGAGCAGTCCCCCGATGCGCCCGGCCATGCGCGCCCGGATCCACTCGATGCAGGCATAAAAACCGAACAGCACCACCACCAGCGCCGTCAACGCCACCAGCGTTTCGGGTGAACGGCTCGGTATGACGAGGTCATAGACCTGCAGCATGAAGATCGAGCCGGTCAGCATCAAGATATTGGAGGTGACGCTGAGCAGGAAAAGCACAACGAGTTGGCCACGCGCCAGGCGGACGACATCGCCGAGCGAGTTCGGAGCGGCGCTGGCAACCATCATCGACAAGACGGCCTCCTCGCGAGCAGCCTCGCCATGACGCCGGGCGCCGCTGACAGGCCTCTATCGATAGCAAGGCCGTGGGCGCGGCCTCGCTAGCTCTATCTGCTTATATCAAGTCGGCAAGCTAAGCAGAACGCCCCTTATGGTCCGCCATGCCTGCTGGTCGGGCTAGCGTCCTAGTCCCATTGGAAAATTGCCGCCTACCGGGGCACTGCTAGATTTTTGTCCGACACCGGCAAACCACTCTGCCGGCGAGAGGGCAAGACCATGATGCAGCAGGTGACGATGGGTGAGGGCGTGGTGATCTACCAGCCCGACCTGGTCAATCTCTACGGCTGCACGATCGGCAATAATAGTCGCGTCGGCAGCTTCGTCGAAGTCCAGATAAACGCAGTCATCGGCCAGAACTGCAAGATCTCCAGCCACTCCTTCATTTGTGAAGGCGTGGTCATAGAGGATGGGGTCTTCATCGGCCACGGCGTGATGTTCACCAATGATCTCTACCCGCGCGCCACCACGGAAGATGGTGCGCTGCAGGGTGCCGGAGATTGGTCGGTCGTCCCCACCAGGGTCTGCCGCAACGCCTCGATCGGCAGCAATGCCACAATTCTGGCCGGCATCATTATCGGCGAAGGCGCCCTGATCGGCGCCGGCTCCGTCGTCACGCGCGATGTCGCGCCGGGCGAAACAGTCGCCGGCGTTCCGGCGAGGCCCACGCGCCGGCAAGCCCACACCTCTCCCCTGCCCCACCAACAAGAGCTTCGAACATGATCGGCATCGGTGTCATTGGCTACGGATATTGGGGCCCCAATCTGGTCCGCAATTTCTCCGACATTCCCACCGTCGATTTGCGCTGGGTCTGCGATCTACAGACCGAACGCCTCGCCCGGCTGCGCTCGCGCTATCCGGCCGTCCAGATCACCGAAGACATGGCTGATGTCCTCAACGATCCCAAGGTCGACGCCGTCGCCATCGCCACCCCCGTCTCCAGCCATTTCGAGCTGGCCATGAAGTGCCTCAAGGCCGGCAAGAGTGTCTTTGTCGAAAAGCCCATCACCGCCACTGCCGAACAGGCGCGGCGCCTCATTGATGAAGCCGACCGGCGCGGCCTCGTCGTCGCCGTGGACCACACCTTCATCCACACCGGCGCGGTCAAGAAACTGCGCGACATCATCCAGAATGATCTGGGCGAGCTCTATTATTACGACTCCGTCCGCGTGAACCTCGGCATCTTCCAGCACGACGTCAGCGTCATGTGGGACCTCGCCGTCCATGATCTCTCGATCATGGATTTCGTCATTGGCGCCCAGCCCGTCGCCGTCTCGGCGCTCGGCATGTCCCACATCGAGGGCTCGCCTGAGAACATCGCCTATCTCAACCTGCATTACGACTGCAAGTTGATGGCCCATATCCACGTCAACTGGCTGGCCCCGCTCAAAGTCCGCCGGACCCTGGTCGGTGGCAGCCGCAAGATGGTCGTCTATGACGATCTCGAGCCCAGCGAAAAGATCAAGATCTACGATCGCGGCCTCACCATTGATCCCATGGCCCCCAAGGCTGGCGAGCGCCGCAACCAGATGCGCATCGGCTACCGGGCCGGCGACATGTCCGCCCCCCAGCTCGACATCACCGAGGCCCTCGGCTCGGAACTGGCAGAATTCGTGTCCTGCGTCGAACGCGGCACCAAACCCATCGCCGACGGCGCCGCCGGTCTGCGCGTCGTCACAATTCTCGAAGCCGCGACCCAGTCGATGGCCCAAGGCGGCTCGATTGTCGAACTCGCCCGCGAAAAGGTGTTCTCATGATCCCGTTTCTAGACCTCCGGGCGCAATACGCCCTCATCCAGCAACAGATCGAAAGCGCGGTCACCAATGTCCTGCGCTCCGGCCATTATGTGCTGGGCGATGAGGTGAAGGCCTTCGAAGAAGAGTTCGCCACCTATTGCGGCACCCGCCACGCCATCGCCGTCAATACCGGCACCAGCGCGCTGCACCTGGCCTTGCTCGCCGCGGGCATCAAGGCCGGCGACGAGGTCATCACTACCCCCTTCACCTTCATCGCCTCGGCCGCCGCCATCCGCTATATCGGTGCCCGCCCGGTTTTCGTCGATATCGATCCGAAAACCTTCAACATCGACCCCAACCAGATTGAGCGCGCCATCACCCCGCGCACCAAGGCCATCCTGCCCGTCCATCTCTACGGGCAGATGGCGCCGATGAACGACATCCTCATCATCGCCGCCCGCCACGGCCTCGCCGTCATCGAAGATGCCTGCCAGGCCCATGGCGCCGAATATGATCGCCAGCGTGCCGGCAGCATCGGTGTATCCGGCTGCTTCAGTTTCTATCCGGGCAAAAACCTCGGCGCCTATGGCGAGGGCGGCATCGTCGTTACCAGCAATGACGAGCAGGCGCGAAAAATCCGCATGCTCCGCGACTGGGGCCAGGAGCGCCGCTACCACCACGTCATGGAAGGCTATAACTACCGCATGGATGCCATCCAGGGCACCATATTGCGGGTAAAGCTGCGCCAGCTCGAGGCCTGGACCGAAGCCCGCCGCGCCCGCGCCCGCCTCTACACCAAACTGCTCGCCGGCTCCGATGTCATCGCTCCGCTCGAAATGGAGGGCAATCGGCACGTCTGGCACATTTTCGCCGTCCGCTCCGCCGACCGCGATGGATTGCGCGCCCGGCTCCAGCACGATGGCATCGAGACCGGCCTCCATTATCCGGTCCCCGTCCATCTTCAGCCCGCCTATGCCGATCTCGGCTACCAGCGCGGCGATTTCCCTCAGACCGAAGCGGCGGCGGACAGCGTGCTGTCGCTCCCCATCTATCCCGAACTCTCCGAGCGCGATGTCGCCTTCATCGCCGACGCAGTGAGGCAAGATGTCTACGCTGCTTGAAGAACCCACCCAGAGCCGCACCGTCGCCGCCATTCACGGCCGCAACACCAGCCAGAGCGACCCCGCCTTCGAGGCCGGCTTTGCCGAATGGCTCGAGACCCACTATGGCGACCATCTCCTCGACGCCTATGCCCGCTTCGCCACCGGCGACGGCAAGCTCGACGCGATGATGCGAAAACTGCTCTTCAAGGCCGGCGCCCGCTCCTGCGGCTCGGGCCTGCAGGTGGGTAGCCAGGTCGGCTTCAAGCATCTCGAAACCTTCGAGATCGGCACCAATGTCTTCATCGGGGCCGGCGCCTATATCCAGGGCCGGTTCGACGGCCATTGCAAGATCGGCAATCAGGTCTGGATCGGCCCGCAGGCCTATTTCGACGCCCGCAATCTCGAGCTCGGCGATCACGTCGGCTGGGGCCCCGGCGCCAAAGTGCTGGGCTCGCAACATACGGGCCTGCCCACTGATGTCCCGGTCATCGCGACCGATCTCGAAATCAAGCCGGTCCGCATCGGCGCGGGCGCCGATATCGGCACCAATGCCACCATCCTGCCCGGCGTCACCATTGGCGAAGGCGCCATCATCGGCGCCGGTGCCGTCGTCAACACCGACATCCCCGCCTACACCGTGGCCGCCGGCGTCCCCGCCCGCGTGCTGCGCAAGCGCTGAACCAGAAGGATTTCCATCACATGAGAGGCAAGCGCATTCTGATCACTGGCGGCGCGGGGCTGATCGGCTCCCACATCGCCGATCTCGTGGCCCGGCAAGACCCCACCGAGATCGTCATCCTCGACAATTTCGTGCGCGGCCGGCTCGACAATCTCGACGAAGCCCGGCGGCTTGCCAATATCACCATTGTAGAGGGCGATATTCGCGACACCGCCAAAGTGGCCGAGACCATGGCCGGGATCGACATCCTCTTCCATCAGGCTGCGATCCGCATCACCCAATGCGCCGAGGAACCGCGCCTCGCCCATGACGTTCTCGCCACCGGCACGTTCAACGTGCTCGAAGCGGCCGTGAATGCCGGGGTGAAAAAAGTTGTCGCCGCCTCATCGGCCTCCGTACTGGGCGCAGCCGACATCTTCCCCACCACCGAAGAGCACCATTCCTACAACAACCGCACCATTTACGGCGCCGCCAAGGTCTATAACGAAGCCCTGCTGCGCAGCTTCAACGAGATGCGGGGCCTCAATTATGTCGCCCTGCGTTATTTCAACGTCTACGGCCCACGCATGGACGTGCATGGCGCCTATACCGAGGTGCTGATCCGCTGGATGGAACGCATCGCCTCGGGCCTGCCGCCCATCATCATGGGCGACGGCACCCAGACCATGGATTTCGTCCATGTCCGCGACATCGCCCGCGCCAATATGCTGGCCGCCCAATCCGAGGTCAGCGACGAAGTCTTCAACGTCGCCAGTGGCAGCGAAATCAGCCTGCGCGATCTGGCCCAGCTTCTCCTCGATGTCATGGGCTCGTCCCTGACGCCCATCCATGAGCCGGCCCGCAAGGTGAACCCCGTGCCGCGGCGTCTGGCCTCCACCGAAAAAGCCGCTCGCGACATTGGCTTTACCACCCAGATTTCCCTTGAAGCCGGCATGGCCGATCTCGTCTCCTGGTGGCAGGCCAGCCGCATGGCGCAGCGGAGTGAAGTGGCATGAACAAGCCCATGCGCCAGCTCCCCGTAGCCCGCCCGATCCTCGGCGAAGAAGAAGCCGAGGCCACCCGCCGCGTCATCCTCTCCGGCTGGGTCACGCAAGGTCCGGAAGTCGCCCGCTTCGAGGAAGAATTCGCCGCCTATGTCGGCGCCCCCCACGCCTGCGCCGTCTCCAATTGCACGACGGCGCTGCACATGGCGCTCATCGCCATCGGCATCCAGCCGGGCGACGAAATCATCACCGTCAGCCATTCCTTCATCGCCACCGCCAATGCCATTCGCTATTGCGGCGCCGTCCCGGTCTTTGTCGACATTGCTGAACGCAGCTTCAACATCGACCCGGAAAGAATCGCCGCCGCGATAACGCCGCGCACCAAGGCGATCCTCTGCGTCCACCAGCTCGGCATGCCCTGTGACCTCGCCCCCATCATGGCCATCGCCGCCGAACACGGCCTGAAAGTCATCGAGGACGCCGCCTGCGCTTCGGGCAGCGAAATCCTGGTCGACGGCGACTGGCAGCGCATTGGCCGCTGCCACGCCGACATCGCCTGCTTCTCCTTCCATCCGCGCAAAGTCATCACCACCGGCGATGGCGGCATGCTGACCACGCGCAACCCGGACTATGACCGGCACTTCCGCCTCCTCCGCCAGCACGCCATGAGCGTGCCGGACACGGTGCGCCACGGCGCGGCCAAGGTGATCTTCGAAAGCTACGAGACCCTGGGCTATAATTACCGCATGACCG
Source organism: Devosia sp. FJ2-5-3 (assembly GCF_029201545.1). NCBI lineage: Bacteria > Pseudomonadati > Pseudomonadota > Alphaproteobacteria > Hyphomicrobiales > Devosiaceae > Devosia > Devosia sp. FJ2-5-3. Next base: position 955,178 of record NZ_CP104007.1, on the reverse strand, counting down.
ACGTCCAGGCCGCGATCGGACGCGTCCAGCTGGCTCGGCTCCCCGAAATTCTCTCGCGCCGCCGGTTCCTCGCCGCCCTCTACACCACCCGGCTTTCCGCCCTCGACATCGCGCCACCGGCCGAGCCCAATTGGGCCCGCAGCAATTGGCAGAGCTATTGCGTAACGCTCCCCGAGCGCGCCGATCAAATCGAAATTATGCAGGCCCTGCTCGACCGCAATATTTCCACCCGGCGCGGTGTCATGAACACCCACCTTGAACCGGCTTATGCACACGCCGGCAGCTTCCGCACCTCGGGCGACCTCGCCAATTCCGAGCGGGCGCAGAACCGTTCGGTCATCCTGCCGCTTTTCGTGCAGATGAGCGAAGACGATGTGCACTATGTCGTTGATGAACTCGCCGCGGCCCTCGCCGCCTAGAACCCTCAGCTGCCTTGGCCGTGGCACACCGCCGTTCTTCGGAACGGCGGTTTTTTTATGCCGCCTCGGGCTGATGACCCAGCACGCGATAGACCAGCGGGCGCGCCAGCGAGGGTATCCATTTCTGCGGAATGATGCGGATCAGCTGGCCGAGGGACATCCAGCAGGCCACCGCCGTCACGCCGAGGCCAATAAGGACACCACCGAGGGGTGAAAGAAATTCCGCCGCGCCAAGCGCCACGATCGTCTGCAAGACCAGCAGCCCGGCCAGCTGCAGATTTTCCCCCGACCATACAAAGCCCGTGAGCCTGCCCACCAGCACCGCGATCAGCACGCCATGCCAGAGATAGAGCCCGGCAAAGGCGATGCCCGCACCCGCAACCCCGATGGTGTTGACGAGAAAATAGGCCAGCCCGACATGCACCGCTGTCGCCGCCACTTCCGTCCAGAAGAACATCGCCTGCTTGCCCTTGGCAAGGATCAGATAGCCCATCGGCCAGGCCATGACGCGCAACAGCATCCCCAGGCACAGCCAGCGCAGGACCGGCACGGCATCGGCAAAAGCGCTTGAATAGAACAGCGTGATCACGATTGGGGAGAGCGCGATTGTGGCCAGCAGGCCCGGCCCCGCCAGCAACATGCTGACCCGAGCCTGCTCGTTGACGAGCCGGTTCGCCGCCTCATGGTCCTCGGCCAGCCCCGATAGCCTTGGATAGAAATCGGTCCCCATCGCCTGGAGGATGAACCCCACATAGATCCCGCCCAGCGCCCAGGCCGCCTGGTAGTTCCCCGCCGCCTCGACGCCATCGTGCTGCACGATCAGCACGCGAATGACCAGGGCCGCCCCGGCGGTGAGGATTCCGCTGGCCATGAAGGCGAAACCGAGCCCCAGCAGCATGCGCGTCTCGGCGCTGAACGAAGATAAGGTCAGCACAATTTTGGGCAGGATCACCTTGCGGCCATACCAGATCGCCGCGAGCCAGGATGTAAGGGCCATCGCCACCAGCGACCACACCACCCCGGCCTCGCCGAGGAAATAGACCAGCACGATGGCGACAATCGTATTGAGCACGGCCCCCAGCACGGTCATCCGCGCCAAATCGCCCATGCGCCGATTGCCCTGGAGGATCGCAAAGGGCGAACCGGCGATGATCCGCAGAAAGAGCGCGGCGCTCAGAAGTCCGATCGCCGGCGCGTTCGCCTCATCCCCAAAGGTCAGCAGCGAAACCGGACCCGACAGCATAAAGAGCAGGACGGCCCCAACGATCCCGAGCAGCAGGGATAGCCGCGTGATGGTCTGCGCCACTATGGCGATCCGCGCACTGTCGCCTTCTGCGACCGAGACGGCCACCTGCCGGACGCCGCTGGATTGCACGCCCATCCCGGCAATACCGGCGCCCAGATCAAGGATCACATTATAGAGACCGAAGAGTCCGACGCCATTTGGCCCCAGCAATACAGCCAATACTTTTATCCGTAGAATAGAAAGACCAATGCTGATCAGCTGGGACAGGCCGATCACCGACATGGATCGGATAATGTCGCCATAGCGCCGGCTCTGCTCGCCGTGTTCCTGCTCCGCCGCGCTCATGCGATCACTCCAAGACTGGTCCGCTTGCTATCTTGCTGGCCTGCAAGAGATCGGCAATCGACCACGACTTGGCTTTTCGGCGGCCCTCTACATCTTCCTGGTTACACAGCCTCGACCGAACCCCATCGCACTCCCACGGGCCGAACTTGCGTCGTGCGAATCGCTTTGCGCCGCCTCCAAATGCCTTTGGTTAAGTATTCGTAACCCGAACGATCTGGGTGGCCTAGGGCGGCGAGGCCGAACTAAATCGAACGCCGCCAACCGTTTGAACTATTTGAAGAAAACTTGAAACGAGTCACGCACGAGTCACGCCACCTGTGTTCAGTTCGCTATATAAGTAGTTCTACGTTCCACATGGGGGAAAAGATGGTCGAACCATCCAACGTCGAAGAGAGTGGTGCATACGCTTTTTGGCAAAATACAACAATGCCAAACACTGGAAAAACCGGAATACTTATCCTCGCGGATACCGGTGTAGCATTCCAGAGTTTGCTCAACTCGATGCAAAAATGCTTTCCGACAGTGCAAATCGTGCTGTCCAGCCAGATACCAGACGATGACAATGCACAATTCGAGCCACGGCTAATTCTGATCGATGCATTTGCATTCCGCAGTGTTTCGACCATGATGGGGGAATGCCGGGAGAAATATCCAGATGCCCAGATCGCACTCATGGTAGAAGGAGGTTGGAATGAAGACCCGGCGCTTCGGGCCGTTGTGGCAGAACGCGCCATCCAGGGACTTGTCCCTTTCAATCTGCCGATCAACGTTTGGTTGGCCACTATTTGGCTGTTACTGAACGGCGGGGAATACTTCCCCCATGTTGTCTCTCCGAGGTCTGCCGCGCGCGGTTTCCTCTCGCGTCGTGGGCCGAGCAATTCTTCCGATCCGCATGCGGATTCGGCCGGAGTGCTCTCTTCACGCGAGGCGGAAGTTCTCGAGCTGATGTCGGACGGGCTGCAGAACAAGATCATCGCCTCCAAGATGGCCTTGTCCGAGCACACGGTTAAAGTCCACGTGCACAACATTATTCGCAAGCTCAAGGTGCACAATCGCACCCAGGCCGCTGCGGTTTTCCGGTCTCTGGATCGCCGCCCTCTCTATGATTCACCTTCTATTCGCGCTTCTGCATCAGTATGATACACTGAGCATGCAACATCGGTGTGCCAACATGAGATGAAGAACTTTACGGAGATGATCGTGCGCCGGGGGGCGGACTAGATCAAACCCCTTAATAATAATCTAACGCGGGTCGTTAAGGTTATGCGCGAAATTACCGACATATCTCCGAAGGTTACTATCCGACTACTTGGTGACTGCAACGTATTCTGCTCGGGAAAGATCGTATACCCAACTTTCCACTTTCTACGCATATTAGCCTACCTCATCATCGAAGGTCGGGGGCAGCCGATCTCTCGCAGGCGCATAGCCAATCTGATTTGGTCCGAAGGTGCATCGGAACAGGTCAGCGCCGATGTCCGCCAGGCCGTAGCGCGCATCCGCCGCTTTCAGCAGGAGCATGATTTCCAGCTGCTGACGAGCGACGCCAACATGGTCTGGTTGACGAGGGAGGACCACGTCTACACCGATCTGATCGAGTTTCGCGAGCTTATCGCGACGCCCGGCCCAAGGGCATGGGTCCGCCTCTGCGAGATTTATGGCGGAGACCTGCTGGGAGGGCACAAGCCGGCCGGCCAGGGCTTTGAGGAATGGCTCGACCACCATCGCACGGCCCTGCGTTTCGACTTCATCAACGCCATCTCGCAGGCAGTGCTGCCGACCAGCCTTCTCACCCATCAGGAGCGGCATTTCTGCGCCACGCGCCTGCTCGACGAAGACCCCTTCCACGAGGGCGCACACCGTGCCCTCATGTACGAGGCGGCGCTCAATGGCGATTACACCCTGCTCCGGCATGTCTATGAGGAATGCCGCAATCTGCTCAATCGTGAGTTGGGGGTCAACCCGACCGCCGAGACGGTCGCATTCTACAAAAGCCTTTTGAGCCGGGCCCCGGCGACCTAGAGCGTTTCCAGGAAAAGGGGACATCGCTTTTTCGCTTTGGAAGCGCGACATTTCATAGCGCCAGCGATGCGGTGAAATGCTCCAGTCAGTCCCGGAGCCGGCTGAGCAGGCGCTCGGCGATGTAGTCCCCGATGGGGAGGGACGACGTCGCCGCCGGCGATGGCGCGTTGCACACATGCAGCATCCGCGCTGTCTCCAGCATCAGGAAATCCTGCACCATGGTCCCATCCTTGCGCACCGCCTGCGCGCGAATGCCGGCGGGCATCGGCGTCAGATCCGACAGCTGCAATTGCGGGCAATATTTCCGGCAGGCCGCGAGGTAGCGGCTGGCAAAGACACTATTGCCCATCTCGTCCAGCCCCGATTTCATGTTCTTTCCGATCAGCCGCCAGAAGCCGCCGAACCGCGCTTCGTCAACCAGATCGCGCAGGGAGATCGAGCCCTTGCCATATCCCTCCCGCGCCAGTCCCAGCACGGCATTGGGCCCGAGGCTGATCCCCCCATCGATCATCGGCGTCAGATGGATGCCTAGAAAGGGCAGATCCGGGTCCGGCACCGGATAGATCATGGCATTGACCAGCCCCTGCCGATGCGCCGGCAGCCGGTAATATTCTCCGCGGAACGGCACGATGGCGAAATCCACCTCGAGCCCCGCCATGCGCGCCACCCGGTCCGATTGCAGCCCCGCGCAGGCCACCAGCGCCGAACTGGTAAAGCTCCTGTCGCCCAGATCCACCTCTACGCAGGCTGCCCGTTCGCTGATCCCCCTAGGGGTCGCCCCCATCGCGATTTCCCCCCCGCCCGCCCGCACATCGGCGGCGAACGCCAACAGGATCTCCCGATAGCTCACGATCGCCGATGCGGGCACATGCAGCGCGCTCAACCCTGTGATAGCCGGCTCCATCTGCCCGATTTGAGGGCCCGTCAGCGCCTCCACCGGGATCCCGTGGATGCCCGCCCGCTGCTCCAGTGCCCTCAGGCGCTCGACCTCGAGCTCAGATGTCGCGACGATGAGCTTGCCGCGCTCTTCGAAAGCAATTCCCCTGGCCCGGCAATACTCCTTGGTCCTTTGCATCCCGGCTCGGCAGAGCCGTGCCTTGAGGCTCCCCGGCGTATAATAAATCCCGGAATGGATGACCCCCGAATTGCGCCCCGTCTGGTGGCGCCCGAGTTCATCTTCCTTTTCGAGGACGATCAGCTTCGCGCCCGGCCATTCAGCCAGGAGCGCACGCGCCGTCGCGAGCCCGACAATGCCCCCGCCAATGACACAAAGATCGTAATGCATCCCGGCCCTCCCCCCCAGACCGCCCGCAGGGTTTCCCAGCCGCCGAGTGGCGTCAATGGGCCGGCAATGAAGCCATCTCGCCGGCGATGCGCTGGGTGACTTCGGTCGCACTCTGCTGCCAGGATGGCATGGCCCAGCTGAACCGACGCTCGAACAGGCTCGAATTGAGCGGCGAGGCGATCGGTCGTTGCGCCGCCGCCTTGTAGTCGTCCCCCGAAATGTCCACCACGTCTGCCCAGGGCCCGCCAATGGCGCGGCTAGCTGCATACACGTGCCGCGCCAGGCCCGCCCAGCTGGTGCTGCCCCGGCAGGTCAGGTGGTAAAGCCCGTAATGATGTTCATCCAGCCGGTCGACGAGATGGAGAATGGCGTCGGCCACGTCCAGCATCGAGGTCGGCGATCCATATCGGTCCCCCACCACGTTCACCGTCTTCTTGGTCGTCGCCAGATTGAGCATGGTGCGGATGAAATTGCTGCCATAGGGGCTGTGTGCCCAGGCCGTCCGCAGGATGACGTTCCGCGGATTTGCCGCAGCGACCGCCAGCTCCCCGGCATATTTGGATAAGCCATAAGCGCCGAGCGGCGAGGCTGGATCGGTTTCGTCATAGGTCTTGCCCTTGTCGCCGGCAAAGACATAATCGCTCGAAATATGCACCACGCTGGCGCCCACGCGCTCCGCCGCCGCCGCCAATGCGCCCGCTCCGTCGCAATTGATGGCAAAGGCCAGATCCGGCTCGCTCTCCGCCTTGTCGACCCCCGTATAGGCCGCCGCCGAAACCACGATCTCGGGCCGCAGCTGTTCCAGCACGGCGGACAGCGTTTCCGGCCGCAGCAGATCCAGCTCCGGCCGCCCCATGGCGATGAGCTCGACATCCCCGCGCAGCGCGGCCTTTTCCATCAGGCAGCGCGCCAGCTGCCCGCTCCTGCCGCTCACGAGAATTTTCATAGTGCCATGGCCCTGCCGCGGCGCGTCGTGGCCTCGCCCGAGTGCTGCAGCGGCCGCCACCAGCCGGCATTGCCCAGATACCAGTCCACGGTCTTGGCCAGCCCCGTGGTCAGCGTCTCGACCGGCCTCCAGCCCAGCTCCCGCTCGATCTTGCCGATATCCATGGCATAGCGCCGGTCATGTCCCGGCCGGTCGGGCACAAAGGTGATGAGATCGCCGTAAAGGGCGCCATTCGGCCGCGGCACGCGTGCATCTAGCAGCCAGCAGATCGCTTCCACCATGTCGAGATTGGAGCATTCCGCCCGCCCCCCGATATTGTAGCTCTCCCCGATCTTGCCCCGCGCGCTCACCAGCGCGAGCGCCCGCGCATGGTCCTCCACATAGAGCCAGTCGCGCACATTGCTGCCCGTGCCATAGACGGGCAGCTTCTGCTCGGCGAGGGCATTGAGGATCATCAGCGGAATGAGCTTTTCGGGAAAATGATAGGGCCCGTAATTGTTCGAGCAATTGGTCAACACCACCGGCAGGCCATAAGTGTGGTGCCAGGCCCGTGCCAGATGATCCGACGCCGCCTTGGACGCCGAATAGGGCGAGGACGGCGCATAGGGCGTCTCTTCGGAAAACAGGCTCCCGTCAAACGGCAGATCGCCGAAAACCTCGTCGGTCGAGACGTGGTGGAAGCGAAATTCCCGCTGCCCTTTCGGCGACAGTTTCTGCCAATAGGTCAGCGCCGCGTGCAGCAGCACATAGGTGCCCACCACATTGGTTTCTATGAATGTCCCCGGCCCGTCGATCGAGCGGTCGACATGGGTTTCCGCCGCCAGGTGCATGACATGGTCGATCCCGTGCTGTTCGAGCAGCCGGCCGACCAGCGCCCCATCGCAGATATCGCCCCGCACAAAGGTGAAATTGGGCTTGTCCCGCAATCCCCGGATCGACTCCAGATTGCCGGCATAGGTGAGCTTGTCGAGCACCACCACGACATTGCCCGGATCGGACATCAAATGCCTGCACACGGCCGAACCGATAAATCCGGCGCCCCCGGTGACCAAAACCCTCATGCCTGTTCCTCCCGCAGCTCGCTGAGATCGGATACATCCAGCGTCGGCGCCAATCGGTCTTTTTCGGAAAGCTGCATCGCGGACGCATCGACCGGCCAGGCGATGGCAAGGCGCGGATCATCGAACCGGATCGCCCGCTCGTGGTCCCGGCTATAGGGGCGCGAGACTTTGTAGATCACCTCTGTATCCGGCTCGAGCGTCACGAAACCATGGGCATAGCCCGCCGGCACCAGCAATTGGTTCCAGCGTGCTGCCGAAAGCTCGACCCCGATCCAACGGCCGAATGTCGGCGAATTCGGGCGGATATCGGCGGCCACGTCGAAGATCGATCCGCGCACCACGCGCACCAGCTTGTCCTGCGCAAACGGGGCAAGCTGATAGTGCAGCCCGCGCATCACCCCGCGCTGGCGCGACACCGAATGATTGTCCTGAACGAACTGCGTGCGGATTCCGTGGCGCGCGAAGTCGTCCGCATTCCACACCTCGCAGAAACTGCCCCGCTCATCGCCATGCATTTGCGGCTGGATTTCCAGCACGCCGGCAAGGCCCGTCTCGCGAACCGAAATGCTCACAGCGCCAGTTCCCCGATCCGCCGCTTGAGATAGGTGGCGTAGCGCGATGCGCCCAGGCGCCCGGCCCGCTCCATGGCGCGGTCGGCGTCGAGCCAACCCAGTTCGAGCCCGATTTCCTCGAGGCAGGCGATCTGCATGCCCTGCCGCTGCTCGATCGTACGTACAAAGGATGCCGCGTCATGAAGGCTCTCATGCGTGCCGGTATCGAGCCAGGCATAGCCCCGCCCGAGCCGCGCCACATTGAGCAACCCCCGCTGCAGATAGTCATTATTGACCGAGGTAATCTCGAGCTCGCCGCGCGCCGACGGCTTCGTCGCCGCCGCCACCTCCACCACGTCATTGGGATAGAAATAGAGCCCGGTTACCGCCCAGTCGGACTCCGGGAATTCCGGTTTTTCGACGATACGCGCCGCTTTTCCGGTGCACGGGTCGAAGGTGACGACGCCATAACGCTGCGGATCATCCACCTGATAGGCAAAGATCGTCGCGCCGTCATCGCGCGCTGCCGCCGCCTTGGTGAGATCGGCCAGCCCGTCGCCAAAATAGAGATTGTCCCCGAGGATCATCGCCACCGGATCGTCGCCGATGAAATCGCGTCCGATGATGAACGCCTCGGCCAACCCATTGGGCTGGGCTTGCTCGGCATAGGACAGCGCGATCCCGAATTCGCTGCCATCCCCCAGCAGCGCCTCGAAACAGGGCAAATCGCGCGGCGTCGAGATAATGAGGATATCCCTGATCCCGGCCCGCATCAGCACGCTGAGCGGATAATAGACCATGGGCTTGTCGTAGATCGGCAGGATCTGTTTCGAGATCGCCAGCGTCAGCGGATAAAGCCGCGTCCCGCTCCCCCCCGCCAGGATGATACCCTTCACGACCGACCTCCCACACAGCACGAGCCTGCATGGGACCATCAGGGATCACGACAAGAAATCGACCGTCCGGCCAAAGCCCCATAGCCATTGGAGCTATCGGGCACTTCGCGAAGGATGAGCGCACACCCCCAACCCAACCTCCCCCTGAAAAGGGGAGGAGCCGCATAGCGTAAGTGGCAAAAACGCCCCCCACCCACCGGCCCGACTCCCTCCCCCTCGCGGGCTTCGGCGCGTCCGCAGGCAAATCGCTCCAGTGGAGCGATTTGAGCAGAGAAGGCCATGAGAGCTATGCTCGAATGGCTGGCTGGGGTGGGGGGCCAAGAGCACCGTACCCATCACATCAATCGCGCGTGGGACACGAACCTCGAAAACCCGCCGGCCAGTCCCTCCCCCATCTTCACGGGAGGCTAGGAGGGGGTATCCTGCCCGTTTTCCTCAACAGCGCACCAGGCTTCCTCGGGCTCGACCCGAGGGCCAGCGCGAGAGCCCCAGACCGACATCGTGCATTCGGATAGTGACCCTCGGGTCAAGCCCGAGGGCAGCATCTCGCGCGCGGCAACACCGCGTCCATCCCGGCGCATCCACCCACCGGCCCTTCACCCTCCCCCTTGAGGGGAGGGCAGCAAAGCTAGGCCACTTGGCCGTAGCGGCGCTGGGAGGGGGGCTTCCTGTCCTGAACGGATAACGGAGCCCTACCCAACGACCTTCCCGCCCAGCATCGGGTGGGCCACGCCGGTCGTCGTCGGAAAACTGATCGGCAGCCCGCGCACAACCCGCGCCGCCAACAACCCAAAACACTCCGCTTCCACCGCGTCGCCGCGCCAGCCAACACTGTCCGCGTTGACCGCCTCGACCCCGGCCCGCGCGCCGAGCATCTTCATCAGCGTCGGATTGTGCCGTCCGCCACCGGACACGATCAGCCGCGTCGGCCGGCTCGGCAGCAAATCCAGCGCCTTGCCCACCGCGCCGGCCGTAAAGGCCGTCAGCGTTGCCGCCCCGGTCGCATCATCAAGGCCATCGACCATGCTGGCCGGAAAATCAAACCGGTCGAGCGATTTCGGATAGGCCGCCGCGAGATAGTGGTGCTCGAGGAGCTTCGCCAGCCGCGCCTCATCCACCGTTCCGGTCGCCGCCAGCGCCCCGTCCCGGTCCATTTCACCAAGGCCGCGCGCCTTCATGAAGTCGTTGATCGGCGCATTGGCCGGGCCGGTGTCAAACGCCACCAGTACGTCGGCGCCGTCCCAATAGGTCACATTGGCGACCCCACCGAGATTGAGCACGGCCGTGTCCTTGGCGACGCCCAGTTTGCGCAACAGCGCCCGGTGATAGGTCGCGGCCAGAGGCGCGCCCTGCCCGCCCGCCTTCACATCGGCACTGCGGAAATCATAGACCACCTTGGTGCCGAGCATCTCGGCCATCAGCGCCCCGTCGCCCAGCTGGCGCGTATCGCCGATCCGGCCCGGCTGCGGCGCGCGGTGCAACACGGTCTGCCCGTGGAACCCGACAACGCCGATATCGGCCATTTTCATGCCCGATGCCGCGACAAAATCCAGCACTGCCTGGGACTGCGCCTTGGTCAGCGCCGCCTCGGCCCGCGCAAAGATCTCGGGCTCCGGTCCCTCAAAATTCCACGCCCGCGCCGCCGTCAGCGTCTCTTCGAGCAGCGCCCGCACTTCGGAATTGTAGGGCGCCAGCGTATAGGGCCCGAACTCGGCAATGGTCTCGCCATCGGTCTTGAGGATGGCAATGTCGATATTGCCGTCGAGCACGGTGCCGGTCATCAGCCCGATGGTCCAGATCGGTTCCATGGCAAAAATCCTTAACTAGCGTTGATGCAGTCGCTGACAGCGCGACGCAGGGCGAAGATGCCGCTGTCAAAATGGCGGGTGGGATGAACGCGGTTGGTAAGCAGCGTCCAGGAGTGGCCGCGCTCGAAATCGATCCAGAGCCCGGTCCCGGCAAAGCCGGTATGGCCGATCGTATCCTTCGAGGCGAGATCGCCGCCCGACCACCCCTCATAGGGCCGCTCCCAACCATGGGTGCGGCGCCCCGAAAGCGGGGTGCGCATCAGCGTTACCGCCTTGGCGAAATCCCCGGTGGCGCTCAGCGCCGCGTGGCCAAAATCGAGCACGGACGCGACCGTGCCGAAGAGCCCGGCATGCCCGGCCCCCTGCAGCGCCGAGCAGTTCTCGTCATGCACTTCGCCGCAGAGAACGCGTCCCCGCCAGGCGCAGTATTCGGTGGCCGCCGCCGTCTCGGGCTCTGCCCTCCAGGCAAAGCCATTTCGAGGCGCGATGTTGCGGATCGTCGTCCCCGCCAGCCGTTCGATGGCGATACCGAGGAGGATATAGTTGATATCCGAATAGACCGCTGGCCCCGCCGGCCAGTCCCGCTGCAACACAAAGTGGCGCAGCAGATTGGGATCACTCCCATAGGTATAGAGCGGAAACACCCCCGGAAACGGCGTCTGGTGCCCCAGACACTGACGGAAGGTGATTTTGCGCTGCCAATTGTCGGCATTGTACTGGGCAAAATCGGGAATGACCGAGATCAGCGGCGCATCAAGATCGATCGTGCCCGCATCTGCGAGCTCAAGAATCCGAGGCGTCGTGAACAGCACCTTGGTCAGCGAGGCCAGGTCGAACCAGGTCGCTTCCGATATCGGTCGCGACGCCGGCACCTTCTGCGCCTCGCCAATGGCGCGCACCATGCGTTTGCCCGCGCCATCCACATAGCCCAGCACCCCGCCAGGGATCTTCCCGGCGGCAACGGCGTCGGCCAAAAGGCCGAAGGCCCTGTCGAACTTGTCCTGCATCAGCTTTCCAGTCTCGCCTGATGATCGTCACCCACCTCGACCCAGCTGGCGAGTTTTGGCTCATATCCCTTGGGCCGGATCAGCGAGGGCACCGCTGTCGTATCCACGTCATAGCGCTGCCGCCGCCGCTCCATGCCCGGCACGGCTGCGATCAGCCGCTTGGTATAGGAATGGTGCGGCCGCGCCAGCACCGCCTCGGCCGTCCCGATCTCCACCACCTGCCCCGCATACATCACCGCCACGCGGTGCGCGATGCGTTCGACCACGGCCATGTCATGCGAGATGAAGAGATAGGCGAGGCCAAATTCGTGTTGCAGATCAATCAACAGATCGAGCACGCGCGCCTGCACCGACACGTCCAGCGCCGAAACGGCCTCGTCCAGCACCACCACATCCGGGTTGAGCATCAGCGCCCGTGCGATGCAGAGCCGCTGGCGCTGCCCGCCCGAAAACTGGTGCGGATAGCGCTCCAGCGCCTCGGCAGTCAGCCCCACCTTTTCCAGCAGAAACACCATGCGTTCCCGCAGTTTGTCGTCGACGCGCTGGCCCGCCGCAATCGCCGGCTCGGCCATCAGGCTTTCGACATTGAGCCGCGGGTTGAGCGAAGCAAACGGGTCCTGGAACACCATCTGCACCGGCCGGTTCGACTTGCCCGGCGCGGTTTCAATCTTGCCGCGGGTCGCCTCGACCAGCCCGAGAATAGCCCGCGCCGTCGTCGATTTCCCCGAGCCGCTTTCGCCCACAATGGCAAGGGTTTCGCCGGCAACGAGATCGAAATCGACGCCCTCTACGGCGTGGATCGCGCCCTTGTTGCGCGCGAAGAACCCACTCCCGGTTGGGAAACGAACGGTCAAATTCTCGACCGCCACCACCGGCTTACGCTCGCCTGCCGGCTGGTCCCGCCGGATCGAGGTGCCGCCATCGAAATGCGGCACGGCCTTGAGCAGATGCCTGGTGTACTCATGCTGCGGATTGTCGAGCACGTCGTCCGTCGGCCCCTGCTCCACTGCCAGGCCATGCTGCATCACCATGATCTGGTCCGCGATGCCCGCCACCAGCCCCATGTCATGGGTGATGAAGATCATCGCCATGTTGAGCTCGGCCTTGAGTTCGGCCAGCAGCGCCATGATCTGGGCCTGCACCGTCACGTCGAGCGCCGTAGTCGGCTCGTCGGCAATAAGAATGCGCGGATTTCCGGCCAGCGCCATGGCGATCATCACGCGCTGGCGCATGCCGCCCGAGAGCTGGTGCGGATAATATTTGAGCCGCTCCGCCGCATCGGGAATACGCACGCGCTCCAGCGCTTCCTGCGCCGCCTTCCTGGCGTCCGCACCCACAAGCCCGCGATTGAGCCGAAACGCCTCCTCGATCTGCTCGCCGATCGTGTGGACCGGATTGAGCGAGGTCATCGGCTCCTGGAAGATCATGGCGATCTCCCGGCCGCGAATGCCGGTCAATGCGTTTTCGTCCGCCGCGGTAATATCGAGCGTCGTCCCGTCCGGGCGCACCAATTCGATCTGGCCGCCGACAATCCGCCCGCCGCCGAAATCGACGAGACGATTGATCGACAGTGCCGTCACCGACTTGCCCGATCCGCTTTCACCTACGATGGCGAGGGTTTCCCCCGCCTTGAGCGCGAAGCTAACGCCCTTGACCACCGGACTTTCCGCCGCGCCCTTGCCGAAGCCGACGCGCAGATCTCTCACGCTGAGAAGATTGCTCATGACGCTCTTCCCTGTGTCTTGGGATCGAGAATATCGCGCAGGGCATCCCCGAAAAGATTGAAGCCGAGAATACCGAGCATGATGGTCAGCCCCGGGAATGCCAGAAGCCACGGCGCCTGCTGCATGAGGTTACGCGCCTCGCTCATCATCAGCCCCAGCGACGGTGCCGGCGGCTGCGTGCCGAGGCCGAGGAAGCTCAGCCCCGCCTCTGTCAGAAGCGCCCAGGCCAGCGCCAGCGTCACCTGCACGGTCAGCGGCGCGACGAGATTGAGCAGAAGGTGCCGGCTCAGGATATAGCGCTGCGAGCTGCCAAAGGTACGCGCCGCATCGACGAAATCACGGCGCTTCAGCGACAGCGTCGGCCCTCGCACCACGCGGGCAAAGATCGGCGTATAGACCGCGGCGATGGCGATGACGCTGGTCATGGTCCCCGGCCCGACAATGGCGATGATCAACAGCGCGAGGAGGATCGCCGGAAACGCCAGCAGCACGTCCATCGAGCGCATGAACACGCCATCGAGCCACCCGCCCCACCAGCCGGCGAGGAGGCCAATGATGGTCCCGAGCAAGGTCGCAAGACCCACCGAGGCAAAGGCGATGACGAATGACTGCCCGATGCCGGCCATCAGGCGGCTCGCGGCATCGCGGCCAAACAGATCCGTGCCCATGAGATAGGTGCCATTGGGCGGCTTCAGCCGATCCACGCGAAATTGCTGGATCGGATCATGCGGCGTGAAGCCGAAATAACCGCAGATCGCCAGGATCAGATAGACGAGAATAATAGCCGCGCCGATGCGGCCGGTCGGATGGGCCGCGATGGCCTTGAGAATGCGCATCAGCGGGCTCCCAGACGAATACGGGGATCGAGCGCCGCATAGGCAAGGTCCACCAAGAGGTTCACTACGAGGAAGTTGAAGGCGATAAAGAGCACGCATCCCTGCACCAGCGCATAATCACGCTGGCCGATGGCTTCGAGCGTCAGCCGCCCTAGCCCCGGCAGGGCAAAGATCTGCTCGACGATGACGGCGCCACCCAGCAAATAGCCGAATTCCACGCCGCTCAGCGTCACCACCGGAATTAGCGCATTGGGCAGCGCGTGGTGCCAGACGACACTCCGCTTGGGCACGCCCTTGGCGCGCGCCGTGCGGATATAGTCGTCGCTCAGGACGTCGAGCATGGCCGAGCGCGAAATACGCGTCACCGAGGCGGCAAAGGCAAAGCCCAGCGTAATGGCGGGGAAAATCAGCTGCGCCAGATTGGCGACGGGATCGACCCAGAAGGGCACGAAACTGCCCATGGTCGGGATATAGCCGAAATAGACCGACAGCACATAGATGATGAGGAGGCCAACGACGAAACCCGGCGTCGATTGGCCCAGCATGGCAAAGATGCGCACGACGACGTCGGTCGATTTTTCGGCCCGCGTCGCCGCCAGCACACCGGCCGGAATGCCGATCGCCAGCGCGATCACCATGGACATCAGCGCCATCTGCAGCGTCAGCGGAAAGCGCTCGAGGATAATGGTCATGACCGAGCGGCCATGGGTCACCGAGATGCCGAGATCACCCTGCACCACGCCCGTCAGCCAGCGGCCATATTGCACCAGCACCGGCTGGTCGATGCCGAAATACACCGCCAGCGCCTGGCGCTGCGCCGGTGTCAAAAGGCCGGATTCGGTGCCGAGCATGGCGGTGATGGCATCGCCCGGAATCATGCGGATGGAAAAGAACACCAGCAGCGACACGCCGATCAGGATCAGCGGAAATGTCAGCAGCCGTCGCGCCAGATAGTTCATGGCCTAAGGTCCTGAATGAAAGAGTGAAAAGGCCGACCTCTGGCAGGAGGAGGCGGGCCGCAGGGCCCGCCCCAAGATCGGAGATTACTGACCGAGCGTCACCTTGGTGAGGCCGAACAGCGTGCCGGTTGCCGATGGCTCAAAGCCCGAGAGGGTCTTGAGCTGGGCGGTGTAGGTGTTGGAGGTCGAGAGCCACACCCACGGAGCAAGCTCCGTGATGCGCTGTTCGAACTTGGCGAAGATTTCCTTGCGCTTGGCAAGGTCGGTCTCGACACGGCCCTGCTGAAGCAGGCTGTCGATCTCGTCATCGGCGAAGTTGGAAACCTTCTGGAGGTTGCCTTCCTTGGTGAAGTAGCGGTTGTACATCGGGTACGGATCCGCGCGACCACCGTTCTGGGCAACAGCCATGTCGAAATCGCCAGCCAGCCAGCGGTCGACATAGACGGACAGCTCCATCAGTTCGATCTCGAGCTTGACGCCGATTTCAGCCAGCTGGCTCTGCAGCACCTGCGCTTCAGCCGAAGCGACCGGGGGCTCACCGGTGGCGGCGATCACCTTGGCGGTGAAGCCGTCAACGCCGGCCTCGGCCATCAGCGCCTTGGCCTTTTCGATGTCCTGCTCGTAGCAGAAAAGGGTCGAGGGATCGACGGCATAGGCCGGCATGGTCAGGGGACCGGTCACCTTGCCTTCGCCGACCAGCGCCGTGTCGAGCACGTCCTGGCGGTCGACGGCGCAGGAAATCGCCTGACGGACCTTGAGATTGTCCATTGGCGCGCGGGCCGGGTTGAGCTGCAGCACGTTATAGGCGAGGCCCGGAACAGCGTTGAGCTGCAGGTTCGCCTCGTTCGGCACCAGCGTCGCGATCAGCGGATCGTTGATCAGCGCGAAATCGGTCTGGCCGGCGCGGAGCGAAGCCAGGATCGCGGTCTCGTCGGGCAGGACCGAAATGCTGATGCCGTCATAGGCGATTTCGCCGCCGGCCCAGTTCGGGTTAACGCTCAGCTCTTCGCGGGAGTTTGGCTCCCAGCTGTCGAGCACGAACGGGCCAGAGCCCAGCGTCTTGGTGGCGACGGCGCCCTCGGCAATCGCCTTGGCCGGCAGGATGGCGGCGTTGATCGAGGCCATGGCGACCAGGATCGGCGCGTCCGGCTGCGACAGGGTGAACACCACGGTTGCCGGGTCGGTCGCTTCGATGGAGGAGATCGAGAGGAAGTTCGAGCGGGCGACAGCGGCGGTGGCTTCGTCGAGCAGGCGCTCGAACGAGGCCTTCACGTCGTCTGCGGTCACCTGTGCGCCGTCGCTGAACTTTGCGTTCGGATCGAGCTTGAAGGTCAGCGTCAGGCCGTCGTCGGAGAACGACCAGCTCTCGGCAATGGCCGGTACCACGTCGAGCGCGGCATCATGCCGAACCAGCGGCTCATAGATGAGCTCGAGCAGGCGCAGCGACGAAAAGGCCGGCTGGGTGTGCGGGTCGAGACCGGCGGCGTCCTGCGCCCAGGCCATCCGCAGATTTGCAGCCTGCGCCGGCAGCACGACGCCGACACTGGCCACGAGAGCGGCGGTCAGACCGGCGAGCACGGTCCGGGAAAACTTGAAAGTCATGACATCTCCCTTTGAGGTGCGTTGGTGTGCGCCAGCTTGCACCCCGATAGTCCTGGCGCAGCCAGGCGAAACCGTCCCGGCCGTTGAGCCGAGCTTAGGAGGCTTCGCGAGGCCTTGTCGAGAGTGGTATCACAATGGACTGGATTTGATAGCAGATTGGATGTCCAATCCCCTGTCCGTCTACAGCTAAAAAGGCCTGTCGGGTCAGTCTGTTGCCGAGATGGTCTGCCCGGCCTGTGGTTCGCCGCGCTCGACCAATGCCCCATCCGCACGATAATCGTTGAAAAAGGCCGGCAGACCCTCCCCCTCGGCCAGCGTCGGCGTGGTCTGCAAATGCATGTGCAGATGCGGCTCGGAGGTGTTGCCGCTGTTTCCGCACCGGCCCAATTCCTGGCCCGCCGCAATTTCATCGCCTGGCTTGAGCGTAATGCTGCCCTGGCGCATATGCCCCAGAAAGGCGAATTCGCCGTTCCCGAAATCAATGACGACGTGATTGCCGGCGGGATTGCCGGCATCGGTTGCGCCAATGGCATTGTCCGGCAAATCGGCGACAACCGCCGCAATCGTGCCCTTGCCCGGCGACAGGATCGGCTCATCCCAGCAATAATAATTTTCGAGCACGCTGGGGTCGCCCGCATGGGTATTGCCGTCGCGAGAGATCAGCACATCGATGGCAAAACGCTGCGCGCGGTGGACCGCATGATAGTTGGTCTCGAGCGTGCGCCCGCCCCAGACGACAAGCCAATCCCCCTTGAAGGGCAGGGTTAGCTCAGCCTTGGTGTCGTAGTCGAGATAATCGCTTTCGGCCAATTGCGGCTGGGGCTGCACCCGAAAGCCGACAATCTCCCCGTCGGGGCCAATGGCCAGTTCGGTAATGAGCGGCGTCTCCGAAAGGGACCAGCGAGACACCCGGCTATAGACGGAAACATCGCCGATAGCAGTCACATGCTCGCTTAGAATTTCGGTTTCAGCGCCGAACCCGTCCGTCACCCCCTGGTGAAACTGCTCGAGCCCCGCAATATCGCCGAACAGCGCCTGCACCGGCGGGGACATCTCGTCCCACAGCTCCGCAAACTGCCCCGTCACAAACGCCTCTGCCGCCTCCTGCCCCTTTTGCAAGGCCGGCTCCTGCCCGAAGGCGGGCACGGCAAACATCATGGCAAAAACGATTGGTAAAAACCGCATGGGCCAAACCTCCTCTTGTCATTTCAGCATAATGGCCAAAGTGACCGGGATATGACGCCACCTCGCACGCTGAAATTGGTTCGGAGCGCTCAGACGTCCAATGGGCTTGACGGCTCAAAAGGACACACCTCGAACGGGCCCGCGTGTCCACGGCTCAAGGAACCCACCCGGCTTCCCTCGGGCTCGCCCCGAGGGCCACTCTCGAGGCCCCGATACCGGCAATTTGCGCGTGAACAAGCCCGAGAGAAAGCTCGCCCGGCTCAACACCGGGCGCGCCAATTCAGCAATCGAAAAAGACTACTTCCCGCCCATCGCCGCTTCGTCGCAATAGACGATGACATGGGGATGGTTGTGCAGTGCCGACGCCGGGCAATCGAGGCTCGGCTCGGCGCGGAACGCCTTGTCGAGCGCCTCGGCCTTGTTGGCTCCGATCGCCACCAGCACGATTTCCTTGGCCTGCATGATCGTGCCGACGCCCATGGTCACGGCCTGCGGCGGCGGCACTTCGCCTTCCGGGAAGTCCGACGTATTTGCCGCAATGGTCGAGGGCGTCAAATCGACGATCCGCGTGTGGCTGTCGAAGGGCGAACCCGGCTCGTTAAAGCCGATATGCCCGTTCTGGCCGATGCCGAGCAGCTGCAAGTCGATACCGCCGCGCGCCGCAATCGCGGCTTCATAGTCGCGACAAGCCTGTTCGATGTCGCCTTCGACACCCGGCAGATGGCCGCTCTGTGCCGGAAGATCGATCTGGCTGAACAGATGCTCTTCCATATAGCTGCGGAACGAGGCCGGATGCCCCGCTGGCAGGCCGATATATTCGTCGAGGTTGAAGCTCTCCACTTCGGCAAAGCTGAGCCCGCCCTGGCGATAGAGTGCGATCAGTTCGGCATAGATGGAAATGAAGGTCTTGCCCGTGGCAAGTCCGAGCGTTGCAGCCGGATTGGCCTGCACTGCGCCGGCGATATGCTGTGCAACTGCGCTGGCCACGGCCTGCGCCGTGCCGAATACCCGAAACTCTGGAGTGTTCATGCTGAGATCCGTAAACTTCCTGTGCCGCCCGACGCCTGGACGGACTTGGTACCAACTGCAATGGCGGCTGCGAGGCATTCGCTGCCATCTGCGCCATTGAGCCAGGCATGCAAGAACCCGGCATTGAATGCGTCACCCGCCCCGGTCGTGTCTATGACCTCAACGGCGGGAGAAGGCAAATGCAGCGTCTGCCCGTCCACCGCCAAATAGGCGCCGTCACCCCCGCATTTGACCGCGACGATGGGGAAATGGCGAGCCAGTTCCGCCAGTGCCCGCGCCGGGTCGGCGTGCCCGGTCAGCGCATGGGCTTCTTCCTGATTGGGAAGGAAAATATCGGCCCCGGCACAGCGCTCGAACAGCTGCGGATCTCGGATCAGCTGGTCGTCCCAGCTGGGGTCGATCGACACGCTCAACCCGTGCCGCTTTGCCGCGGCAATGGCGTCGGGCATTTCGTGCAGCGTCGCATATTCGGCAATATGGAGGTGCTGCGCCTCGCCCCAGGCAAGGCTCTCTTCAAAGCTCTGCGGTCGCGCATGGCCTGCGCGCTTGGAGAGGAATGCCCGGTCCCCTTCCCCGACCATGACCACGGTCAGCTGCGGCCCGGCCGTGTCGTGGTGGTCGAGAAACCGCAGATCGAGCCCCAGGGCCTCGATCTCGTGGCTCACGCTGCGCGACAGTCCATCCGTGCCGAAGCGGGCCACCGGAGCCGCCGTTCGGCCCAGCCCGGCCAGATGGGCCGCCGTGATCAGCGCGCCGCCGCCCGGGGTCAGCTTGAAATCTTCGGCGAAAACTTCGCGACCCAGTTGTGGCGGGCCATCGAGCCCCCGGAAGACGAGGTCGCAATAGATGCGGCCGAGGCTGAGAACAGCCCCGGCTTTGGAAGAGGAAGTCATGCGCGGCCCAGGGCCTTTTCTGTGGCGGCATCGAAGAGATAGATCGAGCCTGCCCCTGCCCTGATCGAGACCATGCTGCCAACGGCCGGAACTACGCGCCCCGGAGCGGTGGCAATGATGAGGCTGTCGCCCAGCTTGACGTGGACCAGCGTTTCCGAGCCGAGGGGCTCGACCGCCTCGACCTCGCCGCGGGCGCTCAGCCCCGCGCCGCCGATTTCTTCCGTCACCACCAGATCATGCGGGCGGATGCCGACCAGCACCTTGCCGTCGTGAGGCGGCAGGGTCAGCCCCGAAACGGTCGCGCCGTTAACGGAAAGCACACCGGAGGCCACGGATCCAGAAACCATGTTCATGGAAGGGCTGCCGATGAACCGTGCCGTAAAGACGTCCTGCGGATTTTCATAGAGATCGGTGGGCGTGCCCACCTGCAGGATATGGCCGTCCTTCATCACCACGATCTTGTCGGCCATGGTCATGGCTTCGACCTGGTCGTGGGTCACATAGACGATGGTCGTCCCCAGCCGGCGATGGAGGCTCTTGATCTCCATGCGCATCTGGCTGCGCAGCTGCGCATCGAGATTGGACAGCGGCTCGTCGAACAGGAACGCCACCGGGTCGCGCACCATGGCACGGCCAATGGCGACGCGCTGGCGCTGGCCACCCGAAAGCGCCGCCGGACGCCGATCGAGCAGCTTTTCGAGTCCGAGGATCTTGCCGGTCTCGGCGATCCGCTGCTGCTTTTCCGCCTTGGACAGCTTGGACGTATAAAGCCCGAAGCCGATATTCTGCCCCACCGTCATGTGGGGGTAGATGGCGTAGTTCTGGAACACCATGGCGATATTGCGCTGCTTGGGCTCGCGCTGGTTCACCACTTCGTCGCCGATCAGGAGCTTGCCGCCCGAAATATCCTCGAGCCCGGCAATCATGCGCAGCGTCGTCGACTTCCCGCATCCCGACGGCCCCACGAAGACGACGAACTCGCCGTCCTCGATCTTGAGGTCAATGCCGTGCACGGCGCGGGCCTTGCCGTATTCCTTGACCAGTCCCTGCAGTTCGATCGAGGCCATTATGCGGCTCCCTTCAATGCGTTGAAGCGCTCATTGAGCGTGCGCGCGGCCTCAGCCTGACGGCGCAAAATTGTCTGGTGACGTGTGGCGAGTTCGCTTGCCTCTGCCCTGTAGCCGGCAATGGCCGCATTGAGCGGCTCCGGCGCCGGCCCGCCATAGCGGGTGCGTACCGCCACGAAATATTCCGGCGACACGATCTCGGCGAAAGCGGCAGCATCGAGCTTGGTCTCGCGCCCCGTCGCGTGCTGGAACGCTTTCCTGAAGGCCTCAAAACCGTCGCGCGCCAGATCGCCCTGTTTGGCAACCACATCCTTGGCCACGGCCGCGGCAATTTCGTGCCCCTCGCGGAAGGACAGCCCTTCGCGCCGCACAAGGCTGTCGGCCAGCTCGGTAATGGTGATGCACGACCGCGAGATGTTTTCCCGCACCCGGTCCGGATTGATCCGGATTTGCGCCACCAGCGCCGCCAGCAGATCGAGCACGCGATAGGCGCTGGCAAAGGCGCCATAGCCCATGGACTGCGTCTCGCCCTCGCTGTCGTTCATGTCGGTGAACGGGGTATTGTGCATCACCGTCAGCATGGCCTGCGCCCGCCCGACGGTCTGGCTCGAGAGATGCCGCAAATGCTCGATCGGCACCGGATTGCGCTTCTGCGGCATGATCGAGGAAATCTGCACGAGGCTGTTGGGCACATAGATCTGCCCCACCTCAAAGCTCGTCCACACCTGGAAATCCTGGATAACGCGCCCCAGGTGGAGGAACATCAGCTCGATGCCCGAATAGGTCGAGGTGATGTAGTCCACCCCGGCGATGCAGGAATAGGAATTCTGCAGCGGCGCGGCAAAGCCCAAGAGCTCCGCCACCCTGTGCCGATCGATCGGAAAACCCGAAGTGGTGATCGCCGCAGCGCCCATCGGCGACAGATCGAGAATGCGATAGGCTTCAAAGAGCCGCTCGATGTCCCGCCCGACAAATTCCACCACGGCTGAGAGATAATGCCCGAACGTCGTCGGCTGCGCCGGCTGGCCATGGGTATAGGCGACGATCAGCGTCGCCTTTTCCCGCTCCGCCGCCGCGATCAGTGCGCCATGCAGCGCCAGCGCCTTTTCGAGCAGCACATTCATCCGCTCGCGCAGCCCGAGCTTGAACAGCGTATGGTCGATATCATTGCGCGACCGCGAGGTGTGCAGCCGCCCGCCGAGGTCCGGCCCGACGCGCTTTTTCAGTTCCTTCTCGATGAGGAAGAAAAAGTCCTCCACCTCACCGGTGTAGACCAGCTTCGAGGGATCGATTTCGGCATCGATGCCCTCGAGCGCCTTGGCGATATCGCGGGACTGTTCGCCATCGAGAATGCCGGTTTCCGCCAGCATCACCAGATGCGCCCGGTCGATGGCCCGAAACCCAGCGACATGGTGGTCCTTGGCGCCATCGAACAGCGGCGCCAGGACGGTTTCCTTATAGACCGGATCGGGAAAGACCGAGATGTCTGAAAGTCTTGGATCGGTCATGACTTAACCCTTGAGGCCGGCGAGCATCACGCCGCGGACGATGTAGCGCTGCAGCACAAGGAAGACGAGCAGCGTCGGGATCGTGCCGATAGCCGCACCGGTCATGATCAGCTCCCACTGGATCGACGCTTCCGCCGAGAAGGAGGAGATGCCCACCGGCAGCGTATAAAGCTCCTTGGAGGTGGTCACGATCAGCGGCCAGAAGAAGGCCGTCCAATTGCCGAGGAAGGTGAAGATGGCCAGCGCCGAGATCGCCGGCACCACCATGGGCATGGCGATCTTCCACCAGATGGTGAATTCGTTCAGCCCGTCGACGCGCGCCGCCTCGAGGAAGTCGTTCGGCACGCCCTCGAAGAACTGCTTCATCAGGAACGTCCCGAAGGCCGTCATCATGCCGGGGAACATGATGCCCCAATAGCTGTCGAGCCAACCGAGCTGGCTGCTCATCAGATACCATGGGATCACCAGCATTTCGGTGGGGATCATCAGGGTCGAGAGAATGGCGAGGAAGATGAAATACCGCCCCCGGAACTCAAACTTGGCCAGCGTATAGCCCACGAGGCTGTCGAAGAAGACGTTCGACGCCGTCACCGTCAGCGCGATGAAGGTGGAATTGAAGAACCACTGCATGAAGCGGCCGTCATTCAGCACCTTGAAATAATTCTCGAGGGTCGGCGCGATCGGGATCAGCCGCAGATCATAGACCTGGGCCGAGGTCTTGAGCGAGGTGGAGAACATGAACAAGAGCGGCGTGATCATGATCAGCCCGCCGATCAGCAATAGCGTCCAGGCGATGATGCGCCCGGGGCGGATGTCCCGACGGTTGGCCGACAGCTCCGTGGTCGAATTGGTTGCGGTCATTTCTTTTCCCTCAGCACGTAGAGCTGGAGCAGGGATACGATGAGCAGGATGGTGAACAACACCACGGTCTGCGCAGCGGCATAGCCCATCTGGTAGGACGAAAAGGCGGTCTGGTAGATCATGAGCACCAGCGGCTTGGTCGCATTGAGCGGCCCGCCGGGATCATTAGTGGTCATGTTGTAGACCTGGTCGAAAATGCGCAGGAACCCGATCGAGGAGAACACCACGAGGAACACCGTGGTCGGCTTGAGCAGCGGAACGGTGATCTTGCGCAGGATCGCGCCTTCACCCAGCCCATCGATCCGCGCCGCTTCGTAGAATGTGCCGGGAATGGCGCGCAGGCCCGCCATGAAGATGATGATCTGGAAGCCGAGGCCCGCCCAGATCGCAGGAATGAGGATGGAGATCAGCGCCTGGTCCATCGAGCGAAGGAAAGGCTGCTGGGCAATGCCGACCGAGCTCAGCATGCCATTGATCACCCCGATCGGCACCGGCTGGTAGAACCAGCGCCACACCCAGCCCATGGCCGCGGCCGTGGTCAGGAAGGGCAGGAAATAGAGCGCGCGAATGAAGCCGTGCATGAACCGGACGCGATCGAGATAGAAGGCGATCACGAAGGAGATGACGAGGCTGAGCGGCGTACCGATGATGAGATAGAGGAACGTGTTCTGGAACACTTTCCAGAACACCGGGTCGGCAAACATCTTCTGGTAGTTCGCAAAGCCGATGAACTGGGCGGGACGCAAAAGGTCCCAATTGGTCAGCGACAGCCAGAACGCCTGGAATGTCGGATAAAACCGGATCCCGGCATAGAACAGGATGGGCAAGGCCAGGAACGTCCAGGCCCAGATGACACGTTTCGTGCCGATGCTCTGCCTGTCCCAGAAGCGAACAGGGCCAGCTTGTGGAGTTGCGTTCACCGACGCCATTTTCGCTCCTGCGCGTTTAGCCGGGGCTCCCTTGGGGGGCCCTGGCAATTGATCCCGCTTTCCGCCCCGGCGCGAGCCGGAGCGGAGAAAAGTCGGGGAGCCTGCTTACTGGCGACCGGCGTCGATGATCGCCTGCTCGGCCTGTGCAGCCTGGGCCAGCGAATCCTCGATCGACTGGCCTTCGAGCAGCACGCGATTGACCATGTCGATCGCAGTCTGGCGCTGGGCCGCTTCGTCGTAGAAGCGCGTGGTCTGGGCGTATTCGAGACCCTTGAGGAAAGGCGCACGAATTGGATCGGCCAGATTCGCCTCGGTCAGCGCCACGTCGCGGCGAGCCGGAAGCTCACCAACGGTGTTGAGCCAGATTTCCATCGCCTCGGGCGAGGAGATGTACTTGAGGAACTTCTGGGCCGCTTCGAGCTCTTCGCCCTCAGCGGTCGCACCGATGCCGTTGGCGAAATAGCTCGAATAGTTCGAGCGCATGCCGTTGGCGTCGGCCGGCAGCTCGACGACACCCCATTCGAACGGGTTGCCGGCAAAGGCGCCGAGGCGGAACGTGCCGTCGATGGTCATGGCAGCAAGACCGGCGCGGAATGCGGCCTGGCCTTCATCCATGAAGCCAACGAGGCCGACATTCTGTTCGGTCTGAAGGTCGGTGTAGAACTTCAGCGCAGCAGCACCGGCGGCGTCGTTATAGGCCACATTGCCTTCGGCGTCATAAGGCACGCCGCCGTTCTGGCGCACGAGAGCCTCGCGCCACCAGTGGTGGTCCTGGCCGGCCATGTCGAGCGTGATGCCGGCAGTGGTGATATTGCCGCTACCGTCGCGCTTGGTGGTGGCCTCGGCAGCCGCGAGGAATTCCTCGAGATTGGTCGGCGGCTCGATACCGGCTTCGGCAAACAGCGCCTTGTTGTAGAACAGGGCGAGCGAACGAACGGCCGTCGGCAGGCCATAATAGTCTTCGCCGCGCTTCATTGCCGAAACGATGGGGAAGAATTCGGATTCGATCTCGTCATGCGGGAACACGGCCGGATCGAGCGGCTGGATCAGCCCGCCATTCACGAACTGGTCGGTCCAGCCATAGAACAGCTGCACGACATCGGGACCCTGCCCTGCGACCTTGGCCGCGACGACGCGCGTCTGGTAGTCGGCATAGGGGAAGGTCGTGTGCTTGACGGTGATGTCCGGATTGGCTTCCTGGAACTTGGCGATCAGCTGATCCATGGCCTGGATACGGCTGTCGAACACATACTGCCAATATTCGATTTCCACTGCCTGGGCGGCACCCATCGCCAGGAAGCTGACGCCGGCGACGAGCCCGGCCAATTTTGCCTTGGTGAGCATTCTTTTCCTCCGTATGGCCGTCGAACCCTGCGACAGCCCTCTCTCCGAGCCTGAGGCGGACTCCCGCCTAGCTGTCCTTAGCGTCGAACAGATCAGCGGGGCCTGTCAATAAAATAATCTACTTGAGTTATTTTGTCCCCGTTCTATCGTTAGCGACAGGATAGGGGAGGGCATCACATTGAACGGCCGCACGAAATCGGAATTGCGCCAGCGCGTGGCCATCGGCTCGAACCCCGAGCGCAACCGCGCGCATAATCGCCGCGTCGTCCTCGAAGTCATCCGCATGCACGAGCACCTCGGCCGCACGGAGATTGCCCGCCGCGCTCGCCTCACCCCGCAGGCCGTTGCCAATATCGTGGAAGAACTGCTCTCTGAGGGCCTGCTTATCGAGCTCGGTCGCCTGCGCTCGGGTCGCGGCCAGCCGCCAATCCAGTTCGCCGTCAATCCCGACGGCCCGCTCACCGCCGGGGTCGAAATCGCTGCCGACCACATGGTCACCGCGCTCCTCGATCTCTCCGGCGGCATTCGCGGCCAGTCCACCATCCCCCTCACCGACGCCAGCCCCGACATCGTGCCCGGCCTCGTCGCCAAGGAAGTCGCGCGCCTCGAAGCCTCGCTCGGTGCCGACCGCAGCAAATTGCTCGGCCTCGGCATCGTCATGCCCGGCCCCTTCGAGGTTGAAGGCATGAGTTCGGTCGGCCCGGCGACGTTGCCCGGCTGGACCGGCGTCGATCCTGTCGCCCTTTTCGCCAAGGCAACCGGCCAGCATGTCGTGGTCGAAAACGACGCGACCGCCGCCGTCGTCGGCGAACGTCTCTATGGCGCCGGCCGCCAATTGGGCTCGTTCTGCTATCTCTATTTCGGCGTCGGCCTCGGCCTCGGTGTTATCCAGGACGGTCGCCCCCTGCGCGGCGCCTTTGGCAATGCGGGCGAAATCGGCCATGTCGGGCTCGTGCCGCGCAATGGCGCCACTCGCTATGGCCCGGCGGGCGCGCTCGAGCGCTTCGTCTCCGTCTTCGCCCTGCGCGAGCGCCTCGCCATGGCCGGCATCTATGCCGCCACTGTCGAGGATATCCAGAAGCTCCATGACGAGGGCGACAAGACCCTGCTCGACTGGATCGCCATGGCGGCCGACTACCTCGCCCCCACCGTCGCCATGCTGGAAAACATCTTCGACCCCGAAACCGTCATCTTCGGTGGCGGCCTGCCCGATTCGGTGCTCGAGGCGGTGATCGCCGCCCTCGACCCCCTGCCGGTTTCCGTCGCCACCCGCCAGCAGCGCACCCTGCCCCGCGTCATCCGGGGCCAGACCGGCCGCCTCACCGCCGCCCTCGGCGCCGCCGCCCTGCCGCTGCTCGACACGGTCTCGCCGCACCTCAGCGTCGCCGGCCCCGCCACCTGACACTCAACTACCGGACTTTCGTCATGCTGCCAGATCGTGATCGCCTGCGCCGCCGCGCTGCCCAGCCCCGCCTCGTTGCGCTTCACCGTGCCCTTGGGCGCCTGCGCTCCACGATCGGCGTGATGAATACCGGCGCCCATCCCGACGACGAGCACAACGAGATGCTCGCGACCCTCCGCCACCAGCATGGCGTGCGAATCATCGTCGCCTGCTCCACCCGCGGCGAAGGCGGCCAGAACATTCTCGGCCCCGAACGCCAGGGTCCGCTTGGAATCATGCGCAGCCGCGAGATGGAGGAAGCCGCGCGCGCCATCGATGCCGACATCGCCTGGCTCGGCCACGGCCCGGACGACCCGGTCCACGATTTCGGCTTCTCCAAATCCGGCCCCGACACGCTCGGCCGCTGGGGCGAGGACCGCACCATCGAGCGCCTCGTGCGCGCCTATCGCCAGTTCCGCCCCGATATCGTCATCCCGACCTTTCTCGACGTGCCCGGCCAGCATGGCCACCACCGCGCCATGACCGAGGCCGCCGAGCGCGCCCTCGCCCTCGCCGCCGACCCCGCTTACATCACCGAGGGCTTCACCCCGTGGCGGGTTGCAAAATACTATCTCCCGGCCTGGTCGGGCGGCGACAATGGCTATTATGACGACGAAGTCCGCCCGCCGCCGATGACCACGGAAGTGATCGCAAACGACAGCGACCCCGTCACCGGCATGAGCTTTGGCCGTCTCGGCGAAGTGTCCCGCGCCTATCACGCCAGCCAGAACATGGGGTTCTGGCGCCACCCGGCCCAGACGAGATGGCCCCTCCATCTCGTTGGCAGCAGCGCCGAGTCCAGCGTTTTCGACGGCCTCCCCACGCGCCTCGCCGATCTCGGGGACCATCCCGCCCTCGCCGAGGCCGACGCCGCCATCGGAACGGCCATCGCCGCCTTCCCACACGCTCAACCCCTCATCGCTGCACTCGCCAAAGCCCGCCGCGCCCTCACCGCAGCCAGCGCGACGATCGCCCCCGAACACGCCCACCGCCTGACGCGAAAACTGCGCGAAATCGACGCCGCCCTGTCCCTCGCCGCCGGCATCGACATCTCCGCCGCCTTCACATCGCCAAGCCTCACGCCGGGCAATTCCGTCGACCTCGTCGTCGAAGCCGAAACCGGCCTTGCCGGCGCGCTCACCATCTCCCCCCGCGCCCACCCCGCCATTTCGGCACCGGCAGCGATCACCCTCGAGAACGGCCGCACGACGCTCGCCATCGCAGCCGGCGCCGACGCCCCCATCGGCAATCCCTTCCATCCCGACTGGCAAAGTCTCGGCGGCAACGGTCTTTTGTCCCTTGAAGTGACCGCACATATCGGCGGCGAGGACATCAGCTTCTCCCTCGACACCGAAGAACCGCTCGCCATCGACCCGGCCCACGCGCTGTCCGTCGGCCCCAGCGCCCTGATCATCCCCAAGGGCGCGACCAATTCGCAATACGTCGCCATCAAGGGCGCAAAACCGAGCGCGCTGACCCTCCCCCCCGTGCCGGGCCTCGCCATCACCCCCACCGACACCGGCCTCACCCTCACCCCGGCGGAAAATCTCGCCCCGGGCCGCCACAGCCTCCCGATCTGCATCGACGGACAACAGGCCTATGCGCTGACCCCCATCGCCTATCCCCATATCGGCCGCACCCGCTTCGTGCGCCCGCAAGCCCTCGACATCCTCGCCCTCGATCTCGCCCTCCCGAAAACCCGCATCGGCTATATCGGCGGGGGCGCCGACAATGTCGGCCTCTGGCTCGAGCGCATCGGCGCCGACGTAACCCTCCTCGACGCCGATGCCTTCTCGGGCGATCTCGCGCGCTTCGACACCATCGTGGTCGGCATCTTCGCCTTCGGCACCCGCCCCGACCTCGCCGCCGCCACGGCGCGCCTCCACGCCTTTGTCAGCGCCGGTGGTCATCTCGTCACCCTCTATCATCGCCCCGCCGACGGCTGGCAGCCCCAGACAACGCCGCCGCTCCCCCTCACTATCGGCAGCCCCTCCCTCCGCTGGCGCGTCACCAATCCGGCCGCCCCCGTCACAATGATCGCCCCCGACCACCCCCTGTTCGCCGGCCCAAACCGAATCACTGCGGCCGATTTCGAGAGCTGGGACAAGGAACGCGGCCTCTACTTCGCCTCCTCATGGGACAGCGCCTACACCCCGCTTTTGTCCATGAGCGACGCCGGCGAAGCCCCTCTCACCGGCTCCCTGCTCTCGGCAAAAATCGGCGATGGCCGCCACACCCATACGAGCCTCGTGCTCCATCACCAGATGGACAAGCTCGTCTCCGGCGCCTTCCGGCTCATGGCAAATCTTCTGCAATCGGCCTGAAACCTATGCCCGCCCCATCGCGCCTCGCTGTCGCCTGGCTCCTCAGCGACATGGTGCTCGTCACCATCATGACCGTTCTGGTCAAGCTCGGCGGGGCGAGCTATCCGGCGGTGCAGATGGTCTTCATCCGCTCGCTGATCGGCCTCGTCAGCGTGCTGCCGCTGGCCTGGCGCCATCGCCATGCCCTGCGCACCACCCGCCAATGGAGCCGCCATGGCTTTCGCGTGCTCTGCAACACGCTCGCCCTCAATGCCAATTTCGCCGCGCTGACGGCCCTGCCCCTGGCGCTCGTCAACGCCATCGGCTTCATGCGCCCGCTGGTCGTGCTGGCGCTCGCCACTTTCATGCTCGGCGAACGCTCCGGCCCCTGGCGCTGGATCGGCGCCTGCATCGGCTTTGTCGGCGTGCTGATCATGGTCGGCCCCAGCGAAATCTCCTGGGATTTCGGGCTCCTCGCCGCCCTCGCCATGGTCGTCTTCGGCTCGCTCGCCACCGTACAGACCCGGGCCCTCGCCGGCGAAAACACCACCGTCCTCATGGTCTTTTACACGGTCGGGCTGACGCTCTTTACGGCCCTCCCCGCCCTCTGGGTCTGGCAACCCGTGACCACAGCCGACTGGCCTCTTCTCCTTGCCATCGGCGTCCTCGCCCAGATCGGCCAATATTGTTATCTGCGCGCCTATCAGTCGAGCCCGGCCAATAGGCTCGCCCCGTTCCATTATCTGTCCATCGTACTGGCCAGCCTCGCCGGCTTCCTCGCCTTCGGCGAAGTCCCCGCTCCCACCACTTTTGCCGGCATCGCCATCATCATCGCGGCGCTCGTGCTCACAACCCGCCTCGACCGGCGCAGCCAGAACACGCCCCAATAAAAAGCCCCCGGCCACGAGGACCGGGGGTTTCAGCCGCCTGGGGGTGCGGCCTTGTGGTTCGCGCCCGGGAGGCAAGCGCGAACCGTTGGGGGATCAATCCTTGCGCTTGGCCGGCTGGATCAGATTGGCCATGATGCGGAAAGCGCCCGGGGTCAGCTTGTCGAGCTGGTGATGCAGCACGAGGCTGGTGTGGGTGTGGCGCCCCTCGCCGATCTCTGCAGACAGCAGTGACCCGGTCAGAGGCTCTTCGCCCGCATCGCTCATCGCCAGCAGCGGCACATAGGCCTCGCCCCATTCCGAAGCGAAATAGAGCCCGCGTTCCTTGTCCCAGCCGGCCCAATCCTCGGGCCCGATCGTGTTGGGATAGTTCAGCAGCGGATGGTCCGGCACCAGCGCTTCCACCGGCGCCTTGGCATCGGTCACGCGATAGCGGATCGAGGGCGTGCCGATCTTGAGATAGGCCAGCGGCACGGTCTCGCTGTCCCAGCCGTCCGAGGGACGGTGGTAAAGCGTCACCAGATGCCCGCCATTGCGCACCCATTCATGCACGCCCCGCAGGGCCGCCACGAGGTCCTGCCGGCGCCCGAACGAGAAGATGCCGACCACGAGCGTATCGAGATTGCGATAGGCGCCCGCTTCCATATCGGCCGGGGTCAGTTCCTTGAGGTCCACCCCAAGGCGCTTGAGCCAGATCGCGACATTGTCGTTGCCGCCACCGATATAGCCGATCTTGCCTTCCGGGATGATCGCCTCGACCGACTGCACCGGCACCGCCACCTCGGTCGGCACGACAGAACGTCCGATATGAGGATAGCTGAAGACGTTGATCGCATAGGCCTGCTTGCCGAGCAGCTTTGGCGAGATGGTGATCCGCGTCGTGCCGAGGTCAGTCGGCGGCGTCAGGTCGAATGTTCCGGCCTCGCTGCCCTCGCCATTGGCGCGCATCGTCCAGCCTGCTGGCAGGTCGAAATCGAGATCGGCAATCGTACCGCCCGAAACGACAGCCGTCATTTCGACTGGATTGATCTCGGTCTGGGTGTTGAACACCACCGCATCCGGCTTGAGCTCGAGCGACGCCTCGGGCAGCACCCGCAGCGCATCTTCGAGGTCGACATCGATCACCGCCTGGTGGCCATCGATCTCGGCCGTCAGGCGCACAAAGGCGTCTCCATTGCCCCCGAGCGGGTCGAACTGCTCGTTGAGCGGGTTGGTCAGCGCGGCATTGTCGGCCACGGTGACGGTAACGCCATCCGCGGTGTTTTCACCGCCGGTAATCCCCTCGCGGGCAATCACTTCCACCTTGGACAAGGTGACCGCCTCGGGTGCATCGACGACCGTCTTGACCACGATCTCGTCGCCCGGATGCAGGTCCCCGCCATCGGTATAGGCGCGGATATGCATGCCTGCGGCCGTGGCCAGCGCCAGATCGGTCTCCTTGATCTTGCGATCGAGGCGATGGGCGATATTGGCTTCGAGCTCGACCGGCAGCGTCCTGCGGGCTTCGGCCAGGGCCTTGGCGATTTCCACCAGCTTGCCTGTCACCCCGACTGGATCGCCATAATCATCCACGGCTTCGTCGACCAGCCCCTGCGCATTGCGCAAGGCATCGGCGGCGGAAGCCGGCAGGCCATCGACTTCGGCGATCTGGCCGAGCGTCGCCAGGATGCCCTCGCGAATGTCGCTCTCGGCCTTGCCCGCTTCACCGATGCTGGCCCAGCTCAGATTGATCGGCCACTCGGTCTGCGGAGCGGGGCGCCAATTGCCCATGCCCTGAGTCAGATGGCAGGAGCGGGACCACTCGCCCATCTGCGGGAAGGTCGCGCCGGAGATCGGGTCGCGCTCGGGCGCCTTGACCACCAGGGTCGTCGGCGGCGGCGGGGTTTCGTCGTCATAGACGCCGCCACCACCACCCCATGCCGGCTGATAGATCTTGGGCACGGTCCAAGGCTTGAGCCCGGCCGCGATCTGCTCGGGAAATTGCGTCTCGTCGCCGGAAAGATCGGCCACGATGAAGGTCGCCACATTGGCGGCGCGGTGGTGGCCATGCTGGCCGCCCACATCGAGGAAGCAGTTCATGATGGCGTCGGGCTTGTACTGGCGGACGGCCCAGGTCATGCGCTCGACGACGCGGTCGCGGCCCCAGCGATCGATGGTCGCATTGGGGTCCTTGGAGAAACCGAAATCGTGCATGTGGTCGTGGTGACCCTGGCTGCCGAAGGCCAGCGAGGCGTCGAGCGAGCGGGAAGCCTCGGTCATTTCCCGCGTGCGCAGCACGCCCAGCACCGAGCCGCGCTCCGGGCCGATGGCGTTCTGTCCGCCTTCGCCGCGCGTAATGCAATAGAGCACCGGGTGAATGCCATAGACGTGGCGCAGCGCCGCCAGCATGCCGCTCGGCTCGTCGTCGGGATGCGCGCCTGTCGTCATCAGCGTCATGGTGGACGTCAGTCGCTCGAGCTGGCGATACAGTTTGACGATGGCTGGCTCGCCCTTCTGCGCCGCAATCAATTCAAGATTTGAGGCCGGTGCTGCCCAGGCGGGAATCTGTGTCGACGCAAGCAGCGGCGGCACGGAGGCGATGAAGGTACGCCGGGTCAAACGTGTCATGAAACTTTTCCTCTCCTTATCCGACACGGGGATCGAGGGGCGATCCCAATGACGGCTATCGAGGACTATGGGCGGACGAATAACTCAACTCAAGTATGTTATTGAAGACAATTTGCCTGTGAAGATCGGCATCGCCCCGCGATCAATCCACCAGTCATCCAACTGTCACATAAGGAAAAAACCGGACCACAAGGCGTCAGGGCTGACTTTCGGACCGTTGAAAAAAACGCATGTCCTACGAAAGGCTTAGGGCGCCGTTCCCACCCCGCCCCGACCACGTCCCTCCTGAAAACGACCGATTCGAAATACCGGGAGAGAACCCGCAGGACACACGTCGCACCGGCGCCCACATCGGATCGGCCGGCGCGATGGCCCGCGCTCAGCTGTCCTCTGAAAACCGGCCCCGCTCGTCCGCTTCCAGCAATTCGCTGATGACATTGCGGATATGGCGCGACATCGCCTTATAGGCGGCGTCGGGATTGCGCAGGCGCAGCGCCGCCAGGATCGAATGATGATCCCCGATCCACAGCGGCCGCACATTTTCGGCGTGGATATGCTCGTGCAGTTTCTTCCACATCACGGATTGATCGCGCTGCACCCACAGCGCCTCGATCATCGACACGATGATGGCATTATTGGTCATCTTGGCGATGGTGAGGTGAAAATCGCGGTCGCCCTTTTCGTGCAGCAGCACCACGTCGCGCTCGCGCTCCATCTGCACGATGCACTCTTCGAGCACCATCAGATCATAGGCCGTGGCCCGTTCTGCAGCCATGGCGGCGGCGCTGGATTCCAGCGCCAGCCGCGCCTCCAGCAATTCGAACGGTCCGGGCCCGACATCCACCCCGACCCGGTCGAAATTGACCTGACCGGCGCGCGGGGGCAGCACGACAATGCCCGCCCGTCCCCGCACTTCGACGACACCCCGCATCTCGAGCGCAATGACCGCCTCCCGGATTACCGGTCGGCTGACATTGAGCTCCTCGGCCAGTTCCCGCTCCGAGGGCATGCGCCAGCCTTTGACCTGCGCATTCTCCTCGATCAGCTTGGCGATCCGGCGGGCAACGACCTGATACAGGCGCTGCCCCCCGATCAGATGCGGAATGTGGTCCCCCTGCATGGCATCTCCTCTTGTCTGGCCGCTCAGGGCAGCCAGGACCTGTAGTACGGATGCTCTGGCGTCACGGGGAGCTTGGAAACCTGGCCTGTACGCTGGGAGTGATAGGCCGCTGTCACCAGCTCGATGGTCATGCGCGCCTGCTCGAGTGTCACCGGCACTTCCGTGTCATTGACCACCGCCTCGTGGAACAGCTGGAACTGGCGCGGATAGCTCACATCCTTGTCGACATATTCGGCCAGCGCCGCATCGATCTTGGCCTGGTGCGCCGGATCGCGCGAGGTAAAGGTCCAGGGATCTTCACCAAAAGTGTAGGGCGCATGGACGCTCTCGGCCGTCATGTCCGAGAAGCAGAAGCGCAGGCGCGACAGCTCCTTGTGCGAGCCCAGCGTCACCGACAATGCGGCCAGCGAGCCGTTCTGCATCGTCACCGAGGCCACCATCGTGTCCTCGACCTCGATCTTGTGCATCAGCGTCGCGCCATGGGCCGACACGGCCGCAACAGGCCCCTGGATATAGCAGAGCATGTCATGAATATGGATGGCATGGCCGAGGAAGCTGCCGCCCAATTCGCTCTTCCACTTGCCGCGCCATTCGACGTCGTAATATTCCGGCCCGCGCCACCAATGGGTTTCGATGGTCGAGAGATAGGCCTTCCCCGTCAGTCCCTTGTCGACCAGCATTTTCATCTTCTGCAGCCCGCTGCCATAGCGGTACTGGAAGATCGGCATGAATTTGCGATCCGACTTGGCGAGGATCTCCGCCATCGCATCGACCTCGGCGACCGAGCCGAACAGCGGCTTTTCGCAGATCACATGCTTGCCCGCCTCGATGGCCCGCTTGCAGAGCTCGAAATGCGGCACGGGCGGGGTGCAGATATCGATCACGTCGATATCGTCGCGGGTAAACAGGGAGTCGAGATCACTCGTGAATTCCCCCACCCCGTGCTTTTCGACCGCCTGCCGCCCCCGCTCCTCATCGAGCGAGGTCAGCACCGGAACCTCGAACAGGTCACTATTGTCGGCGTAGCCTTCCAGGTGCGCCTGCGCGATGCCGGCACCAATTACGCCGACGCGGAGTTTGCGGGTCATTACTGTTATCCTCCTTGAGAAATTCTTGCGGCCTTGGTCTGCGCCTCGAGCGAGAGGCGGCAGACTTCATAGACATGGTCCTGGGTCATCGCCGTTTCGGTCCGGTTCTCGACATCGCTGAGGAACTGACGGAAATAGTCGAGCTCCTCGCCCGAGCAGTCGATGTACTGCACCCCGCTCCCGTTCACGAGAAAGAGGTGATCCTTCCCCTCGCGTCCGGCAATGTCGATATATTTGCGCAGCTCGATATAGCCTTCAGTTCCCAGAATGGTCAGGCGACCATCGCCCCAACTGGGCAGCCCATCAGGCGTGAACCAATCGACGCGGATATACCCGCTGGCCTTGTCGCTGCGCAACAGCAGATCCCCGAAATCCTCGAAGCCCGGCGCCTGCTCATTGGCGAAATTGCCCACCTGCGAGGCCACCATTTCCGCCCTGTCCGACCCGGTATAGAACAGGAACTGGTCGATCTGATGGGAGGCGATATCGACGATGATCCCGCCAAAGGCATCGTGCTCCCAGAACCAGTCTGGCCGTCCGCTGCCCAGCCGGTGCGGCCCGACCCCCATGGTCTGGATCACCCGCCCGATCGCCCCCTCGGCCACCAGCTTTCCCGCCTTCACCGCCGAACGCACGCAATGGCGCTCGGTAAAGCAGATCGAAAACATCCG
The DNA here is from genome assembly GCF_029201545.1 of Devosia sp. FJ2-5-3. Taxonomy (NCBI): domain Bacteria; kingdom Pseudomonadati; phylum Pseudomonadota; class Alphaproteobacteria; order Hyphomicrobiales; family Devosiaceae; genus Devosia; species Devosia sp. FJ2-5-3. The sequence goes on along the minus strand of NZ_CP104007.1, from coordinate 919,538 downwards.
CCCCGTCTCCGCCACCGCCTGGCGCACGGCCTCGAGCTGCTCGAAAGTCGTGACGCCCGGCTTGTCGGTGATGACATCCTTGCCAGCCCGCATCGCTGCGATTCCGATCCCCGCCCGGTCGCGCGGAATGGCGGCGGTGCAGATAATGTCGATGCTGTCGTCGGCCAGCAGCGCCTCGCGCTCAATCCTCGGCGCATCCGGATAGGTCGCCGCAAACTGCTCGACCAGCGCCGGCACCGAGCTGCGCGGGCAATAGCCCACAAACTCCGCGCCGGCCCGCAGCAGCCCCTTCACATGATCATGAATATGGCCGTGGTCGATGCCGATCACTCCAAATCTGGTCATTGTTGCCATGACCTCCTCTGTGTCCAATAGTGTAGCTGAAAGTGCACGGAGTGCGTTTTTGGTAAGACCAGATAGAAACCACCCCGGGGTGTCAACCCTTCGAGCGGAACCGAGCCGAACCATCGATAATCGACCAAAATGGTCTAGATTTCCCGCGCTATGAGCCGTTTGATCTCCCCACCGGCACGGACCACAGCGCCCCCGGGCAGCCTCCTCGCCCCAACCTCTTGACAATCTGGTCTGACCAGAACAGGCTTTCTGAAATGACCGCAAAAGCGGCATCAGGAGGAGGAAAGTCTAGATGATACGCAGATCCTTGACGACATCCACCGCTTTGGCCCTGCTCATGGCCAGCGCGACTTCCATGGCCCATGGCCAGCAGATCACACTCATGGTGGGCGATACCGGCAGTGGCGGCACGCTGTTCGAGGAAATGTCCAAATCCTTCGAGGCCGAAAATCCGGGCGTGGACGTGGTCATCGAGGAGGTCAGTTACCAGACCATCGTCGAAAGCCTGCCCGTCCAGCTCGAAGCCGGTGAAGGTCCCGATATCGCCATCATCACCGATCTGGGCGGCCTGTCCCGTTTCTACCAGGACATCACGCCCTATGTGGATGCCGCCTATTTCGAGCAGGAATGGGGCCAGACGCTGCAGTGGCTGCGCGGCGGCATTGCCGGCAGCACGGCGATCAACGGCATGCCGACGACGCTCACCGTCAATGGCGCCTATGTCAATCTGACCCTCTTCGAGCAGGCCGGCGTGCCCGTTCCGCAGGAGGGTGCCACCTGGAAGGAATGGGCCGAGGCCACCCGCCAGGTCGCCGAAGCCACCGGCACCGAGTTCGCCATGGAAATGGATCGCTCCGGCCACCGCTTCGCCAGCCTCGCCATCAGCCACGGCGCCCAGATGGTCGACGAAGCCGGCAAGCCAGTGGTCGATGATGGCCTCAAGGCCGCCATCGAGCAGTTCGTCGAATGGCATCAGGACGGCACCATGCCGATGGATCTCTGGGGCGCTGTCGGCGGGGCCACCCACCGCGAACTCTTCTCCGACTTCCTCAACGCCAATGTCGTGCTCTATTTCGGCGGCTCGTGGACCTTGGCGCAGATGGATAGCGAAGTCGGCGATCTCTTCGACTGGGCCGTCATGCCCGCGCCCTGCGGCCCGTCCTCCTGCACGGTCATGCCGGGCGGCGGCGCCATGACTGTCTTCTCCCACACCGATAACCCCGAACTGGCGGGCAAGCTGATCGCCCATTTCGCCAAGCCGGAAAACCTCGACTACTACATCTCCAACGAAGTCGAGCTTCCCTCGGCCGCCTCCCAGATCGCCAATGGCGTCGACTATCCGTCGGCGTCCCAGCGCACTTCCGAGGCGCTTGCGACCTTCATCAACCAGATCCCCAAGATGGACCCAGCGGCCTTCCGCTTCCAGGGCTGGCGCTATCAGCGCGCCATGATGAACGCGCTGACCACCCGCATCAGCCAGGTGCTCAACAGTGAGCTGACCGTCGATGAGGCCCTGGTGCGCATCGAGGAAGACGTCAATCTCGCCATCCAGGCCGCTGGCGGCTAGTCCCGACACGATCCCGGGCCGCCCTTCCGGGGGCGGCCTTTCTGCGCCTCTCGGAGATATGCCGGATGAGTGTTCGAACCCAGTTCGCCTCGAGTGCCGCCGTGATCCTGGCCCTGCCGGCCCGGCTGATCGAGCCCTTCATGTCGGGCGTCCAGAAGCTCGTCGGCATCAAGCGCATGCCCTGGGTCTTCCTGGCGCCCAATCTCACCGCCGTGGTGCTCTTCGCCCTTCTGCCGGTGTTCATCAACATCTTCTATTCGGTCAGCGGCAGCGACCGCCTCTACCCCTGGGATCGCCCCCTGGTCGGCGGCGCCAATTACCAGACCCTCTTCGACTGCGGCAATTATTTCGATCCCTCCACCTGCTCGCGCGACCTCTTCTGGCGCGCCCTGGGCAACACCATGGTCTTCGTGCCCATTCAGGTGGTGTGCATGATCGTGGTGGCCCTGCTCACCGCCCTCTGCCTCAATCGCGACATTCGCGGACGCGGATTCTTTCGCGGCATTTTCTTTTTCCCGGTCATGCTGTCGCCCGTCGTCGTGGCGCTGACCTGGCAGTGGATCCTCCAGCGCAATGGCGCCCTCAACGGGCTGATCTCCTATGTGGGGCTGACGCCGGTCAACTGGCTGGTCTTTCCCAACACGGCCTTCTTCTGGTCGGTCTTCATCACCGTCTGGGCCCATATGGGCTTTTACACCATCATCCTCCTCGCCGGGCTCCAGGCCATTCCGCGCGATGTCTATGAGGCGGCGCGCATGGACAGCGCCACGCCCACCCGCGTCTTTTTCAAGATCACCCTGCCGCTCCTCAAGCCGGTCCTGCTCGTCGTCTTCATCCTCGCCGTCATCCGCTCGGTGCAGACCTTCGACGAGCTCTATGTGCTGACCGGCGGCGGGCCCGGCTCGGCCACGATGCTCATGGTGCAATATATCTACGAGGTAGGCTTCGCCTCCCAGCCGCGCAATTTCGGGCTGGCCGCCGCCGCCTCCCTGCTGCTCGGCCTCGCGCTCCTCATCTTCACCGGCATCCAGATGCGTATTTCCCGCGGGGGCAACAATGACTGACACCGGCCTCGTCCGCTCCGGCGCCTCCGTAACCGACTTCGTCCTCCGCCGGCGCGGCCGCAAGAAGCGCGACTGGACCGATTGGCTGACCTATCTCTACCTGCTGATCGGCATGGTGATCATGTTCACCCCGGTGCTCTGGGTCGTGGTGTCTTCGTTCAAGACCCCGGCCAATCTCACCGAATTTCCGCCCACCCTTCTGCCCTACGCCGCCGAGACCATAATGGTGGACGGCTACGACAATCCGCTCCCCCTATTCGATGTCGTCACCCAATCCGGCGAGACCGTCCGCCTCGCCCAGCTGCGGCGCGTCGGCATCCAGGCCCAGATGGTCGACCCGGCCAACCCCACCGAGCGCATCACCGTGCCGGTTGCCAATGCCACCCCGGTCCGGCAGGTCTATCTCGCCTTCGAAAACTACACCAATCTGCTTGAAGGCTCCGGCGGCCAGATCTGGCGCCATGTGTTCAACAGCCTCTTCATTACCGTGGTGGCCACCATCATCACCCTGGTGATGAATTCCATGGCCGCCTTCGCGCTCTCCAAATACCGCTTCCGCGGCTCCAATGTGGCGCTGGTTTCCATCCTCGCCACGCTGATGATCCCCGCGACGGTCGTCCTCGTCCCCACCTATATGATCGTTGCCCAGCTGGGCCTCGTCGGCAATCTCTGGGGCGTCATCCTCCCCACCGTGGCCACGCCCACCGGGGTCTTTCTCCTCCGCCAATATATGCTGACCATCCCCGACGAGCTGATCGAGGCCGCGCGCATGGACCACGCCAGCGAATGGCGCATCTTCTGGCGCATCATCCTGCCGCTCTCCTCGCCGGCCCTCGCCGTCGTTGCCATCTTCTCCATTCTCTCGCGCTGGAACGACTTCCTTTTGCCCCTCGTCGTCCTCACGCGGCGCGAGTCCTATACGCTCCAGCTCGCCCTCGCCTCGTTCCAGACCGAATACGGCATTCGCTACGAGATCCTACTGGCCATGACCACGCTGACGGCCCTGCCGCTCGCCTTCGCCTTCATTTTCCTCCAGCGCTACATCACCAGCGGCATCGCTTCGACCGGCATCAAGTAAGGATCTTTGTCATGGCCAATCTCACCCTCGACAATGTCACCAAATCCTTCGGCCTGGTCGAAGTCATTCCCGGGGTCGATCTCGAAATCAATGACGGTGAATTCGTCGTCTTTGTCGGGCCGTCCGGCTGCGGCAAGTCCACGCTGCTGCGCCTCATCGCCGGGCTCGAGGACGTCTCGGGCGGCGACATCCGCATTGATGGCCAGAGCGTCGTCGACACCCCGGCCGCAGATCGCGGTGTCGCCATGGTGTTCCAGTCCTATGCGCTCTACCCGCACATGACCGTGCGCCAGAACCTCAGCTTCGGCCTCGAGAACATTCGCATGCCCAAGCCCGAGATCGAGCGCCGGGTCAGCGACGCCGCAAAACTGCTCCAGATCGAACAATTGCTCGAACGCCGTCCCAAGCAATTGTCCGGCGGCCAGCGCCAGCGCGTTGCCATCGGCCGCGCCATCACCCGCGACCCCAAGATCTTTCTCTTCGACGAACCGCTCTCCAATCTCGATGCCGAGCTGCGCGTTCTCATGCGCGTCGAGATCACCAAGCTCCATGAGCGCCTCGGCAACACCATGATCTACGTCACCCACGACCAGATCGAGGCCATGACCATGGCCGACAAGATCGTCGTGCTGCGCAGGGGCATTATCGAGCAGGTCGGCGCCCCGCTCGATCTCTACAACAATCCGCTCAATCTTTTCGTCGCCGGCTTCATCGGCTCGCCCCGCATGAACTTCGTCACCGGCACGCTGACGGCCGATGGCCCGACCCTCGTCTTCAACGCCCCCGGCCTGCCGCCCCTGCCCCTCGCCGGCACTATCGTCACCCCGCGCGATCCCGGCGAGACCGTCACCCTCGGCGTCCGTCCCGAAGATTTCACCGTCTCCCGCGATCCCGGGGCCGGCTGGCCGGTCACGGTCGGGGTGGCCGAACAATATGGCGCCTCAAGCTATCTGCACTGCACCCTTGCCGGCGACATACCGCTCCTTATTCACGAGGCCGGGCAAAGCCAGGCTCGCCGTGGCGACCAGCTTTACGTCGCACCCCGCAACACCCACTGGCACCTCTTCGGCGCCGATGGCCTCGCCCTCACCCGCACCGCAAGCTGAAGGACCAAAACCATGCTGCTGGGCTTTGAACATGTCGGCATTACCGTCAGCGACCTCGACCGCAGCCTCCAGTTCTACTGCGACCTCATCGGCATGAAGCTGATCCTGCGCAAGACCATGCCGCGCGGCTCTGGCGAGCTCGCCTTCGTCGACATGGGCAATGGCCAGCTCGAACTCGTCTGCCCCTCGCCCGCGGTCGTCACCCCGGCCGCCGCGCTCGAGCCCACCCGCGCCGGCATCCGCCACCTCACCCTCGCCTTCACCGATATCGATGCGACCTATGCCAAACTCATCGCCGCCGGAGCGCCCTCGATCGAGCCACCGCGCGATGCGCACAATCGTGAAATCCTCGCCCGCGTCGCCTTCCTGTCCGACCCGGATGGCAATGTCATCGAATTAGCACAGCGCCAATCTCAACGTTAACAGTCTGCTAACATCTACACGGCACATGCGGACATTTCCGGGACGCTTGGTCGACTGTATTTCCCGCCCGACGGGCAAAGAAAATTCATGCCAGACGCCTTGCCGGAACAGCACTCCACTTGACTTGTATGGAAGATATTGCGATCTTCCGACGGTCTGAGCGGGGTCAACCTCTCAGGAACGGCCGGAGACACGTCATGGGCGAAAAGCCCAGCCAGGGTATGTGGTTAAGCGTGAGCTACGCGGTACGTCTGCTGTCTGACCGCCTAAACCCCGGACAGTTGCTCGTATCGACCTTCTGAGTTGCCCGCAAAAGGAACACAACCGTGCGGTCGCGGTTGGCGGGACGAGAAATTCTCTCCAGCAGCGCCGCCTGATGACCCCGAACGGGGCAGCGGGATATGGGATGGAGAACGGTCTTGCCGCAGGCGCGCCCTGCACCGACCTAGAGCGCTATCTGTTTGATCTCAATGGATATTTGGTCCTGCGCAACGCGCTGTCTTCCGAGGAAGTCGCCGCCTGCAATCGCCTCCTCGACGATGTCGATGGCTTTGTCGGCGACGGCTGGCATGGCCAGGTCAAGCTCTACAACAATCCCGACCGCCAGGAAGGATTGATCCTCCAGCAGGTCTACGAAGGCGGCCCGATCTGGGAGAGCTTCATCGACCATCCGTCCTGGTTCCGCAAGGCCGTCCACTTCATCGGTTCGGACGACCCCGAAAATTTTGACGGCCACCACGGCCCTGCCTTTATCGACGAGTGTTTCGCCTCGGTCCGCGGCCCCGGCCAGGCGCTGCGCCTCCACTCGGGCGGCCATGTCGGCACCATCCGCACCCAGTACCGCTTCCACGCCGGAAAATTCCACTGCGGCCAGGTCAACGTCTTGATTGCGCTCAATGATATCGGCCCCGGCGATGGCGCCACCATGGTCATTCCCGGCAGCCACAAATCCAATTTGCGCCACCCCCAGACCGTCGCTCTCGACAAGCGCGACGAGCAATCCTCGGTCGATGGCGTTGCCGGAGCAGTGGAAATTCATCTCAAGGCTGGCGATGCTCTGATGTTCGTCGACGCCATCATGCACGGCGCCGCCCGCCGCACCAATCCCGGCCAGCGCCGAATGACCGTCTACCGCTACGGGCCCAGCTGGGGCTATTTCCGACACTCATACGTGCCGAGCCCGGAACTACTGGCCCAGCTGTCGCCCGAACGCCGCCAGATCATCATGCCGCACAAACTGCCGGCCGCCGCCAATGGCTGACCGCAATCGGCAAAAGCGTCTGACTTGCCCCAACAAGAGGTACGTAAGTCAGCCTCAAGATTAGGACCTCGCATCGTTAGGGAGTGATGCGAGGAAGACGTAGACTGCTCACGGGAGGAACTAATGAGCAAACTCAACAGACGCCTGTTTATGGGAGCCGCCGGCTCCGTCATCGCGCTCTCGGCCCTTGGCCGCCCCGCCTTCGCGCAGGGCACGCAGATCCGCCATTTCTGGTGGGGCAACCCCGAGCGCGACAAGCGCACCTTTGCCGTGATCGAACTTTTCAACCAGAAGAATCCCAATATCACCGTCAGTGGTGAAACGCTTGGCTTTGCTGATTATTTCACCAAGCTGACCACCCAGATCGCCGGCGGCAACATGCCCGACGTGATCCAGCAGGGCTATGGCGTGCTGTTCGAATACATCGCCAATGGCGCGGTCGTTCCGCTCGACGACTATGTCGGCAAGACCCTCGACATCTCCAAGATCGACCAGTCCGCCATCGATGCCGGCACGGTGGATGGCAAGTTCTACGCCCTCTCCATCGGCGCCAATTCTCACATGGCGATCTACAACACCCGCCTCTACGAAGAGGCTGGCATCAAGATCGGCGAAGGCGCCGATTTCGATCCTTATGGCTACACCTATGATGACCTCGCCCGCATCGGCGCGCAGATCAAGCAAGCCACCGGCGTCCCCGGCACCGACGACAACACGGCCGACTACCAGAATTTCTCCGACTTCACCGCCCAGAAGGGCGTGGCGATGTACAATGATGACGGCACCTATGGCGTCACCCAGGAAATCGTCGAGGAATACTGGAGCATCTGGCAGAAGATCCGCGAGGCCGGCGCCACCCCGGCAGGTCCGGAATCTGCGGGTCTCGCTGGCGTGTCCGACCTCAGCCAGCTCGGCGTTGTCACCGGCAAGACGGCCACATCCTATGTCTGGAGCAACCAGCTTGTCGGCGCCCAGGGCCTGGTCCAGGATCCGCTCGGCGCGGCCATGTACCCCAATACCCCGGATATGATCCCCGGCTCGATCATCCAGCCGAGCCAGTTCGTCTGCCTCACCCGCGACAGTGTCGATCCCGAAGCCGCCACCGCCTATATGAGCGCATTCGTCAACGATCTCGACATCACCGCCATCCTTGGTCTCGAGCGCGGCATCCCCTCCAATCCGGACGTTCGCGCGGCCCTCGAACCCAACCTCTCGGCTGCCGAAGCAGTGTCGGTGGCCTTCTTCGATGCCATCCAGGGCAAGACCGCCGCCCTCGCGCCGCCGCCGCCGTCCGGCTCCAACGAAGTCGAACAGACTTTTGAACGCGTGGCGGTCTCGGTCCTCCTCGGCGAAAAGTCGATCAGCGACGTCGCCACCGACTTCCTCGCCCAGGCCAAGGCCATCCTGGCCCGCGCTTGATCTCCGGGCGTCGCAACAACGGCGCCACATTCACGAACAGCACCTCCCCCTTGAAGGGGGAGGTTGGGAGGGGGTGGCGGTTTGGCACCTGGCCTTGACCGTCGCCTGCCACCCCATGACCGAGTAGGACCAGTGCCATGGAAAAATTCTTCCGACGCAATTTCGCCGGCTATGCGTTTCTATCGCCTTGGCTGATCGGCTTTTTCCTGCTCGCGATCGGTCCGATCCTGGCCTCGCTCTATCTCAGCTTCACCAAGTACAACATCGTGCGCCCCCCGCAGTGGATCGGGCTCGACAATTTTGTCTACATGTTCGAGTTCGACGACCGCTTCAAGAAGGCGCTTCAGGTCACTTTCACCTTTGTCGTGATTTCCGTGCCCGCCAAGCTGATCTTCGCCCTCGGCGTCGCCATGGCGCTCGACAAGGGCATCAGGGCCATCGGCTGGTATCGCGCACTCTTTTACCTGCCCTCGATCCTCGGCGGCTCTATCGCCGTCGCCATCCTCTGGCGCCAGCTGTTCAATTATGATGGCGTTATCAACGGCATACTGCGCGTCTTCGGTGGCGACGGCCCCTATTGGCTGGCCGACCCAAAATATTCGCTCTGGACGCTGATTGTCCTTGCCGTCTGGCAGTTCGGCTCGCCCATGCTGATCTTTCTGGCCGGCCTCCGCGCCATTCCCCAGGAACTCTACGAGGCCGCCGAGATCGACGCCGCCGGCCCTATCCGAAAATTCTTCGCCATCACCGTGCCGCTGCTGGCGCCCGTCATCTTCTTCAATCTGGTCCTGCAGATGATCGAGGCCTTCAAGAGCTTTTCCGGCGCCTTCATCATCTCCGGCGGCAGCGGCGCCCCGCTCGACAGCCTTCTGTTCTTCACCGTCTATCTCTACGAAGAGGCCTTCAGCTATCTGCGCATGGGCTATGCCTCGGCTCTCGCCTGGGTGCTCCTCGTGATCATCGCGGCCTTCACCGCAATCGCCTTCTGGACCTCCAAATATTGGGTCCACTACGAAAACGAGCGGGGTTGAGCCATGACCGACGCCACTTTGCCCACCACCCCCATGACCGCCAGGGACTATCGTGAGCTCAAGGCCAAGCGCGCTAGGCGCGCGGGCGTGTTCAAGCACATTTTTCTCATCATAACCTCGCTGATCATGACCTATCCGCTGATCTGGATGCTGGCGGCCTCGTTCAAGCCCGACAACCAGATCTTTGGCTCGCTCTCGCTCTGGCCGACCGAGTTTGACTGGCTGAATTACTGGCAGGGCTGGAACGCGCTCTCGGTCGATTTCGGACGCTTCTTCTGGAATTCCACCGTCGTGACCGTGCTCTCGGTCATCGGCAATGTGCTCTCCTGTTCCTTTGCCGCCTATGCCTTTGCCCGGCTCGAATTTACCGGGAAGAACATCTGGTTCGCCCTGATGATGATGACGCTGATGATCCCCTATCACGTCGTTCTCATCCCCCAGTACCTGCTGTTCCTGCAGCTGGGCTGGGTGAACACCTATCTGCCCCTGATCGTGCCGCAGTTCCTTGCTGGCGACGCCTTCTTCATCTTCCTGATGGTGCAGTTTTTCCGCCAGCTGCCGCGCGAACTCGACGAGGCGGCCATGATCGACGGCTGCTCGCCGTTCAAGATCTATTGGGCCATCATCCTGCCGCTGAGCCTGCCTGCCATGGCAACCGCCGCCATCTTCAGCTTCATCTGGACCTGGCAGGATTTTCTGGGCCCGCTGGTCTATCTCAACAAGGTCGAGGACTACACCGTCCCGCTCGCCCTGCGCATGTTCCTCAGCCAGGATGGGGCCAGCCAGTACGGGCCGATGTTCGCCATGTCGATCCTCTCGATCCTGCCGATCTTCCTCTTCTTCATCATCTTCCAGCGCCTCATCATCCGCGGCATCGCCATGAGCGGACTAAAGTAAGGACGAAGCCATGGCATCCGTTACCCTTTCAGAAGTCCGCAAGGCTTATTCCGGCTTCGAAGTCGTCCACGGCATCGACCTCGAAGTGCAGTCCGGCGAATTCCTCGTGCTGGTCGGCCCATCCGGCTGCGGAAAATCAACGCTCCTGCGCATGATCGCCGGGCTCGAGGAGATCACCGACGGCACGATTTCCATTGGCGACCGCGTGGTCAACGACCTCCCGGCCAGCCAGCGCAACCTCTCCATGGTGTTCCAGTCCTACGCCCTCTACCCGCACATGTCGGTGCGCAAGAACCTGGCGTTCGGCCTCGGCAATCTGCGCATGCCCAAGGACGAGATCGCCCGCCGCGTTGCCGAAGCCGCAAAAATCCTCCAGATCGAGGAACTGCTTGAGCGCAAGCCCCGCCAGCTCTCCGGCGGCCAGAAGCAGCGCGTCGCAATCGGCCGCGCCATTGTGCGCGAACCGCAGCTTTTCCTTTTTGACGAACCCCTCTCCAACCTCGATGCGGAATTGCGCGTGCAGATGCGCGTCGAACTCGCCGGGCTCTACAATCGCCTCGGCACCACCATGATCTACGTCACCCACGACCAGATCGAGGCCATGACCATGGCGACCCGCATCGCCGTGCTCAACAAGGGTCGGCTCGAGCAGGTCGGCACCCCCTACGAGCTCTACAACGCGCCGAAAAACCTCTTCGTCGCCAGCTTCATCGGCTCGCCGAAGATGAACCTCATCAAGGGCAATTCGAGCGGCACCGCTATCGATCTGACGGGCCTCGGGACTTTGCCGCGCGCAGCCGGGGCTGGACCGGTCACCCTCGGCGTTCGCCCCGAACATCTGGCCCTCGGCGCCCCCGGCGACATCTCGGTCGAGGGCACGATCACCCTCATCGAATATCTCGGCAGCGAGGTCTTTATCTATGTCGCCCTGCCTGACGGACAGACCCTTCTCGCCCAGGCGCCCGGCAATGTCCGCCACCAGCGCGGGGAAAAGGTTAGCGTGAGTTTCCGCGCCGAAGACACCCACCTCTTCGACGCCGATGGCCTGCGCATCGAGGCCGCCCAGTGACCGAGGATCTTCTCGCCGCCTTGCGCGCCACCGACATCGCCGCAGCCATCGGCCCCCTCGGCAAGCCCGCGGACGCTGCCCTCCTCGACGAGTGGCAGCGTTCCGGCGTGCGCTTCGTGTCCAACGCGCCCAAACTGACCGCCCGCTACTATCAGGCGGTGCGCGAACTGTTCGACTGCATCGCCCCCGCCGCCGACGACACGCCGATCCTGCACGAAGGCGGCATTTATCACGGCTGCTGGCTCGAAAGCACCGGCACGATCAATGCCGAACTCCTGAGCCGCTTCCTGCCCTCCATCAGCGGCGCCACCTTTGCCGCCTTTGCCAGACACCAGCGCGACGACGGGCTCTTTCCCTATAAGATGACGGCCGGCGGCCCCGGCTTCAGCCAGATCCAGTTGGTAAGCCCCCTCGCCCGCTCCGTCTGGAACCATTTTTGCCTCAACGGTCGCGACACGGCCTGGCTGCGCACCCAATACGACGCCATGTCACGCTACGACGCCTGGATCGCGCGACACCGCGATACATTGGGCACCGGCGCCGTCGAGGCCTTCTCGACCTACGACACTGGCCACGACCTCTCCTCGCGCTTCTGGCATGTGCCGGACAGCCCCTTCGGCAATGACCCCGCGCGCTGCGATCCCGACAATCCCATCCTGCCCTTCATCGCGCCCGACCTGACGGCGAACATCGCCTGCCAGCGGCATTATCTCGCCCGCATCGCCGATGCCCTGGGCGAAGACGCTGCCGGCTGGACCGACAAGGCAGACGCGAGCACCGAGGCGCTGTTTGCCCAATGCTTCGATGCCGAGGACGCCTTCTTCTACGATCGAGACCGGCATGGCCGGCCTGTCCGGCTCCAGTCAGACGTCCTGCTCCGCGTCCTCGCCTGCGAGATCGGAGAGGGCGACCTGTTCCGGGAGGCACTCGGGCGCTATCTGCTCAACACAAGAAAATTCTTCGCCAAATTCCCGCTGACCTCCATTGCCCTCGATGATCCGCGCTTCGATCCAAACTTCGCGCAGAACAGCTGGGCCGGCCCAACCAATTTCCTCACCCTCATCCGCACGGCGCACGCCTTCGAGCACCATGGCCACCACGTCGAACTGAGCTGGATCACCCAACCCACGCTCGCCGCACTTTTCGAGGCCGACCGCTTTCCGCAAACGCTCAATCCCTTTACCGGAGCGGCAGGGTTCACCGAGAAATACTCCCCGTCCATTCTCTGCCTGCTCGACTTCATCGAGCGTCTCTCGGGCATTCTGCCTCGCCCTGACGGAACCGTGTGGTTCACCTGCCTCCTGCCCAAGCCCGTCACGCACAAGTACGAAACCTGGAACACCGCCTACGCCCGGACAATCGACGGCGTCACCTTCGAGCTCGTCAACACATTGGAGGGCGGCGAAATCTATCGGGCTCGTCACCTGCTCTGCCGCTTTCCAGCCGGGACACGGATGATCCTTGATCGCTCCGGCGGTCTCCTGGGCGTCGTCGGCCTTACAAGCCGGATCGTCGAGGGGAGCGTCTGGTTTGACGGCCGTGAACTGCCGCTCTCGCTCGCCCCAAACGATCAATGGACCTGGGACGGCGCGGCCTTGCATCCGACCGGCGGCCCTGGACTTGTCCTGCCGCAATATTCCTGAGCTTGCATGCTTTTGGTCCGCATCGGTCGGGCCAGAAACCCAGGTCAGGGGATGAGTTTGCCCCTGCCTCACCCCAGATGATGACATCTGGCCGTGTGACCGGGTCCCACAGCCGCAGCTTCCGGCATCGTCTCCTTGCAGATCGCGCTGGCGCGGGGGCAACGCGAGACGAACGGACAGCCACGGCTATGGTTGGTCCAGAGCGGGATGTCTGTTGCCCGACGGCCTGGCACGACGGCGATCTTTCGATGCGGGTTGGGCACGGCTTCGATCAGCAATTGCGTATAGGGGTGTCGGGGATTGTCGGTGATTTCCCGGCTCGGGCCCTGCTCCACCACATGGCCTGCATACATGACTGCGGCCTCTTCGGCAAAATAGCGGGCCGTCGCGATATCATGCGTGATGTAGAGCGCGGCAAGCTGCCGATCCCGCTTGAGGTCTTCGAGCAGATTGAGGATGCCGAGGCGCACGGAAACGTCGAGCATGGAGGTTGGCTCATCGGCCAGAAGCACTTGCGGCTGCACAGAAAGCGCGCGGGCAATGGCAACGCGCTGGCGCTGGCCCCCGGACAGTTCGTGCGGGCGGCGCTTGAGGTAGTCGGCGGCCGGTCGTAGTCCGACACTTTCGAGAAGTTGGAGCATTTCGGCCTCGATCGCCGCTTTGCCGACAATATCGGGGCGATGCAGGCGCAGTGGGCGCTCGAGGTGATAGCCAATGGACTGCGTAGGATTGAGTGATCCAAACGGATCCTGGAACACCATCTGCACATCCGAGCGATATCGCTGCAGGCGAGCGCCCCTGAAGCCGCTGATATCTTCGCCGTGGAAACGGATGACGCCACCCGTTGGCTCATAGGCGCGGGCCAGCATGCGGGCACAGGTCGATTTCCCCGACCCGGATTCGCCGACCAGCGCGAGGGCGCGGCCCCGCGTCAGCTTGATCGAGACCCCGGTCAGGGCCTTGAGAAGGGTCTGGTTGAGAAAGGCCCCGCCGAGGACGAATTCCTTGTCGACATTGTCCATCTCGATGACGGTATCGCCGGCCCGATCAATGGTGCCCAATGGGTCTAGTTCAGCAAGTGACATGCGGCCTCGCTCTTGCTTTCGGGATAAAAGCGCAACTCGGGATTGATCGAGCGGCAGATGTCCATCGCGTGCGGACAACGCGGGGCAAACCGGCAGCCTTGCGGCAGCGAGCGCAGATCGGGCGGCGTGCCCGGAATACCCTCCATGCGCAGTCGTGGCCCGGTCAGCGGCGGAAAGCTGTTGCCGAGCGCGCGGGTATAGGGGTGAAGCGCGTTCTCGAGGATGGACTCGGCCGGAGCGACTTCAACCAATTCCCCCGAATACATCACGCCTATGCGGTCGCAAAACTCGATCATCAGCCCGAGATCATGGGTGATGAAGAGGACGGAAAACCCAAGCCGGGCCTTCAGTTCGACGATCTGCTCGATGATGTCGCGCTGCACCACCACGTCGAGCGCCGTGGTCGGCTCGTCCATGATGATGAGGCGCGGATTGAGCGCCAGTGCGATGGCGATACAGATGCGCTGGCGCATGCCGCCGGAGAACTGGTGCGAATAATCGTCGAGGCGGCGCGGTGGAATGCCGACCAGTTCGAACAATTCGATGGCCCGCTTGCGGGCACCGTCTTCGCCAAGCTCTGGCTGGTGCGTCTCGATCACATCCATGATCTGCTCGGACACCGGGATCACCGGATTGAGCGCATTCATGGCCGACTGGAAGACGAAGCTGACCTCGTTCCAGCGATAGGCCTTGAGCCGCGCCTTGTCGAATTTGAGCACGTCCTCGCCATTGAGGCGGATTTCGCCGCCCGAGACGAGACCCGGCAAGCGGGTCAACCGGGCGAGTGCGAACGCCACGGTGGACTTGCCACAGCCACTCTCGCCTGCGAGCCCGAAGGCCTCGCCTTCGCGGATGTCAAAATCGATGCCATTCACCGCGCGGGCAATAGAATGCTCGCCCACATAATCGACGGTGAGGTTTCGGACCTCCATCAGGGCACGATCAGAAGACATCGGCACTTCTCCCCCGGCGCCGCAGATAGCGTTTGATACGGCCGATCCCGCGCGAGGCCTTGAGCTGGGGATTGGTGATCTCATCGACGGCGAAATTGATCATCACCAGCGCCGCGCCAGTGAGCATGATGGCGACGGCCGGCGGCCAGATCTCCCACCAGGCCCCCGATTGCAGCGCCATATTGTTCTGCGCCCAGTAGAGCATGGTGCCCCAGGTCACGGCGTTGGGATCGCCGAGACCGATGAAGCTCAGCGCCGCCTCGGCGAGGATGGCCGAAATCGTGCCCAGCACCAGCCCGCCCATGAAGAAGCTGAGCATGTTGGGGAAGATTTCCTTGAGGATGATGCGCCATTTCCTCTCGCCCATCAGCTCGGCGGAGAGAACGAATTCCCGCGTGCGCAGGGAAAGCGTCTGCGTCCTGATGGTGCGTGCGGACCAGCCCCAGCCGGTCAGCGCCAGGACAATGCCGATGACAAGGGGCCCTGCACTATCCACAAGGCTCGCGATGACGATGATCAGCGGCAGCCCCGGCAGGACCAGTACGACATTGACGAAGAAGGTGAGGATATCGTCGACCCTGCCCCCGAAATAGCCTGCCGCAATGCCAATGGCCAAGCCGATTGCCGCCGAGGCGAGGCCGGCCCCGAAACCCACCGCAAGGCTGATGCGCCCGCCATAGGCCACCTGCGTATAGACATCCTTGCCCATCCGCGTGGTCCCCAGAACATGTTCGTAGCCCGGCGCGACGTGGGGTTTGCCGGCGCGGCGGTGCGGATTGTAGTCGCTGAAAATGGGCGCAAGGATCGAAAAGAGGATCAAGGCGAGAAGTAGGATGACGCCGAACATCCCTTTTGGATTGGTGACGAAAGCGGCAAGTGAAGGCGGCAGGCTGCTCGTCCATCCCGGCCGCGCCTTGATGCACAATTCCCGCATCAATTCTTCCTGGGTCGGCGCAGCGCTGGCGAGGGCTGCCTCGTCGAGGCGATCAAGCAGTGAAGCCGCTCTGGTCTGGGTAATGTCGGCCATGGATCAACCCTTTCTCAAACGGGGGTCGAGAATGACATTGGCGATGTCGGACAGGAGGTTGGCGACCAGCACCGACATGGTCAGCAACAGGAGCTGGGCCTGGATGAAGGAATAGTCCCGGCTCTCGATGGCGGTGATGGTGAATTTGCCGAGCCCGGGATAGTTGAACACCTGCTCGGTCACGAGCGCCCCGCCAAGCAGGAAACCGACGGACAGCGCCAGCGAGGTGATCTGCGGCATGATCGCGTTGCGGGCGACATAGCGGTAGCGCACGCGGCGGTCGCTCAGCCCCTTGGCGCGGGCCAGGATCACGAAATCCTCGTTGAGCAGATTGATCATGACGTTGCGCATGCCCAGATGCCAGCCGCCGAAGCTGACGATCAGGATGGAGAGCACCGGCAGGGTCGCGTGATAGAGCACGCTGCCGATGAAATTGAGATCGAACCCCGGCGACAGGCCGGTAGCGTGTGCGCGCCCGAGCGGAAACCATTTGAGCTCAAGGGAAAACGCATAGAACAGCAACAGTGCCACCACCGCCGGCGTAAAGGCATTGAGCATGACATTGAGCGGGGTGAACACGCTGTCGAAAAACCCGCCGCGGTTCCAGGCCGCGTGGATGCCCATCATGGTGCCGATCAGGAAGGCGAAGGTTATGGCGATGCCAACCAGAACGAGCGTCCAGGTCGCGCCGTAAAACAACAGCGACGACGTGGGTTCGGGGAACTGGACGGTGGAGATGCCGAAGTCGAAGCGCAGCACCTGCAGGACATAGCCGACATACTGCTCCCAGAGGGACCCTGTCGCTCCATAGGATGCGCGGATGGCCTCCACCTGCGCTTCGTTCAACCGCCCCTGGAAAGAGGCGATGATCCGCGCCGAAGGATCGCCCGGCATGACGCGCGGAATAAAGAAATTGAGCGTCACCGCAACGAAGAACGCCGCCAGGTAAAAGGCGACACGCCGCAGGATGTAGATCATTGCGCTTCCTCCGAATGGGCCGGACCGCAGCAACGGCGCTCGCCGCCCTTCTCGCTCGGGGGAGCCAGGGTGGGCCGTTCCAAAGGGAACGATGCCCACCCCGACCCTCCCCCCGGGAGACAAGAGCCGCGAATGCCGTGGCTGAACGGCTATCGGGCGATTGGCTTCAGCGCGAGAGCGTGGATGACGCGCTCCCGTGTGCCTTCATGCACGGTGGGACGGACGAAGGGATTTTCCGCCGTCACCCAGCCCTCGAAATTGCGCGTCGAGTATTCGTACCAGGTCGGGTTGGCGAAGAGCCCGATGACCGGCAGGTTTTCGGCGATGGTCGTGTGGATGGTATTCATATGCACCATCTGCTCGTCGCGATCGGCTGTGCTGCGGAAGGCCTGGAGCGCCTCTTCGATTTCAGGCAGACGCATCTGGTGCATGGCCTGGTAGTCGACGCGGCCCTTTTCCATGTTCCGCGGATTGAACATCGGATTGTAGGTGTTGTATGGCGTCGCCCCGCCATTGGTCCACATGATGTAGCTGTCGAAATCGCCGGTGCGGGCCTGATCGTTCCAGGCGCCCTGGTCCATGGTGCGGACGCTAGCATTGATGCCGACGTCCTGCAGGTTTTCCGAAATCGTCTGCCCGGTATTGATCCAGTCGGTCCAGCCATTGGGAATGTTGATATCGAACTGGATCGGCGTGCCATCGGGATTGTCGCGCCAATTGTCACCATCGGCGTCCACGAACCCGGCGGCGTCGAGCAACTCGGCCGCCCGATCGGGATCATACTGCATCAGCCATGTATAGGGCTCGAGCGCCTCTTCGTTGAACCAGGATGCATAGGCCTCCCCGGTACCGACAGGAAAGCGCGTATGGCTGGTCAGCCCGAACGTTGAAATATCGACAATTGTCTCGCGATCGATGGCGACCGACAGCGCCTTGCGGAATTCCAGATTGTTGAACGGAGCCTTGGTGGTATTGATCTGCAGGTTCACGTCACCACCGGGCGGCAACCAGTAATTGTTGAATTCCGATTGCGGTTTGAAAGTGATTTCCGGATCGGTCAGCCCCGTCCCCAACCAGTCGACATCGCCTGCGGACATGGACGCGATGATCTGTTCATTGCCGTTGAGCTGGAGGAAACGCAGGCAGTCTATGGCGTTTTCTTCATTGTAGCGGCTGGTTTCATTGCGACAGAAATCGACCGACGAGCGACTGAAATTGGCCACTTCGGTCCAGGGGCCCGTGGCGACCGGCTTGGTATTGGCAAAATTCTTGGGGTCATCCACGTCGGCCCAGATATGCTCTGGCAAGGTGTAGATGCCGCCGATGGCGTAGCGCGCCAGCGAATCCGGCACCTTGAGGTTAAACTTGACCGTATGGTCGTCGATCTTTTCCACGCTGACGATACTGCCGGTATTTGTCGCCTCCACATAGACGTCGATCCCCATCGGATAATCCTGATGGGCCTTGGCGTATTCGAAGGTGAACACGACGTCGTCGGCGTTGAACGCCTCGCCATCGCTCCACTGCACGCCTTCGCGCAGCTTGTAGGT
The DNA here is from genome assembly GCF_029201545.1 of Devosia sp. FJ2-5-3. NCBI lineage: Bacteria > Pseudomonadati > Pseudomonadota > Alphaproteobacteria > Hyphomicrobiales > Devosiaceae > Devosia > Devosia sp. FJ2-5-3. The sequence continues at coordinate 901,033 of NZ_CP104007.1, read as the reverse complement.
GATCGACATCAGATCTTCGGCGATCTCATAGGAGGTCGCGAGCGCCGGAAAATCGTTTCCTGGATTCCAGACATTGTCGATCCAGAGCGGCTCGTAGGCGAAATCGCGCACGATCTGCTGCGGCATGGTCGGATTGTTGGGATTGAAGTTTTCGACGAATGCGTCGCTGTCCAGCACATGCAGCCGCAGGATGACCGGATTGTCCTGGGCGAGGACCGGCAGGCTCAGACCCAGCGCCGCCAAACCGACGGTCGCCATGGCGAAACGTCTCACCTTGTTCATTTTTATTCCCTCCACTTGTATTCTCCTCCTCGAGAATGTGTTGGTGAGACAGGTCTCACGGTGAACGATGCCGTTTCGTTGGCTTTTGCCGACGCGGCGTCTTGGCTAGACAACCTCCACTTCTGGTGGGTGCACAGCCACGCTGGAGCGCACCACGAGTTGGGTCTGCACCAGCGATTGCAACGGCCCGGTTTCCGGGTCCGCCAGCAAGGTCAGGAGATGTTCGGCAGCCAAATCGCCCAGCCGATCCGGCTTCTGCCTGATGGTGGTGAGCGGGGGCGCCATGAACTGGGCGTGATAACCATCGTCAAAGCCGATGACGGACACATCGTCCGGCACGGAAAGCCCGGCCTCGCCCAGGGCCATGTAGAGGCCGGCGGCGATGACATCGGCGCCGGCAAACACGGCCGTGAAGTCGCGGCGGCGCTTCAACAGGTTGCGACCGGCCGCATAGCCGAAATTTTCATGAAAGAGGCCGGAGCTGATCTCGATATCGTCGAGCGACAGCCCGAACTCGGCCAGCCCCGCTTCCACGCCATTGAGCCGATCGATCGCGTCGCCGATCCCCAGATCTCCCGAGAGATAGACGATCTTGCGATGCCCCTGTTCGAGCAGGTACCGCATTGCTGCGCGCGCGCCTTCGAAATTGTCGAGAAGCACTTTTCCACCCGACAAGGGACAATGGTCGTGCCCGATGGATACGACCGGGATGCGGGCCTTGCGCAGGATTTCGACGGCGTCGGCGCGCATGGGACGCTCGAGATAGAGCACGAGGCCATCGCAGGAGCGGTCGACGAGTTCGATGATGGCCCGCGCCTCCTGGTCCTGGTCGGCATAGCCAGAGGATACCATCAGCGACTTGCCGGCCGGGCGGATGCTGCGCTGGACGCCATAGACGATATTGGCAAAGTAAGGCGTGCCGATATCCACCATGACGGCGCCGATGACGTTTGAACGGTTGGATCGCAGGGCCTGCGCCATGGCATTGGGACGATAGCCAAGCTCCGCTATCGCCAGCTCGATCGCCCGTCGCTTCTCGCTGGAGACATAGCCATTGCCGGCGACGACCCGGGACACGGTCGACCGGGAAACACCCGCGCGTTTCGATACATCGGAGATGGTCGCCATATCGCAGCTCCCCTCCCAAGGCGCGCTATGAAATCGATCCCACCCAGCATGGGATCGATTTCATAGCCTGTCAAGCGCCTCTACCACTTTCGTCGGACGCCTTCAGGCGCCATGGTCTTGCGCCATGCAAACCTCCCACAAAAGAGAGGCGGCGCGTCGATCCCGCCTGATGCAACAGCGCGGACCACTCTTGGTCCCGCAGGGAAATTCCCTGCGGCAACGCGCATCTCACACCTTAGATTGCTGCCGTCATTTTCAGGAAAATCGAGGGGATTGACTCCGGGCGGAAAATAAATGCATACATGACACCGATGTCATGACATCGGTGTCACAAAGCGCCGCGGACATCGTGGTCGACTGGATTGCACGCACGCGGGAGGCGCGAGGTGTAAAGAACAGCTCGACCGAAGGAGGAACGCATGGCCACAATTTATGACGTCGCCAAAGCCGCAGGTGTCTCACCCAAGACTGTGAGCCGGGTGATGAACGGGGATGCCCCGGTCAACCAGACGACACGTGAGGCCGTTGAAAAGGCGATGGCCGCGCTCAATTACGCGCCCTCGAGCGCCGCCCGGGCCATGCGCTCGCAGCGCTCGGGCCTGATCGGTATGATTACCGGCGCCATCAGCACCACCCACCAGTTCGAAGACACCGGCCTGCCTGAAATCTATCTCGTCCAGGGCGCGCAGCGCGTTATCGGCCAGAGCAATCGCACCTTGCTGATCGCGGACAGCGGCGGCCAGGCCGACCGCATTCCAGCGCTGCTGCAGACGTTCCGCGAACACCGGGTCGAGGGCATTCTCTATGTCGCCGAATACCACCGCGAAGTCACGCTTCCGGCAAATCTGCGCGACCTGCCCATCGTTCTGGTCAATTGCTTTGACGCGGATGACACCCCTGCCATCCTGCCCGACGACGAGGGCGGACAATTTGCGCTCGTCGATGGCCTGATCCGGCGCGGCCACCGCCGCATCGGTTACCTGACCCTGCCCGAGAGCCAGATTGCCTCCGGCCTGCGCGTCGACGGCTACGCAAGGGCGCTGCAGGCCAACGACATTGCCTTTGACGAGCAATTGGTCCAGGTCGGCGCGCTGCCCATTGCCGCCAATGAATTCGACATTCTCTGGGACGCGCTCGACCGCGTCCTGCGGGCCGAGCCGACGGTCATCTGCTGCGCCAATGATAAGATGGCCATGCGTGTCTACGGCCTGCTGCGGGAACGCGGCATCACCATTCCGCAGCAGATGTCAGTCGCCGGCTACGACGACTACCGCATGATCGCCGAGCACCTTCATCCCGGCCTGACCAGCGCCGAGCTGCCATACGCAGCAATGGGCGCGAGGGCCGCCGACAAGCTGCTGCGCCTCATCAACGGCGCCACCAAACCTAACGAGCCGAACCGCGAACTGGTCTCGGCACCGGTCGCCTGGCGCGGAAGCGTCCAGACGCGTGACGACAATGTCACCAATTTGCATTCACGGAGGAAAGACACATGACATCCCTGCGCATTCTGGCAGCCAGCCTTGCGATAACGACCGCCATGAGCACCGCCGCCATGGCTCAGACGGAACTGAGCTTTTGGTACCACGGCGCCGGCAACCCGGTTGAGCGTGAAATCCTGGTCGGCATCATTGATGACTTCAACGCATCCCAGGCCGATTGGAAGGTCGTACTGCAGGAGTTTCCGCAGGCCGCCTACAACGATTCCGTTGTCGCCGCTGCCGTGGCCGGCAACCTTCCCGACATTATCGACGTCGATGGCCCGGTCATGCCCAATTGGGCCTGGGCCGGCTATATGCAGCCGCTGCAGCTTTCCGAAGGCGCGCTTGATGGCTTCCTGCCCGGCGCCATTGGCGAATATAACGGCGAGGTCTATTCGGTCGGACTCTGGGATGCGGCGATTGCCATGTATGCCCGCAAGTCGACGCTCGAAAAATTCGACATCCGCGTCCCAACCCTCGAGGAACCCTGGACCCGCGAAGAGTTCGACGAGATCCTGGCAACGCTCAAGGCCTCCGGCGAATTCGAATATCCGCTGAACCTGGGCATGGCCGACCAGGGTGAATGGTACCCTTATGCGTTCGGGCCGTTCCTGTGGAGCTTTGGTGGCGACATGGTGGACCGCACCACCTACGAAACCGCTGAAGGCGCCCTCAATGGCGACGCGGCAATCGCCTTTGGCGAATGGTGGCAGAGCCTGTTCACCAATGAATATGTCCCCGGCACCAGCCAGGACATGGCCGATCACGAGACCGGCTTTATTGATGGCGACTACGCCCTGCAGTGGAACGGCAATTGGGTCGCCGTGAATACGCTTAACGCACTTGGCGATGACGTGCTCTTCCTGCCGGCCCCCGACTTCGGCAACGGCCCCAAGATCGGCGGCGCATCCTGGCAGTTCGGCGTGTCCGCAACATCGGCCAATCCGGAGGGCGCCAGCGCCTTTATCGAATTTGCCCTGAAGCCGGAATATCTGGCGGCCTTCTCCGATGCCATCGGCCTGGTTCCCGCCACCGCCGAAGCCGCCGCTTTGACGAAGAACTACGCGCCCGGCGGCGCCCTCGAAGTCTTCTACGGCCTCTCCGAAGCCCAGGCCATGTTGCGTCCGGTCACCCCGGGCTATGTCTTCGAAGCGCTCGAATTCCGCAAGGCGCTGTCTGACATCGCCAATGGCGCCGATGTCGTCGACGCCCTCGACGCGGCAACCGACGCCATCAATGCCGATATCGCCCGCAACAACAATTACGCGGTGGCCAACTAGTCGCCCGCTCCTGACCACGGTCGGCCCGGATCATCCGGGCCGGCCTCCCGGCCCGTCTTAAAGGCAGTCGCACATGCGCCCCAGTCAGACCAAATCGCTACAGTCCAATACGCTGGCCGGATGGCTGATGAGCGGCCCGGCCCTCGTGCTGATCACGCTGTTCCTGATCGTGCCGTTCCTTCTGGCCTTCTGGTTCTCCTTCACCAACCAGCGGCTGATCTCGCCCAATCCGACGCAATTCGTGGGCACGTCCAATTTCGAGCAATTGCTGGGCATGGGCACGCTGGTGCTGGAGCCTGAAACGGCAGCGGACGGCAGCCTTCTCGTTAGCGAAAGCGGCGAGTTGAGCTATCCGCGCGTGCGCGATTTCACCCGCAACAATCCCGATTTCCAGCACCTCAACGGCATGCGCGAATGGTTCGGCTGGGACTGGGGCAATTCCAGGGTCCTTGTGCTGGCGCGCGACCTCGTCTTCATGAAGGCGCTGACCAATACGCTGTTCTTCGTGGCTGTTGTCGCGCCCCTGCAATCCCTGATTGCCCTGCTGCTGGCGCTGATGATCAACCAGAAGCTGCGTGGCATCAATATTTTCCGCACCGTCTATTTCATGCCGGTGGTGGTCTCGATTGTCGTCGTCTCCCTCCTCTGGCGCTTCATCTATGACGGGCGCAGCGGGCTGTTGAACAATCTGCTGCAGTTTCTCTCTTTCGGGCATTTCCAGCCTGTCGATTGGCTCGGCAATCCCGATACGGCCATGTGGGCCATCATCGTCATGTCGATCTGGCAGGCGGTCGGCTTCCACATGGTGATCTGGCTGGCCGGCCTCCAGAATATTCCGCTGACGCTCTACGAGGCCGCCGACATCGAGGGCGCCTCGAGCTGGCAGAAATTCCGCTTCGTCACCTGGCCTGGGCTGCGCAACACCGCCGTCCTGATCCTCGTCGTTATCACCATGCAGGCCTTTGCGCTCTTTTCCCAGATCGACGTCATGACCAATGGCGGGCCGCTCGATTCCACCCAGACGCTGGTCTTCCAGGCCGTGCAGCGCGGATATGGGCAACAGAACATCGCCGGTGGCTCCGCCATCTCAGTGCTGCTCTTCCTCATCGTGCTCACGATCTCGATGGTCCAGCGCTACCTCACCCGGGAGCGCTAGGAAATGGCCGCTGTCACGTCGCCCAATCAAAGCCTCAAGACCAGTCTCAAATACCTGCTGCTGATCCTTGTCGCACTGGTTTTCGTCTTCCCCATCGTCTTCATGGTGGTGAGCTCGTTCAAGCCGGACCTGCAATTGCTGCGCGATACATCCTCGTTCCGCGCCTTCCTGCCGGTCGGCGACATTTCCCTCGACAACTATTTCGCCGCCTTCCGGCGCGCGCCGGTGGGGCTCTTTGTCTTCAATTCCATTTTCGTCACCACGCTGACGGTGCTGGGGTCGCTGTTCCTGTGCTCGATGGCCGCCTTTGCCTTCGTGTTCCTCGAGTTCCGGGGCAAGGAGATCGTGCTGTCGATCATCATCGCGACGCTGATCGTGCCGTTCGAAACCATCGCCGTGCCGATGCTGATGGTGGTCAATTCGCTCCCCTGGATCGGCGGCAATGGCATCACCTGGGGCTGGCTGAACACCTATCACGTCCAGATCGTGCCCTTCCTCGCCGACGCGCTGACCATCTTCCTCTTCGTGCAGTTCTTTCGCGACTTGCCGAAGGAGTTGATCGAGGCAGCGCGCCTCGATGGCGCCATCTGGTTCCAGATCTACTCCATGGTCATCGTGCCGATCGCCGGGCCGGTCTTTGCCACGGCCGCGATCCTCAAATTCCTCGCCATGTACAATCAATATCTCTGGCCGCTCATGGTGACCCAATCCGAGCAGTTCCGACCGGTCATGGTGGGCCTGCAATACTTCTTCCAGCTCAACACCGCCTGGGGCGAAGTCATGGCCTATCTGTCCATGATCACCCTGCCCGTTCTCGCCTTCTATCTCTTCCTGCAACGCGCCTTCATCACCTCGATCGCCTCGACCGGCATCAAGGGCTGACACTTCCAGCTAGAAAGACACGACCTTGGTTCTCGCACTTAAAGACAAATGGATTTGGGATTTCTGGACCTATCGCGATGGTGAGGACTACCACGTCTACTTCCTGCAGGCAGACAACACCCTGGCCCATCCCGACATGCGCCATCGCAATGTCACCCAGGGCCACGCAATCTCCAGGGACCTGATCAACTGGACCCATCTGGGCACGACCTTCGCCCCTGCTGCACCGACGGCCTGGGACGATTGGACCACTTGGACCGGCTCCACCCTGCGCGACGACACCGGCCTCTGGCATCTCTTTTACACCGGCACCGAACACGCCGAAGAGGGCATGAAACAGCGCATCGGCCACGCCACCTCCACCGATGGCCACAATTGGACCCGCGTCGGTGATGGACTGGCGCTAGATATTTCGGGCCCGGACTATGAAGAATACACCCCGGGACACTGGCATGACCGGGCCTTCCGCGATCCCTGGGTGATGAAGAACCCCCAGGGCGAGGGCTGGATCATGTATTTCGTCGCCCGCAAGCCCGGCATTGCCGAGCCCAATGCCGGCGGCAGCATCGGCTTTGCCACCTCCCCCGATCTCTACAGCTGGACCCTTCAGCCCCCGGTTTATGCCGGCGGCATGTTCGGCCAGATGGAGGTGCCGCAGGTCTTCGAGGTCAACGGCAAATGGTACATGCTGTTCTGCACCGATGGCACGCACTGGTCCGAGGCCTACAGGAAACTCAATCCGGAAACACCGGTACGCGGCTCGCATTACCTCATGGCCGACGATCCGTTCGGCCCCTGGGAAGTGGCGCCCGGCCCCTTCTTCGATGGCGCCCAGGGCAGCCGCTATGCCGGCAAGATTGTCGAAACCGACGCAGGCCTGGTGTTCATGGGTTTCCTCCATGACGCCGCCGATGGCTCGTTCATCGGTCAGGTGTCAGACCCCATCCCGGTGCGCGTCGATGCCGACGGCCTCTTGCATACCGAACTCGACAAGCTGCCGCCCGGCGCCCGGGTCTGAGCGGAAAGGGAGAGAACATCATGGCCGGACTGAGCCTACAGAACCTGCAGAAGACCTATGGCAAGGTTGAAGTCATCAAGGGCGTCAACCTTGAGATCGAACACGGCGAGTTCGTCGTCTTCGTTGGCCCGTCCGGCTGCGGGAAATCCACCCTGCTGCGCATGATCGCGGGGCTCGAGGATATCACCGGCGGCGAGCTCAGCATCGGGGGCAAGGTGGTCAACACCATGCAGCCGCGCGATCGCGGCGTCGCCATGGTGTTCCAGTCCTACGCGCTCTATCCGCACATGACCGTCTACGACAATGTTGGATTTGGCCTTCGCATCAAGAAGACGCCCAAGGACGAACGCGACGCCAGGATCCGCGAAGCCGCACGCATCCTGCAGATGGAGCATCTGCTCGATCGCAAGCCGGCGCAGCTTTCGGGTGGCCAGCGCCAGCGCGTCGCCATCGGCCGCGCCATCGTGCGCGAACCCGAAGTGTTCCTCTTCGACGAACCGCTATCAAACCTCGACGCGTCGCTGCGCATGGACATGCGGATGGAAATCTCCAAGCTCCATCAGGATCTCGGCGCCACCATGATCTACGTGACCCATGATCAGGTCGAGGCTATGACCCTCGCCGACAAGATCGTCGTGCTCAATGGCGGCGTGGTGCAACAGGTCGGCTCGCCGCTGGAGCTCTATCACCGCCCGGCCAATCTGTTCGTCGCCGGTTTCATCGGCTCGCCCAAGATGAATTTCATCGCGGTGAAGATCGATGCCATCGGCGCGGGGACGGTCACCGTCTCCGGCCCGGACATGAAGGCAGTGTCCGTGCCGGTCGCCACCGACGGCTTGCAGATCGGCAGCGCCCTGACCCTCGGCACCCGCCCGCATCAATTGCTTCCCGCCGAACAGGGCGCCATCACCGGGACGGTGACCCTGGTCGAGCATCTGGGCAATGAAACCATCGTCAATCTGCGGCTGGCCTCGGGCAAGGCCGTCGTGGTCGGGCTCGGCGGCGACTTCCAGGTAGCGCTGGGCGACAGTTTGCACCTCAATCCCGAAGTCAGGAACGCCGTGCTCTTCGACGCCGATGGCCAGGCTTTGCCCAATTAGGGAACGGAGCCCCGCCCTCACCGCAGCACCGCCACTCCCACTTTAAAGTCGGACGCATCGCGTCCGCCTTTGGAGCCCGCCTCCGCCGCACGGGGCTCAGAGGCCCGTGGGCATGCTCACATCGGCAAGCATCTCCTCCGCACACCGGCGGGTCCAAGGATGAGCTTTCAAAACTGTTTGGGACGGGGAGGCCTAACACGGACCAT